>VSNT01000001.1 GCA_009774465.1 Lachnospiraceae bacterium
TATGGGCCACTAGCTCAGGTGGTAGAGCACTTGACTTTTAATCAAGTTGTCCGGGGTTCGAGTCCCCGGTGGCTCATTAAAAATGCGGGATTATCGGATAATGTCGATTTCTAATCCCTCCAAAGATGGTTTAGCCATCTTTTTCTTTTTTAAAGGGGCTGTTGCAAAAGTAGATGAATAATCTACCGAAGCAACAGCCCCTTCTATGCCTACTGCGCATAATTCTTCACTGGCTGCTTAATATCTGTCATAATAGTCCTTTGCATTTTCAGCAGTAACCGGCTCCCATTTTACCCAGGTTTCCTCTTCCACTGCTTCGCCCTCTAAAAGCTTAAGTGCTGTTTCGATTGCGATTCTGGCCTGCTCGTCGGGATTCTGAAAAATATCAACAGCTACATTTCCGGCAGTTAAGTTATCAGGCCCATACGGGCTTAAGCAGTCAATGCCGGCCACCAGTATTTTTCCACAAAGATCATGGGATTTTAATACTTCAACAATTCCGATAGTAGATGCATTGCAGCCGGAAACAATGGCATTAATTCCATCTTCTCCATAAAGCTGCAGCCAGTCTTCTATTACCGACATGGTCTTATTGGTGTCTGAATCCCCTGTCTGTTCGGCAATAACCTGCACATCCGGCCTAAGTTCATTCATCTTGTCTACAAATCCATTGCGCCGGCTTTCGGTATTCGTAAATCCAAGGGCATTAAGAACAACACATACCGTTGCATTTTCCGGAAGCACCTCTGCCAGATACTTTGCCTGTTCCTCTCCGGCTTCTGTTTCTCTGCTTCCCACATAGGAATAGCTCAATTCAAATTCCTCTGTGATGGTCGGATAACTGTTTACAAAAAGAACCGGTGTTCCGCTTTCATTAAATTTTACCAGAGACGACTCCACACCCGGAATAGGCTGTACAATCACAAGATCTACCTTCTTATTATAAAAGGTGTCAATGGTTTCCATTTGCTTGGTTGCATCTACCTGTCCGTCAAGTACTGTACACTCCATCCCCATTTCCTTTGCATATTTTTCAATAGCATCGGCAAGGGCTTTACAATAGCTGTCTCCAAGAGTCAGTGCAGAATATCCAATGGTAAATGTTTTTGCAGCTTCATTGTCTGCACTCTCTTCCTCTGCCGCTTCATTGGATGAGCTTTCTGCTGCATCTTCATTTGCGGCTGCTTCATTTCCGGCATTTTCTGCTGCCGGTGACGGAGCCTCCTTTGCCCCGCAGGCTGCCAGCATGACAGTCATGGCAAGTACCATAAGTAACGATAAAAACTTTTTCATTTTCTTTCCATCCTTTCTTGTTTTATTTATTTTTAAAATTAAAAAAATCAAGTACATCTAATAATGCTTTATTCCAGTATTCCCAATTATGGCTTCCGGGCATCTGCTTAAAAACACAATCCATCGTTTTCAGTTCTTCTTTAAATATCCTGACAAACTTTTTATTCTGTTCAAGCAGAAAGTCTTCATTTCCGCAGCTTACAAAGAACCTGGGTTTGGGGCCTTCTGTTTTATCCAGCTCCCGCAGTTTAAAACAAAGATCATTTTCGCTGTTTTCAAACTCTTCCCTTGAGCCAAACACACGGAATATATTTGCTTCCATATCCGGCACCGGATAGGCTTTTGCCTCCTGGTTGGTATTTGCTTCAATAGGATCAATTGCACCTGACATGCTTGCACATGCAGCATATTTTTCCGGTGCATTCAGCGCTATTTTCAGCGCCCCGTATCCGCCCATAGAAAGACCGGCAATAAACTGATCCTCTCTTTTACGTGATGTATGAAAAAAATTACCAATAATAACAGGCAGCTCTTCTTCTATAAAATTGTAATATTCATGGCCTTCCTTACAGTTTGCGTAAAAGCTTCTGTGTACGTTTGGCATTACAACAATCAAATCTTTATTTTGTACATAGGTTTCAATCAGGCTTTTTCTTATGTACGCAGTGTCATCATCAAACTGGCCATGCAGTAAGTAAAGAACCGGATACTTTTTCTCTCCAAGATCCTGCATCTTTTGAGGACGTGCATCCGGCAGAATCACCTGAGCGGATGATTCCATTCCCAGATAATAAGAATAAAACTTCAAGTCAATATTAGCCACTGCTGCCCTCCTTCTTAAAATCTGGTGCTTTCCAGCCCGCAAAAAGGATCAACAGGATTTTTCCCCAGAAACTTTTTCTTTCCGGAGAGCATTTCGGCAACTGCCTTTTTCACCGGCTCCACACTTGAATAGGCGTTAATGTATGTTTTACAGTGTGGAAAATCATACAGATGATATGGGGAGCCAAAGGACACAAACAAAGATGGAATCTTTCCAAAATACCGGTCCATTGCACACATAATGTCTCCCATCAGATCAATCATGTCAATCCGGGTATTATCCCTGACCATCATGCACTCTCTTGCCGCTGCAAAAATCACCAGATCAAATTGGGCTGCATCATGAATCTTATGATTATATACTTCCACACAAAATCCCTGTTCCCTCAAATATTTTTCAAATCCCAGATCCTTTTCATCCCCAAACTGTCCATTGGCCTTTCCCTGAATCAGCAAAATCCTTTTATATTTGTCCGGCGAAAGAGGAAGTAATTTCTGTGTGTCTTTTACCAGAGTAATTGACTTATCCACTGCATCAAGAAGCCATCGCTGGTGCTCACTGCATCCCAAATATGCGCGTTCCGTTTCCGTAGGAGCCTCTTCTTTCCTTTGCTTACGCTGGTGCAGATGAAGGGCTGCTTTTAGCCCCAATACTCTTATCACCGCTTCGTTAAGTCTTTTTTCCGAAAGCCTTCCTTCCCTGATTCCATCCTTTAAAGCTGCAATGTCTTCCTCATAATTTTTTACAAACATCAGCATATCGCAGCCGCTTTCTATGGACATGGGCAAAAGCTCTCTGCGGCTTCCGTTGGCATTATATCCTCCCATAATGGAGGCGTCTGTAATAATCAGACCGTTAAAGCCCAGTTCCCCACGGAGCAGTTCCTGATTTAATTCCTTTGACAGACTCCCCGGAAGTATTTTTTCAAATGGGAAATCCGGATCCTTTTCCCGATAATAGGCGGGCAGGGTAATATGTGCACTCATAATACTCATAACCCCTTCTTCTATCAGCTTTTTGTAAACTCTTCCGTAAGTATTCCGCCAGCTTACCATATCCATTGAATTAATGGACATTATATTATGCTGGTCCCTGTCGTCCATTCCATCTCCCGGCCAGTGCTTTAAACATGCAGCCACCCCTTCTTTCTGCATTCCCTTCACATAGGCGCCTGCCATACGCAGAACCTTGTCCGGATCGCTTCCAAAGGAACGAATATTCACAATAGGGCTTCTAAAATTGTAGTTAATATCCACTACGGGTGTAAAGGACCAGTTAAAACCAAGCGCCCTGCACTCTCTGGCCGCAACAATCCCCATTTTTTCCGCTATCGCCGGATCATCACACGCTGCCACTCCCATCTGATTGGTAAAGGGTGTCCCCTCAGGATTGATAGAATAAGACAAATGATCCATATCCGCTGACAGCAGCATTGGTATTTTAGCGCTTTTCTGCATTTGCTCTGCTGATGATACCAAATCTTCCTGCGAGTGGGTTACCATCCTGTGAAAACCTGAAAGCTCTAATGGACGTTTTTCATTTACCAGCTCTGTTGAACCGTCCAGAATAATCTGTCCAATTTTTTCTTCCAGGGACATGGCTTCAAAAGCAGACTTCACCCACGCAATTGCATCCTCATCCAGAAAAAAGGGATTTTGTTTTAAAATATCAAAACTCACTTTTCGTTTTCCTCCTTCCATGTTTTTTAATCAAGCTGATTTTAACGCTTAATGCTTCATTACAAGGCTGCGGGTTTTCAAATCAATAAATACTGCCGCAACAATAATAATGCCTTTTACAATATCCTGATAATAGGCGCTGATTCCCACCAGATTCATGCCATTATTGATAAGTGCAATAATAATGGCTCCAAAAATACTGCCAATCACACCGCCTACGCCTCCGTTAAAGCTTGTCCCGCCTAAAACTGCGGCAATAATCGCATCAAATTCATACCCTTCCGCTGCGCTTGGATATCCCCCGTTGGTTCTGCCGGCCAGCATAATCCCACTTACAGAAGCAATCACGCCCATAATAACAAATGCCACAATAATGTCTTTTCTTACATTAATTCCTGATGCCACCGCAGCATCCGGACTCCCTCCAATTGCGTATAAATAGCGTCCGTAAACTGTTTTATTCAGTATAATAAATGTAACAATAATCACCACTACTGCAATCCATATCAAATTTGGAATGCCAAGCAGGCTTCCCTGCCCTAAATTCATTATCTTTCCCATTCCATAAATAGGCGCTCCATCTGTCAGGATATATGCCATTCCACGCAGGATCATTGTGGTTGCCAGTGTGATGATAAAAAATGAAATTTTAAGAATACATACACCAATTCCATTTAAAAGCCCACAGACCACCCCTGCCAAAATGCTGGCGCCAATAGCAAGAACCGGAGAGCCTGTCATTTTCATTGTCAGGGCACACACAATGGAGGTCAGTGCAACGATGGAACCTGCTGAAAGGTCTGCATGTCCTGAAATCAAAAGCATTGTCATTCCACAAGTCAATACCATAGTAATCGCCGCCTGATTTAATGTGCTTAAAATATTTCCCCACTGTAAAAATGCCGGTGATGAAAAACTACAGATCAGAAACACGATGACTAAAATCAATAAAACTCCATATTTACTGTACAAATCCACAAACTTTACATAACTTTCATTTTTTTTCATTTTATCCTACTCCCCTTTCACTGCAAGCTCCATAATCCGTTCCTGCGTCGCGTCCTTTCTATCTAAAATATCAACAAGTCTGCCTGATGCCACAACAGCCACCCGGTCTGACACTCCAAGCAGTTCCGGAAGCTCGGAAGAAATAAAAATCACTGCCACGCCCTTCTCCGCCAATCTGCTGATAATATGATATATTTCCGTTTTTGCCCCCACATCAATTCCTCTGGTGGGTTCATCCAAAATAAGAATTTTAGGATCCTTTAACAGCCACTTTGCAAAAACCACCTTTTGCTGATTTCCGCCGCTTAGATTATTTGCAGCCACCGAAGTATTATGTGACTTAATCATCAGCTCTTCCACTGCCTTATTTACTTTGTCATCTTCTTTCTTTTTATCCACAAATCCATATCGGGACATTTTCTTCAAAGAAGCCAGGGAAACATTTTCTTTAATAGACCTGCAAAGTATCAGCCCGTCTCCCTTCCGGTCTTCTGTCAGCATGGCAATTCCCGCATTTATGGCGTCCACAGGTTTTTTCACATTTTGTTTTTTTCCTTCCACAAATATGCTTCCCTCTGTGGCCTGATCCAAACCAAAAATGCACCTCATTATCTCTGTGCGGCCTGCGCCCATTACTCCTGAAAATCCAAGCACTTCTCCTTTTCTCAGGGAAAAAGAAACATCAGAAAATACATTTTTTCTTCCAAGTCCTTTTACATTAAGTATTTCTTCTCCTATATCCACCTCTTTTTTGTAATATACATTTTTTATGTCTCTTCCTACCATGCAGGTGATCATTTCTTCTCTGGTAATCTCCTCAATGGGACACTCTTTCTTTTTTTCTCCATCACGAAGAATCGTCACATGATCGGCAATCTGGTAGATTTCGTCTAACTTATGAGAGATGTATATAACAGATATTCCATTGTTTTTCAGCTCCCTGATAAAGGAAAACAGCTTTTCCACCTCTTTTGGAGTTATGGCCGAGGTTGGCTCATCCATAATAATCAGCTTTGATTTTTTGGAAATGGCCTTGATAATTTCTATCATCTGCATATTTGCAATGGAAAGCGTATTCATTTTCTGCCTTGGATCGTAGGGCAGATCCCATTCGTCAAAAATTTTCTGACATAATTCATAGGTTTTCGGCAGATCTACAATTCCCTTTGCTTTTTCCGGAAAACGCCCCATAAAAATATTTTCCGCAATGGTCATGTCCTTAATCGGATTCAGTTCCTGATAAATCATGGAAATATCCTTATGTTTTCCTGTGCTTGCTATTTTTTCAATTGGCCTTCCCTCAAAAAAAATCTCCCCGCAGTCCGGTGTTCTGTCCCCGATAAGCACTTTCATAAGCGTTGATTTCCCAGCTCCATTTTCCCCCATAACCGCATGAACGGAAGCCTTATTTATACTTATGGATACATCATTCAGCGCAATAACCCCCGGAAACCTGACAACAATATGTTTCATCTGCATCAGAATATCCTGTTCCACATTATCCCCTCCAATCCCTGTATCATTTTAGTCATATTATATAAACACCTCATCCTCTTCACAATGAGACTGAAATAATATTAAGTGTGACAATAACAACATGAATAAATAAACATCTTATTTAAACAGCACCAAATCTTAATTTGATACCACTCCCTTTATTTGGAAGTACATTTCAATTGTGATAAAATAGAAATGTGGTACAATAGGTAATAAATGCCGTCGAAAAATCATTGGGGAATTGTACATGTTTAAAGTGTTGATTGTTGATGATGAAAAAATTATATGCCAGCTTGTAAAGCGTCTGATCGACTGGTCTTTTTTAGAGCTTGACTTTGCCGGTGAAGCTTATAACTACACCCAGGCAGTTAAGCTGATTCAGGAAAAAACACCTGATATCGTGATAACCGATATTAAAATGCCCCAGAAAGACGGTCTGTCATTGATTGAAACAATCCGTTCACAGGATGTAGATACCTCCATTATTGCCATAAGCGGGTGTCGGGAATTTGAGTATGCCAGAAATATGCTGAAATATGATGTGGAGGATTACCTTTTAAAACCTATTCAAAAGAAAGAACTGAATGCAACCCTGCAAAGAATTGTAACCAAAAAGAAGGCTGCCTTAGAGAGCAAAAGCAAGGAACATATCAGCATTTCCAAATGCCGGGAACTGTTTATGCGAAAGCTTTTGGAGCTTCCTGCTGCGCTTCCGGAAAAGTCTCTTGCAGAAATCAACAGAGAATACCATTTTCATTTTACCGGAAATTTCTTTTCCCTTCTTGCAGTGAAGGCTGATTTTAAGCAGGAAATCTGTACGGATGCTTCTCTTAGCAGCCGCATTCTTGAAAATATACGTCTTTCCATGCTTAATACAATCCATGAGCTCTCCTTTGAGTCTGAAGCAATTATTATGGATTCACGAATTTATATTTTAATCAGCACCGGAGAGCCTGAAAATGAATTTACTGAAAAGATAAAAAAAGTTATTGCCCCCATTGTCTCCATGAATCTCCAAAAGCACGAGATTATCAGTCTTTCCGTGGTTATGGACACTTTTCACGGAAACCTGTATCAAATAAGTCAATGTCTGGAAGGAGTAAACGAAGTTCTGGATCATCGCATGGATTTTGTGCAAAATGAATTTATGATCCGCAGATCAGTTTCCTTAACAGAGGCTTCCGAACCGGATAAAAAATTATACAGACAAATTGACGGACAAATAAAAATTTTAACAGATACTCTTGACAAAAATATTTTTATTACATCTATGTATAACCTGCTGACTGCGCCGGAGCTTACCGGTTACCACTCCTTATGTCTGGCCTTTTATATTCTGAAAAAAATTGAAGAACTGGTCAGCGAAAGCTGCACACCAAAAAAGACCGGCATGGAAACATCTGAAAAGCTTAAAAACAGCATCCATAAGCATATGATTGGCAGTATTATGAAGTCTTATTTGGATGAGGTTTTAAACTGCTGGATTCTTTTCAGACAGGAAACAGAAAAAAAGCCAATCCGTCAGGTCAAAACCTATATTGAGGAAAACTACAATCAGGATGTGAACTTAGACTCCCTCTCCAGACTGGTTTTCCTTAATCCAATTTATTTAAGCTCCATGTTCAAGCAGGAAACAGGAATCAGTATTACAGACTATATTATTGAAGTCAGGTTAAAAAAAGCAAAAGAACTGCTTGCCGATACGCCTATGTTTATCGGGGAAATTGCAAGTGCTGTAGGATATAAGGACACACGATATTTCAGCAAACTGTTTTTAAAGCATGTGGGCATCAAACCTACCGAATACCGAAAATACCATTCATGAGGATTCCATATATGAACAGTCTGGAAAGCAAATTACTGAATTACTTAAGGCGCATAAGGCTCTCTTTATCCTTAAGCCTGTTTATTCTCGCTGTTACAGCCCTTTATCTTTTGATAAAAGACCATAAAATAACCTGGTGTTCTTTTGGCCTTTTCCTTTGCTGTATCCTGCTTACCTGCAGCATCCTGCTGATGAAAAAGCAGGTCATGCTGCCCATGCAGGCTTTGGAAAATGAACTGGCCCGGCTTTTGGAAGAATACCAGGTCAAAGAGCACAGGGATGAAGAGCCGGCTCATCCGGCTTTGGGACTTGCAAAAGAACTGGAGCTTGCAATTATTAATAAGTACTCCACACAGCTTTTATATATACAGGCTCAGATCGACGCACTGCAGACGCAGATTAACCCTCATTTTCTCTACAATACACTGGAGGAAATACGGGGGCTTGCACTGATAAAAGACGAAAATGATATTGCCGACATGACAGAAGCCCTGGCCTTAATGTTCCGGTACAGCATCAGCCAGGATAATAAAAATGTTACTTTTGAGCAGGAGCTGCGAAACCTGGAAAATTATATTCTAATCCAGCGATTCCGGTTTTCCGACAAATTTTCCCTTCGGTATGAGCTTGATAAATCCGACGAAACCTTAATGAATTACCGGCTTCCCAAACTTACCATACAGCCTATTGTGGAAAATGCCATTGGGCACGGACTAAACACAATGGATGAGGGCGGCATTATTACCATCAAAGCAGTGACAACACAAAACAGGCTCTTAATCAGAATTACTGATAACGGAATCGGCATTCCTGCCGAACTGCTTGATCAGTTAAACCATAAACTGGAAAGTTCCGTCGCTGAAGACAGTCAAATATCAACTGCTGAAAAAACGGGTATCGCACTGATCAATGTTAATCTGCGCATCAAGCTTACTTATGGCCCGCAATTTGGCCTTTTTGTATCCAGCACTCCAAATGTGGGAACCACTGTTGAAATCAGGCTTCCCCTTTTAAAGGAATAACTCCATGCCAAATCAAATTTTAAGAACCTACAAGCTGACCAAAAAAATAAATGACTGTGTCATACTTGACAATCTCTGTATTGATTTATTTGAAAATGAAATTTTAAGTCTCATCGCCCCTTATCACTCGGGAGAAGAAATTCTTCCGCTGATTTTCTCCGGCTGCGCAAAAGCCGACTTTGGAAAAATATTTTTCTATGAAAAAGAAATAAAAATCACTTCAAGAAAAAGCGCTCAGGAAAACAAAATATTTACCATAGATAAACAGCCCTGCCTTGTCACAGGCTTAAGCGTGGCAGAAAATATCTGTATTGCTTCCAGACTGACTAAGGGATTATTTTATAAAAAAGAGCAGGCTGCTTCTTTTGTCTGCGATCTGTTTGCAGAATTTGAAATAAAGCTTGATCCCTTTGATTTTGTTAAAAATCTGTCCCTTTTTGAAAAGCACATAATCGCATTTATTTCTGCTTACGTGCACGACGCCAAAGTGATTCTTGCAGACCATGTTTTCAGTTTTTATGAAAAGGAAGAAAGTGAACTTTTATTTTCCCTGCTTTACAGGTTAAAGGAAAAGGGAATCAGCATCATATTAATTGACAGTTATCATCCTATACTGATTCATAAAAGCGACAGAATCATGATTATGAAAAACGGGAAAAATATGGGAAGCTATTATAAAGAAGAAATTTCCGAAAAGCTGATACAGGGGCTGACCAGCAAAGAAGAGTCTGTTCCTGACAATTTTTCTCTCAAAAATCAAAATGCAGAGCCAATCTTTCAGGCAGATCAGGTTACATGCGCTCATTTGAAAACTTCTGTGAGTTTTTGCGCGCGAAAAGGTGAAATTATAGGTTTTTCGGGAGCAGAATATGATGAACTGTCCGGCCTTATGTATGCCCTCACAGGACAGACCAGACTTCTTACCGGAAAAATCCTATTACATCAAAAATCCCTTAAACTGAAAAATATGCACCATGCATTAAAAGAAGGAATCTGGATGCTGCCTCACAATTGGGAATCCACTGCCTTATTTCCGGACATGACAATAAAAGATAACATCTGCATGATGTATTTTAATCGAATCAGTACTTTTAATTTTATTAATGAAAGACTGCGAAATTACTCGGCACGTCAGGTTCTGCACAGTGCCGGAATTCCTGAAACATATCTTAATATGAAAATGCGGGAGCTTTCTCCCAAGCATCAACAGAAATTATTGACAGCTACGTTACTGCATAGCAGATTAAAGGTGCTTCTTCTGGACGAACCGTTTCTTTATCATGATGCCGCCAAACAAAGAGAATTAGCAGACTTTTTGTCCAGACTGTCCGGCCAGGGGGTTATTGTGCTTATATTTACCAGTAATGCACAAAGGCTGGCAGACTTTTGCGATCATATTTATCTTATAGGTAATTGATTGTAAAATGTGCATTTCCATCCTTATCCAATTCCATGATCACAAAAGAAGGCCTTCGCCCTTCCTGCCTTGGATAAGCCAGACTTCCGGGATTGACTGCAATCACATCCTCATCTATATCCACAACCGGCTTATGGGTGTGCCCATACATCACAATATCAATTCCCCGTATTCTGGCTTCTTTTTTGATTGTTTCATTGTTCATGGAAACACAGTAATTATGCCCATGCGTAAGCCATACTTTGTATTTTCCCACCTGAAATTCCTTTTCCCTTGGCAGATCTGAAAAAAAATCATTGTTTCCTGTTACCATTTGAACCGGACATCCTGCACTTTCAGCGATCAAATATTCGCTGCCTTCAATGTCACCGCAATGAACCACCATATCAACCGGTGCAACTTTTTCCAACACTTTTATGTAATTTTCATTTCTGCGATGAGTATCACTGACAATCAGTACTTTCATCCTAATCTCCATTTCTCCATATAATCAGCAGTCTTCCACTCCCTCCAGCTCTTCCAGCCTCTTTTTCATGGCACGAAGCGCTTTCCCTCTGTGACTGATTGCATTCTTTTCTTCTTCTGTTAATTCTGCAGTACTTTTTCCATAGGAAGGCACCATAAAGATGGGATCATATCCAAAGCCATTTTCCCCTTTTTCTTCATAACCAATTCTGCCCTCTACCGCTGCTTCCTCGGTAAGTACGTTTCCATCGGGAAGCACGCAGGCAATCGCGCATACAAATCTTGCAGTTCTCTTTTCGTCAGGAACACCGGAAAGCCTCTCTATCAAATTATGATTCTTCTCATGATAGGATGTGTCTTCCCCCAGATACCTGGCTGAATAAATTCCCGGTTCCTTATTTAAATAATCTATTTCAAGGCCGGAATCATCTGCCAAAACCACTGCTCCGGATGCTGCCGCCGCAACTGCCTTTGCCTTAATAACTGCATTTTCCCTAAAACTGCTTCCATTTTCTTCAATCTCCGCAGAAATCCCAGCCTCTTTCATGGAAAGAATTTCAACAGGACTTCCCTGGAGCTTAAGATCTGCCAGAATTGCCTTGATTTCTTTCATTTTTCCTGCATTTCCCGTAGCGAAAATAATTCTCTGCATGTTAATCTCCATTCCGGAGCGTTTACGCGACAAGAGGCAGACTTTGCTAACGCAAAGTCGCAAATCTCAAATTTGCTAACTTTGTAAACAAAGTTTTGCCATCAGGGCTTATTTGTGACGCTCCGGCACAAATAGCCGTGTGATAAAATCAGCTATCAAGCTGATTTTTCACACTAAGCTCCTTATAAATCTTCCTCATATACACTCATAATGGCATTATAAATTCCGGCAGCAATCCTGTCACAATACTCATCTCTTCCAAGCAGACCAGCCTCCTGATCATTTGTGATACATCCTACCTTAATTGCTGCTGCCGGTATGGTAATATGCCGAAGTGCATAGTCCTGCGTCCCGGCCTCGCCAAGGCCTAATGCTCTTCCCTTAACGCTGGTCGCAACCTCCCGTTCAAGTGCATCCGCCAGCTCCACACTGCCAAAGCCCGGAATGAAATAATCGTCGTTATAAACAGCTAAAAGACCATAAACAGAACTGTCTTCATCAGAATTTACCTGAATTCGAATGTACATATCCGCTTTTGTTTCATTGGCAAGCCTGACTCTGTCCTCCTCTTCGGGATTCACATCATCAATTCTGGTGTAATATGCTTTAATATCAGTTTTATCCAGTTTTTCTTTCAGCATTCTGGCTATCTTAAGGTTGATGCTTTTCTCAAAAAGCCCATCCGCCTCATATCCTGTATTCATACCGCCGCATGCCGGATCAATCACTATAATCCTGTCATACATTTCCCTTGGGCTTAAAAAGCTGATATATAAATCATTATTTTCCAGAATCGTACGATATTCAAAAATGCCGGATAACTGGAAATTTAATTTAATTCCATCTTCACTTACTTCATAATTGCCCTGTTCCACCATGTCCCGATTTCCGGATATCACATTTTCCCTGTAAAATTCCTCATCCTTATTTGAAATCAGCACGCATAATTCCTGATCCATATAATGATTTTCAATCATTATATCTTCCGCCCTGCATCCTTCCGGCAGAGGAATACGCAGATAACTGGTGTCACTTTCGCCAATGGCAAAAGTGAGCAAATGCTGATCCAATGCCTCTGACACTTCCGTCTTCTGCACCTCATCCTGGGCCACATTTGAAATTGTAACTACCTTGCCGGCAGATAAATATAAAATAATTCCTGTAGCTGCTATGGAATAAATAATGCTTCCAATCGCAGCTTTCTTTATCAAACTGCTTTCCAACTCTTACTCCTGTGTATTTCTTCTCGGCGGTTTTGCCCCCGGGAATTGATAAAAATATGTTTTCATCATGCCATTGTAAATTTTTCTGTTTTTTGCCGCTTTTAGTCCTATGGCATCTTCCGCATGCTCATAGGCTGTAATTAAATAAAGAGACCAGTCGTCCAGCGCCTTAAACCGTTCCCCCAGCGTTCCATAAAGTGAAGAAAGATTTTTCTTTTCTTCTATTCTTTCTCCATAAGGAGGATTGGTAATCAAAAAGCCATATTTTTTGCTGTGGCTCAGTTGTGAAACGTCTCTTTTTTGGAAGTGAATCATCTTTTCCACACCAGCCAGCCTGGCATTTTCTCTTGCTATGGACACCATCCCGTCATCCACATCATACCCCTGGATATCTGTATATCCATCTAAACAAATCTGTTCTCCTGCCTCATCCACTGTATCGTACCATTCCTTTAGAGGAATCAGATGGGGCCAGTTTTGAGCTGTAAAGCTGCGGTTCATTCCCGGTGCAATATTAGCTGCCATCAAAGCCGCCTCAATGGGAAAAGTTCCGCTTCCACAAAAGGGATCTACTAAAATACGATCCTTTTTCCAGGGGGTAAGCATAATAAGCGCTGCCCCAAGGTTCTCCGCAATAGGCGCCTTTGCAGTAAGCTTTCTGTATCCTCTTTTATGCAGGGATTCCCCTGTGGTATCCAGCGCAGCAACAACCTCATCCTTCATTAAAAAAACTCTGATGGGAAAAGGCGCTCCGCTTTCCTGAAACCACTCTATATGATAAACCGCCTTAAGGCGTTCTACCATTGCTTTTTTCATTATGGATTGAATATCAGACGGGCTGAACAACTTACTTTTAATGCTGGCAGCCTTTGTAATCCAGAACTTTCCATCTGACGGAATCATTTCTTCCCAGGGAATGTTTTTGGTACCCTGAAAGAGCTCCTCGTAGGTTTCTGCCTTAAAGCTCCCTGCTTTGATTAAAATACGCTCCGCTGTGCGCAAAAAAACATTGCTCCGGCAGACAGCTTCCGCGTCACCAAGAAAAGTGATCCTCCCATCCTCGACTTTTATAACATCATATCCCAAATCTATGATTTCACGTTTCAAAATAGATTCCAAACCAAAATGGCAGGGAGCGATCAGTTCGTATTTCTTCATGGGTACCTCGTTTAATATTCTGTCATAACTCTTTTTGTAGAGTATAGCATAATTCATTTTTTTTGTATACAAAAAAGGCGCTCCAATGAGCGCCTTTTTTCCAAATCCACTAAAACTCGTTGTTCTTTTTGTTGTTATTGTCCTTGCAGTTAGAAGAATTAGAAGAACTGTTCTTCTGGCTGTTCTGACTGTTCTGGCTGGATTTGTTTTCCTGATTCTGATTGTTCTGGTTGTTCTGATAATCATTCTTAGACATATTTGTTTCCTCCTGATTCATTAGGTTACAGAAGTAGTATTTTCAAATGTAAAATCTTTTATACTTAAGAACTATAGTACTTTGGTACTGTTTTTTTATTCATATTGCACAAATAAAAACGTTTTTATTGGTTGGTACTTTTGTACTATTTTAGTATTGTCTATTCTGCAGTAATGAGCTATAATGTACTTGTGAACAGGAAAAACCCTTCAATTTTCTGTTTGCACCCTTATATTAATTATTTATACTCCCCTGTAAAGCCTGTCCTCCCTGACAGGCTTTACTCATTCTTATAGCTGAGCAAACCATTTTCCTGCCTTTTCAAATACCTTCCGGTACATGCCGCCAGCCAGACTTTTCATCCGGGCTATAAACTTCTCCTGCTTTCTGCCTTTTGATGCTTTTTGCTCCTTACGCCTGAACACTTCCGTAATACTGCGGGCAATCAGTCCCGGACTTCCCAGCTTTTCCATAATTTCTTCTATGGAGCGGCCTTTCCGCAGCTCGATTTCAATATACTCCTGATAGTATTCCACAAAGGATGCCGCGTTTTGACTCCCTATCCTGCTGTTTAACTCCCTCTGGAGCTGCACTAAAAAATCCTGCTTTGTCATTTTTCATCCATTCCCTGCCCGTATTCCAGTCTTTTTTCATATTTTTCCGGCTCCGTAAGCAGATTTATCATGCTGGCAAAGGCCTGCATGGCCATTTTTTCTTTATTGCAGGTTCTGGGATTTTTTCCTGTATCCTTAATCAGATTATAGCGGCTCATCTGCCAGACATATAAATCGCACAAACTATAATTGCTTACCTTAAGCTTATCAAGGAAGGTGTGGTGTTCTATATAATATACAAGTTCCTCATAAACCTGCGGGTAGGTTAAAATGTTTTTCCAAAGCGCATCCGCCCATGAAACGGAAAGCTCTGCATAATCGCAGATTTCATAAAATGCTTTACACACCTTTATTTTAGTTGCATCATAAATAATCCCCTGCATAAAAATCACTTCCTTATCTTTTCAAAAAATCCGGACTAAAGCAGCGGTGCTATCAGCTTTGACACCCTTCCAATCAACTTTTGATATAGAGGTATTTTTTTGTAATAATCCATCGTTACTTCCTGGCATTTCAGCAGCGTATCCTGAAAATCCTCTTCCACTTTTGCCACTACCGAATTATCATAAAAATACGCCCCACATTCAAAATGATGATAAAAGCTTCTGTAGTCCAGATTAATCGTTCCCACTGTAGCGCACTGGTCATCCGACACAAAAATTTTGGCATGGACAAAACCGGGCGTATATTCATATACTTTTATTCCAGCCTGCAAAAGCTCCGGATAAAATGTTCTGGCAATATAGTAAACCACTTTTTTATCGGGAATTCGGGGCAGAATCATTGCTACCTCAACTCCCCTGTGGGCTGCGTAACGCATACAGTCCAGAAACTCTCTTCCCACAATAAAGTAAGGCGTCATAATATGCACATATTTTGCAGAACCATTTATCATGGATTGATAAACCGTCTTTCCTACTTCTGTGCTTCTGGTGGGTGTTTCCCCATAAGGAATCACAAAACCATCATGATAAAGAGGCTCTTCATAGACAATGTTTTTTACATAGGCTTCATAATTTTCACTTCCCTGCTCGGAAACATTCCACATCTGCAGGTACATAATGGTAAAACTGCGCACCGCATCCCCTGTGATTTTAACTGCCACATCTTTCCAGTGCCCAAAACGCTCCACCTGATTAATATATTCGTCTGCTAAATTTACACCTCCGGTAAATGCAACCTTTCCATCAATTACAACTATCTTTCTATGATCTCGATTGTTTTGCGTGGTTGACAAAAAGGGGACAATAGGGGCGAACATTTTTGCCCTGATTCCAAACCTTTCAAGCTCCTTTGGATAATTATAAGGAAGCAGTAAAATTGAGCACATGCCATCATACATGACTCTGACTTCCACGCCTTCTTTTACCTTTTCCTTTAAAATATCCAGTACGGTGTCCCACATAATTCCCCGTTCAATGATAAAGTACTCCAGAAAAATATACTTTTCTGCCTTTTTCAGCTCCACAATCAGATCTGCAAATTTATCTTCTCCCAGCGGATAATATCTGGCAACAGAATTATGATATACAGGAAAGCCTGCCGAATTTTCCATATAATGTGCAAATCCCTTGAAAACTTCCGGACATTTTTGAATTGCCGCTTCCGTTTCCTCAGACCTGGTGAGCATCCCTTCTGTTTCCCTGACGCGCCTTCCCAGTTTCTTTTTCAGGCCGATTCCTCCAAAATTTCCCATAATAAACACATAAATCAACGCTCCAAACACAGGAAACAGGCACAGAGGAATGATCCAGCTTAATTTAAACTCCGGAGGCTCATCCCTGTTAATAATATAAATAATCACTACGCCGCCAAGAAAGTTCATTGCCTCCCACACAAAAGGATATTTGATCCCCAGATAAGTAAAGCTTCCCACTAATACCAGTATCTGCAAAGCAATCATTAAAACAACTGCCAAAGTACGCCCAAAGACAATTTTGTACACGCAGTTTATAAATCGTTCCATAACAATCTCCCTTATTTTAACAAATGAAGTATTTCCTCAAAACACACTCCATTCTTGCGGTCAACTCCCATTTCCACAGATTTTATCATACATTTTTTAACGAAACCGGAAGCCTTCTTTACTGATTCCGTAAAAGGAATTCCGTTTACTGCATCTGCTGCAATAATCGAAGCAAACAAATCTCCCGTTCCGCAGCGTTCATCCCCCTCTTTATGTGTTCTTAAAAGTCTTGGTGTTTCCTTTTCCTGATACATATAATTTGCGATAAATTCTCCCTGGGGTATCCCCGTAATCACAATTTTTTTCGGCCCCATACCACACAACTTTTCCGCCATTTTCTGCAGTTCTTTTCTTTTCCATCCCTTTTCACGGTAAGGCGTATCGGTAAGCTTACAGGCTTCTGTCAAATTCGGTGTGATGATATCTGCAAGCATAACCAGTTTTCGCATCTCCATACACATTACCTCTGTATAGGTTCCTGCAATTGTCCCATGATCTCCCATCACCGGATCAATCACAACAACTGTCTCCGGCCTGCGAAATGCTCTTACAAACTCCTGTACCATACCAATCTGCTCCCTTGAGCCCAAAAATCCGGACATAATTCCGTCAAAGGTAAGCTCCAGCTTTTTCCACATGGCAAGAAAATCAGGCAGCCGGTTCGTATAATCATCAAAAAAATATTCCGAATATCCTGTATGATTGGAAAGAATTGACGTGGGCACAGGACAGCACTGTATTTTCATATGGGAAACCACCGGTATCACTACTGTAAGCGCACATCGTCCATATCCTGTCAGATCATTGATCGCAGCAATTTTTTTCTGCATTTTCTGCTCCATCTACCGGTACTCCTTTCCCTTAAGCAAATTCTTTTTATTCTGCTGCCTGTGTCAGTTCGGATGTACAATGGGGACATCTGACAGCTTCTATAGCTATTTCTTCCCTGCAATATGGACATACTTTTGTAGTAACGGGAGAAGGCTCCTCCACTTTCTTTCGGGAAAATTTATTTACCATTTTGATCAGCAGAAATATCACCAATGCAATCAGCAGAAAATTAATCACTGCCGCAATAAACGAACCATAATTTAATGTAGCTGCCTGTTCCCCTTCACCCAGCACAATACACAATGACGTAAAATCAAAACCTCCTGTAATCAGGGACAGCAACGGCATTGCAACATCATTGACCAGGGAAGTCACAATAGCTGTAAATGCCCCGCCGATTATGATTCCAACTGCCATATCCATTACATTCCCTCTTGAAACAAATTCCTTAAATTCTTTTATTAATGCTTTCATTTTTCAACCTTCTCCTCCTGTGTATTTTCTTTTTTTATGTAAAGAAAGCGGAAACGCCAATTTAAGCATTTCCGCCTCATAATCAGTGTATCTCGTACCTAGCATGTGCCAGAGAATTCGAAGCCAACCTTAAATGCTCCAGCGGAATATCAGAACCTTACTGCATTACTGACAAAAGGATGTGCTGCCTCAAAATCAGATGCTTCTGTGCTGATTTCTTCTGTTGTCTTGGCATCGAAATATTCTCTCTGCCATTTCGTATAATCAAACTTCTCCCGAATAATCACAGAAATAAAGTGTTCAGCATCAACAATCCCCATCTGCTCGGTCAAACATTTCATTCCCCGATTCAAAATCTCAGCAGTCGTCATTTATTCATCACCCTCCATTTCCATAATAAACTCTATTGGTGTTACCATTTTTATTTCTTTTGTACGGTATTTTAGCAAACGTACATCTGTAGATATAAAATATTCACATCCCGCATAAATTGCTGAAGCAACATGACAGGCATCTTTAAATTTAACTCCTGTTTTCATAATCTCAGCAGCTTTTTCTTCAACCAGCTCTTTACAGTTATCACCCACATAACCAAATGCATTTTCTTCCAAAAAAGTGAAAATTGTGTTTCTGCGCATCATATGGCCTGTTATAGCAACACATGTCAAGGTAAATTCTCAAATCGTCACCTGCCTCTTTACGTTTTACAAATTATTATACTTATATTATACCCCGATAAAAATCTTATAGCAAATAAAACTTCTCTGCGTGAAACAAGGTACTGCAGCTTTGGGGAAATCCAAAGCTGTCTTCCTGTTCCACTGTCTTCCCACCAGAAAAGCAAATATCAGCGTATCCTTGACAGATAATTAAATAAATCAAAAAAGTTAGGCGGAAATACCCCTCTTACAAGCATTTCCGCCTCTTCCAAAAACGTACGCTAGAGGATTCGAACCCCCGACCTTTTGGTCCGTAGCCAAACGCTCTATCCAGCTGAGCTAAGCGTACATTCATTGCTTTATCTGCAACAACTGATATTCTATTATAATATCATAACTTTGTCAAGAGGGCTGGAAAAGTTTCTTCTAAAACCGGTAATATGGTCTTCCGCCACAGCATAGGCCTCCGCCGCCGCAGCATAAGTTGCATAAAAGGTTGGCAATGCACAGTTTCAAACAAAATCCATTTCCAACTGTGTAGGGCTGTCCATAAGTATATTGTCTCTGCCTGTACCAGGTACCTCCGTTTTCAAACTGATATACCAGATTGCTGTAATCCTGGTTCCCCGGCTCTAAAGCTGCTGCCCGTCTTGCATGTTCCAGCGCCGATACCTGATTTCCAAGGCCTGCATGTGCCAATGCACTGTAATAGTACCATCTGGCGTTTCTGGTGCTCTCCTCCATATCGTCAAGTACAGTTCTTGCTTCCTTATAATACCCGTTTCTCACATAATTACCTGCTGCACGCAAATGTCCGTCTTCCTCATAACCGGTTCGCGAACCACTGTAAGCTCCGCCAAAGCTTCCAAAATCTCCGAAGCCTCCAAAACCACCAAATCCACCGCTCCCAAAGCCTCCATAGCTGCTGCCGGATGAACCATATCTGCCATCCTGATACCGATACCCTTCTGTGCGCTCTTTCATAATCTGCTGATAAGCCTGTTGTATTTCCTTAAATCTCTCTTCCGCCTCTTCCTTATGAGGATTATTAATATTAGCATCAGGGTGGTACTTCCGGCTAAGGGATTTATATGCCTTTTTTATTTCTTCCTCCGAGGCATTTCTCGAAATGCCTAAAACATCATATGGATCGCGCATTTTCTGCTCCCTTCTCCTTTGCCTTTTTTCCCTCCCGCGCCTGACTTACCATATCAAACCGGCACCAAATCCCGGAATAGAGGATATTTCTTAGAATTTCCACATTTTCAATGACAGGAAGCTTTTCAAATTCCTTGCAGCATTCTGCCATAATCATCGTTAAAATAGTTTTGATTTCTTCTTCAAATTCCGGATTTTCATAGCGTTTCCTGAGCGGATTAAACCTGCCTTTTTTTATATCTTCTACAATATCTTCATAGGCATCCAGAATATAAATAAATTTTCCCAGATTATTTCCTATGTGTCGTAAGCTGCTGCTCCATTCATCATTTTTAGGCGTCATCATCTCCGCCATGATTTCCCCAAAAAGTCCTGCCATATGGTCAATATCCTGATTTTGGCGTTTTTCCTCCTGTGCCAGCTCACGCATAAGGCTGCTGATTTTTCTCGTTTTTTCCCCATAATGTACGCAAATATCACAATATGCCTTTTTGACCATTTTCATGTAAGCCAATCTGGTCAGTTTACTTTCATCCTCCCAGTCGTCTTTACATTTATAATAGGTAAAGAGCAGATTCATATCTGCCCCATAATAGGAAAATTCATTTTTTCTAAGGATATGCTTCTCAAAGGGATGTGCCATACACTTTACTTCCGAAACTTCCGTTTCCGGCTCATATAAACTGCCAAGCAGCATTACCAGAAAAGTAATGTCATAGGACAAACTGATCTGCCCCAGCTTTCCGTATTTTTCTTTTAATGCCTGGCATAGCCCGCAATAGTAAGAGTGATAAACGTCAAATTCCCTGAATTTCATATCGCCCTTATTGATAATGATGTATCCAAACATAATTGTCTCCCGGCCAACGATAAACTCTCAGCTTCTTTTAATAAAGGTTTGACCACATTTGGGACATCTGATTTCAATCTTTCCTTTGCCCCTTGGAATCCTTATCTTCTGTGTGCAGGATGGACATTTATAAATATGATGGGTTTTTCTCTGCTTCATATTTCTTGTAAATGAGGCTGCCTTTTGCCTCACCTTATATTCATATCGCAGATAGATTGCATTTTCAGCGCTGCGCTTATACCTGTTTTTCGAAAACATTCTGAAATAAGCATAGACTAAAAGACCAATTCCAACAACATAAAAAAATCTTGCTCCAAACAGAGAAAGCACAAAACAAAGAATCACCAGGATCATCAGAAAGCGGTTCAACTGATCGCTTCCATATCTTCCCTGCATAAAACGGTACAACTTTTCTTTCATTCCGGTCACGCCTTTCATTTTACATAAGAATACCCATCCACAGGGTATCCCTGTCTCTGCTGTTATCCTACTTCTTTTTTTACAATAAATCAATTAACGCAATATAAAGCAATCTAAACAATTTCTAAAAAACAAAGGGCAGGTGAGAAATCCACCTGCCCTGATAGATACTTTATCAGTCTTCAATATCCTGATCTGCTGCTACCGCTGATACTACGGAAGAAACTACTGATACAACAACTGCAATAATAATGATCAATAATCCGCCGCCTAACAACACAAATTCCATTTCAACATCTCCTTTTAAAGTACCTTGTCCATCTCAATGTAATTATTGTACTAAATGTACCACAGTTTTTCAACTGCAAAATTCAACCGGTGCATAATTCATCCAAACAATTCTTTGGCAATTACAGTACCTGTCCTTTTAATACCACTTTATATAAACTTAAATCCGATTTGCGCAGCAATACAAGATTTGCAGTCTTTCCTGCTGTAATGCTTCCATATTGATCATAAATTCCCACGCTCTTTGCAGAATTGACCGCAGCACATTTCACCGCTTTTTCAAGCGGAATCTTCATGTCCAAAACCGCCCTGCGCATACAGTCCATCAAATTGGTTGCACTTCCTGCAATGGTTCCATCTTTTAAAGTTGCAAGGGTACCTGTTACTTTCACAGCCTGCCCGCCCAAACTGTAGTCTCCGTCTTCCAGCCCGGTCGCCATCATACTGTCACTGATAAAAATGATCCTGTCCTCTCCCAGCATCTTAAAAGTTGTCCGAACTGCCGCCGGATGAATGTGTACGCCATCACAAATAAGCTCTGCTTCGGCACCGCTGTCTGCTGTTGCGCCCACTACGCCGGGTGCACGATGGCTGTAGGGCGGCATGGCATTGTACAAATGGGTTACATGGCTTGCCCCTTCTTCAAACGCTTTCATTGCAGTATCGTAATCTGCTGTGGTATGTGCCAGCGATAAAACAGTTCTTTTTTTATTTTCACGTATAAATTCCATTGCCCCTTCCGTCTCAGGTGCAATTGCAACCAGTTTAATCAGTTCACCGCATTTTTTCTGCATTTCATCAAACAATGCCTGATCCGGCTTACTGATGTAAGCAGGATTCTGGGCACCCATCTTATCTTTTGAAATAAAAGGCCCCTCCATGTTAATACCGCAGAAAATCGCCTTTCTTTCCTTTTCTCCTGCATCCTGCGCCTTCTTATATTCAGCAGCAGTCTCGCAAATCTTATAAAGCTGTTCGCTGCCCAGCGTCATTGTTGCCGGTACAATGGTTGTAACGCCTACGGAAGCTTCGTAAGCTGCCATCGTATCAATTGCTTCTATGGTTCCGTCACAAAAATCACTTCCCATGCATCCATGAAAATGGATATCCGTAAGCCCCGGAATCGCATAACATCCGTCACCATCTATAATGACTTCTTTTCCTGCTCCCTTTCCGTTTTCATCACAGAACTTGTCCCCCGCAATGTAAATATCTTTTTCTTCAAAACAGCCATCCTCCGTATAAACACTTGCATTTTTAATAATCATTTCTTCACCCTGCCCTTCTATAATAGTTATTTGTTCCCAATTTACCAATATTTTAACACCTTTAAATTCTTTTGTATATTATAAGTTATAGAAACCTTCAGAAATCCTCCAAATTGGACGATATAATTAATGTAACAAGTAAAGTGGAATCCAGGGAGGGATATCAAAGCATACGGAGATGAAAAGCTTTATAAAGTTCAAGCGGTTACGGTGATACCGCCTCTTAAGAAGACCTCTTCAAGAGAAAAACGTCATCAGTTCAAGCGGAACACTTCTGGTACTGCTTCATCAAAACCTTTTACAAAAGTACTGGAAGATGCATGTGAAAAGGAACTGCAGCGTGATGTCCGTATTTGTATTAACGGCTACACCAAAGATGCACTTCCTCTCAATCAACTAATCAATTTGCGGGAATACCGCTAATGTGTTTGACCTGAACAGGAAACGTCAAGTCGTTTCCTATAATCCTTTTAAAGGGGGATGCGTCCGATTTTTGCAAGACAGGATATACTATTTTTGTATGGCAAAAATCGGCGCAAAGTCAAACCCTTTACTCCATCTCCATTTCAGTAACAGTGCCTGAAATGGCATCTATTGTAAGGCTGTATTCTTTTCCACCTGTATAAAATTCCACTTCGTATTCAGCAATACCGTCATCATAATCCAACTCGAGTTTTGTATAGCTAATCTCTTCTTCGCTGATCTCCGCATAGCTCAGCGCTATGGCTTTAGCCTCTTCCAAAGTAATCAAATCTGCTCTCTGTCCGTTTTCATTAACCTGTTCTATTGTTTCTTTTGACATTTCCAGTACGGAAAAATCATCTGCTTTGATTTCGTATTCATACTTCATGAGGGAAGTAACAAATTCAATTTCATACACTTTGATCCCGTCATCATAATCCGGTTCCGCCTTTGTAAAGGTTACTTGAGAAGCTTCCAGTTCTGCATTTGCAAGAGCAGCAGTTTTGGCCTGCTCCAAACCGGAATCTGCCGGTGTTTCACTTTCCTGATCGTAAGATGCATCCGGCTGGGCAGTCTCGTTTTGTCCTTCTGCGGGCTTTGCTTCATTATTTTGTGTTGAATCGGTTATCTGCCGGCTGCTGTTCTGGTCAGAATGTTGTTCACCGCTGCTTTGATTTTGTTCAACTGCCTGCCCGGAAGCATTTTCCGGTTGAGAAGCAGGCTTTTGTGCACAACCCGTAAGCAGAACCCCAACCAATAATACGAATCCATAAGCTGTCAAAAATTTAACTTTGCTTTTCATAATCATGCTCCTTTCAGAAACTGAAAATTTCAACTTTCAAATTTCCCCTCTGCCCTGGCATAGATTGCTCTTTTTTCTTCATACATTCGATGATCCGCCTGTTTGATCAGGTGATCCATATCCTCTTTACTGTCAGGCCTCCATACACAGCCAAGGGCCATTGGGGCATCTGATTTTTTCATGTCCTCTCTTAACTTTTCTGCTCTTTGAAGCAGTTCCTCTTCGCTGATTCCTGCACACAAAGCAAGAAATTCATCTCCTCCCACACGAAACAGCGAAAAATCTCCAAAGCTTCCTTTTAAGCACTCACAGGCACGAAGCAGCAACCGATCTCCCACCTTATGTCCTTTGGTGTCATTTGTTTTTTTCAGTCCCATAACATCACAATACACAATTCCAATACTTTTTTCAAGATTCATTGCAGCAAAGTAATCATGCATTGCATGGCGGTTTCCGATTCCTGTCAACTGATCCTGAAAGCACATCTCCTCAAGCCGCCTGACCAGGTTTCTTCTGCGAAGCAGAGAAATAATAAAGTGCCCCCATATTTCAAACAGTGTGGTGATATGATACAAATATTTTTCCGGCGGATTATCCACACCATAAAATCCGATAATTTCCTTTTCATCCATCAAAGGGCTTACAATCAGCGACCGTATCTTCTGGGGCTTTAAATATTCATAAATATCAGGATCTTTTTCCCGGATATTTTCCACATTCTTAATAATAACACTTTTCCCCTTCTGAAATCTTTGATACCACAAACTTACCACGTTGAAAGGAACCTTCTGCAGATTTTCTTTTTGCGGAACCACACCGCCTGCGCACCATTCATATGTGTTGTTAAAGGCTCTGCCTTCTATTTCTTCAAAAATATAAACCCTTTCGCTGTTTAACGACTGCCCCAGATATTCTAACAGAATATTGATGGAAATTTCCGGCGTCGGCGCTGAAAGCGAAACTCGAAGTCCTTCATTAATCATGGCCTCATTGTCCTCGCCAACTTCCTCCTGCCAGCCGGCCGGCCCCATATCCACAGCCAGGGTAAATTTATACCTTCTGCCATTTTCTTCGATCATTGTTTTTTTTACGGAAAGTTTCCTTTTTACCACCGGATTGTAATATACATCTTCTAAAAAGCAGCCTGGTTTCAACTTTTTATTATTGCAGGATGCACAGGGAAACGCACTGTTTGCAAGAAGCTCATAACACTTTTTTTTCTGCAGATCCGCATCATTTATTTTGTATGCTTCACGCGCCCTGCGGTTCATATATACCACCTGGCAATTGTCCATATCCACAACATATACTATTTCATTTAATTCGTTATAAAATTCCCATCTTCTCATAGCTGTAATATATTCCTCGCTGTATTATATTTATGCATTGGCTATCGTAACATCTTTCCTTTCATTCCTTCCACCTTATGGGATATTTTACATTTCTTATGGGATATTTATCGCATAGTTTTCTCCAAAATGATATGCAAAATACTTTTTCTTAAATTCTGCAATTCTTTTTCTGGATAAGTATACACTGCTTCCATTATCCATGCAGACTTCTTCCCTTCCGATAGCAGTTACATGTTTCAGATTGAAAATATATGAGCTGCCGCATCTATAATACTCTGAGAATTTTTCCAGCGTTTCATGCAGCTCCCATGCCTTCATCCGCACCCTGATACTATCATTTTCCAAATAAATTACCTGATAATTCCTCTGGGCTTCACAATAAAGAACCTCATCAGTATCTATTTGCCGGACTCCGCCGGATATTTTCACAAGAAATGTCTTTTTTTCAGTTTTAACTGCCGCAAATGCAATGTCCATTGCATGAAAAAATTTCCCCTGCTCTAACGGTTTAACCAGGTACTGGAGAGCGTCCACCTCATAAGCATTTAATGCATGCTCTGTAGATGTTGTAAGGAAAATAACCGGCATCTTATATCCTTTTCCCCGCATCTCTCTCACCACTTCCACTCCTGTTTTTCCAGGCATAAAAATATCCATCAGCAAAATATCCGGCGCTGATTCAGACGTATCTATCTGTTCAGAAAATTCTTCTGCACTTGCAAACCATTCTGTCTGGTATTCTAATGCCGGATTCTGTTTTCTGTATAATTCAAGCAGCCCTTCTACCTGTTTCAGTTCTTCCTCCATATCATCACACAGAGCAATTTGGTACATATTTATAATCCTCCAGGGTTCATCAAGATGTCTTTCTATTTTACCTGTTTTTCCTCCAAAAAGAAATACCTAAAAATTGACATTATTACTGGCATCTAGTATTATGATATAAGTGTAAAAACAAAATTTATGAAGGGAGATAGTGCAATGGATTACAATTATGACAATTATGATGCAGTATACGCTGCTGTAGGTGCTGGAGTTTTTACCGTATATATGATTATTATTCTCGTAATTGCTGTTTTAACAATAATAGCAAGCTGGAAAATCTATGTAAAATCCGGCAAACCCGGATGGGCATGTATTGTACCTTTTTACTCACAATACTGCTTGTTTGATATTGCCTGGGGCAATGGCTGGTTATTCTTACTCAGCTTTGTTCCCTGCGTAAACTTCGTAATCATGATCATGTTGTACTTAAAGCTTGCCAAAGCATTTGGCAAAGGTACCGGATTCGGATTGGGCCTGGTATTCTTAAATACCATCTTTATGCTCATTCTTGGATTTGGTGATGCACAGTACATTGGTCCACAGGAATAAACATAATCGTGTAACGTCCTAAACAACGGACGCTGCACGAAACGTCCTTATGTCAGGAAACAGGCAGCCCGCGGCGCGGGCTGCCTGTTTCTTAAAAATTATTGACCTGTCTCATTTAAAAGGGGGAAATGTTGTCCACTACCAATGGATATTCTCCATCTGCATCACAGATAAGATCAATTTCAAAAGTATTTCCCGTCGTCATGTCAAATAAAGAATCTGCAGGAACAAAAATTTCTATCTGCTCATCAACAGAAAATGTTCCGGATGGATCATCAACCACGATTGCCTGATACAACATTCCTTCCATGCTGTTATCCCCCTGGTTCGTTTCTTTTGCATCCGTATTATTTACCGCTGTCACCTGAACAGTTACATTTTCTAAAATCAATGCCTCCCCTTGGTCCTGACGTTTTGAAGCCGCTTCGGAAATGGCCTCTTCTTTTCTAAATGCGCTTTCTGTTTTATCCGCACCAATGCCTTCGTCAAGGTCCTCCAGGGCAGCTTCCTCACTGACAGCTTCCGCCACATCTGCTGCAGCACCTTCGTTTTCCATTGTCTCCTGTCCTGTCGTTTCTTCTATACCGCCGGCTCCGGACTCTGATATTTCATCATAAATATCCTCTGCTGTATCACATGCTGCCTCTGCTGCTTCTTCCACAACACATTCTTCTGTCACCTGGGCAGCTTCCGCCGGCGCCTCTGCCGCTGATTCAAAGGAAGCAGACTTATTCATTCCTCTGGTAAACATAAATGCCGGTATCACAACAGCCGCGCATAAAACTGCTGCCGCAAGTCCTGCGTATCTTTTCCGGAAAATAACCGGATTCATTTTATTTTTCTTTTCTGTTTCAGGTACGGTCTTTTCGCTCAGCCCTGCCTCAATCCGATCCCATAAGTCAGGAATCTCTTCATTTACAAGCTCTAAATATTCATTTTTAAAATCCCTGCTCATAACCGCACCTCCTTAGCTTTTTCACTGCGTTTTGGTATTTCCAGGTAACCGTCCCCATAGGAATCTCCATAGCCGCCGCTATTTCTTTAAACGTCATCTCCCCCAAAACTTTTAAACTGATGATCTGTCGTTCCGAAGGTTTCAGCGCCTCAAGCGCCTGCCTGATGGTCATACTGCCAATCACCTGCTCCTCCACCTGGTTTGTTTTATCTTCCGCAAGTTTTATGCTCCCTCTCTTTTCTTCCTCTCCTTCTTCCCCTAAATCCTGTAAAAAGGAAGTAAGTTCTTCTTTTTTATGCTTTCGCAAAAAATCAACCGCCATATTTCTGGCGATTACAGCCAGGTAGCCTTTATGCCCTCCGCCGGGCTTAAACTGTTCCGCCTTATCCCACAGACGGATAAAAAACTCGCTGGTCACATCCTCTGCATTTTCCTTATTCTGCAGCACCTCATAAATGATCCGGTAAATATATCCTGCGTAACTTGTATAAATTTCCTTTAATCCGGTTTTATCTCCCTGTACCATCCGTGCCACAGCATTTTCAAATTGCTGCTCGTTCACTTTCCCCTCCATCTTCTCACAGCTTTCCCTTCTATATTCAGATACGAAGCAGCTGTCTGGTTTTTATGGAAAAAAGCTGTTACCTTTGCACAAACCAAAAATTCCTGCAAAGATAACAACTTTTTCTTTCAGCCTTCCCCTGCCTTAAAAAGGCAGAGGTATTAGTAACAACTTTTATAATGATTTGATTCTGTCCACAGCCTCTATGGTATTTTCATAACTGCCAAATGCTGTCAGCCTGAAATAAGTTTCACCGCTTGGTCCAAAACCGGAGCCCGGCGTTCCAACCACATTTGCATTTTCAAGCAGATAATCAAAAAATTCCCAACTGCTCATTCCATCAGGCGCTTTCAGCCAGATATAGGGAGCATTTACGCCGCCGGATACGGTATAACCGGCATCCTTTAATCCCTTCAATATATAATCTGCATTTTTCATGTAATAGGCAACCTGTTGCTTTAACTGTGCCTTTCCTTCCTCAGAATATACCGCCTCCCCGGCACGCTGTACAATATAGGGCGCGCCATTATATTTGGTGCCATGTCTTCTTGCCCAAAGGGCATGCAGGGAAACATCACCGCACTTTAGATCTTTGGGAATCACAGTATACCCAAGGCGTACTCCTGTAAATCCTGCGTTTTTGGAAAAAGAATGGAGCTCAATGGCACAGGTTCTTGCCCCTTCACATTCAAAAATGGAATGGGGAACGTCTTTTTCTGAAATATAAGCCTCATAAGCCGCATCATAAATAATAACGGCCCCCACTTTGTTTGCATAATCAACCCACTCCTGAAGCTGCGATTTGGTAATGGTTGAGCCGGTGGGATTATTGGGGAAGCATAAGTAAATCAGATCAGGCGTCTTATCAGGAAGCTGCGGTGCAAAGTTATTTTCCGCAGTGCAGGGCATGTAGATTACATCGCTCCAGGTTTCTGAGCCTGTATCATAAACTCCGGTTCTTCCTGCCATTACATTGGTATCCACGTAAACAGGATACACCGGATCACAGACAGCAATCTTATTATCCACGCTGAATATTTCCTGAATATTTCCCGAGTCGCACTTTGCACCGTCAGATATAAATATTTCATTCGGTGAAATGTCGCATCCTCTTGCCTTATAATCGTTTTCTGCAATTGCATTTCTTAAAAATTCATACCCCAAATCCGGTGCGTAGCCCTTAAAGGTTTCCGCTTTTGCCATCTCGTCTACCGCACCATGAAGGGCGGTAATAATTGCCGGCGCCAAAGGCTGGGTAACATCTCCAATTCCAAGACGGATGATCTTCTTATCCGGATGCGCTGCCGCATATGCATTTACCTTTTTCCCGATTGTGGAAAACAGATAACTTCCCGGAAGCTTTAAATAATTGTCATTAATCTTAAACATTTTATTCCTCCTTAAATTCTGTGCTGAATTTACCTTATATTTCTCCCTCAAACACGGTGGATGCCGGTCCGGTCATATAAACCAGATCCGTCTCCTGGTCCCATTTGATCTGCAAATTTCCTCCTAATAGTTTAACAGTAACCTCCTCCTTCGTCAAACCATTTAATACACACGCTACTACAGTAGCACAGGCGCCGGTTCCGCAGGCTAATGTCTCTCCTGTTCCCCTTTCCCATACCCGCATTTCCACCGTTTTATCATCCAGAACTTTTACAAATTCCGTGTTGGTATGATTTGGAAAGCGGACATGTTTTTCAAAAAGAGGACCAATTTTTTCAAGGGGAAAATCTGCCACATCCTCCACAAAAACCACCGCATGAGGATTCCCCATTGACACACATGTCATTTTATAAACAGAATCCCCTACTTCTATTTTTTCGGAAATTACCTGTTCCTGCTCTGAAACCACAGGGATATCCGCCGCTTTTAAAACAGGCTCACCCATATTGACTTTAACAGTCGATACCTTTCCATCTTCAACCGCCAGATCAAGGTACTTGATTTTTCCGCAGCTAATCACGCTGATTTTGGTCTTGTCCGTAAGCCTCTTATCATAAACAAATTTGGCTACGCACCTGATCCCGTTGCCACACATTTCCGCCCGGGAGCCATCCATATTATACATTTCCATCTCAAAATCAGCTTCTGTTGAGGGGTTAATAAAAATCACACCATCTCCACCAATCCCGAAATGCCTGTCGCTCAAACGCCTCACAAGCTCCGGCTTCTCCTTAGCAGGAATCTTTTCCCTGGCGCCATCCACATAAATATAATCATTGCCGCAGCCATGCATTTTCGTAAACCTCATGCCTATGCCCTCCTTCTATAATGTCCTTTTCTCTAAGATTTTTAAGCTTGACAGATACAGTTTTTCTGTTTATATCAAGCATTTCAGCAAGTTCAACAGTTTTATATCCTGAGTTATCTTTCCATATCTTTTTCATAAAGCCCGGCACTTCGTAACAGCTCCATATCCGCTTATTTTTCTGTTTTTATAAAATTTTAGAAGCACGGGCTTGGATAACCTTGGGTAAATCTTGGGTAAACCTTGGATTCAATTGCAAATTACCCAAGATATCACTTTAGTATCCAACTGGATTGTTGCTGATTTTCCGAATCCTTACCAATAATTCTTTGTTTTCTCAATGCAGCAAGTAGATTATGAATTTTATTTTCTTTTTGGGTATCATTCAAAGCATCCGGCAGCTTATCCCATAGCAACTCTCGAATATCTTTCTTTTTTGCTTTCCCATACTGCTTTAAATACTCAACAATCAAATCTTTATAATACTTATCATCAAATCCCTTATTTTTGATGTAGCTTGTACTTTCATCAATGCTTTTAGCCGCTGATGCTGACAAACTGATAATTTGTATGAGCAATACAATTATTGAGCAGCTCGCGCATCAGCCAGCTATCATATTGTTCCGTTTCCATCGGAAACAGCGTCATCTGATTTGGCATATATCTATATGTCAGATTCCTTACCTTTGCAAACACCTTATCAACCACATTGATAAATGGGATTTTGAAAATGGCATAATCCCTGTCCATATTATCAGCGCCATATAATCTCCACATAATCCCCGGTGCAGACTGAAACATATAATCATAATCCGAATTGCCAAGCAGAAGCATTCCTGCATGGGTGATTTTGCCGCCTATCACGAGCTTTATCTTTGTCAAAAACTGCTCATCAGTCATAGCATCCACTTCTTTGGAAATATGCCCCTGATTCATTTTTTCTTTATATTTCTCTCTGGCTAAAGCAATTGCGTCTTTATCTAAATGCTCTATGCCCGCCTGTTCCAGCACTTGTTTAGACCAGTCCCTGCGCTCCTGTGAACGGATTGCGTCTATCTTATACTGCTTTAATGGTACAAGACTCTCTCCAGCGCGCTCATAATAATTTGTTTTCCAGTCAGTCGGTATGCCTGTTGCAGCTGCTGGAATTTTAAACATAAGTACACGATGCTCTTTTCCATTAACAGTTGGAAATATTTCAATAATATCATAAAAAGTCATGCCATTAGCGGTACCTCTGGAAATTTCATACTTGAAACGCTCAAGCAGACTTTTATCACCATTTTTAAATGAGGTTCCAACTACCTGTTTTACCTTATTCTGTTCTCCAACTCCAAAAATGAGCCACCCATATTGCTGCTGGCGCAAGTTTGCCTCATTACTTATTGCAGAAAAATATCTGCCAATTTTGTCTGTATCATAGCCACCTTTAGCTTCTTTAAACTCGACAATTTCATATTCCCATCGTTCCATGAGCATTTCTAAAATTTCGTAATACTCGACAGCCTTAATAGATTTGCTGTATTCAAAATATGCCATTCCCCACCTCTTTCTATAAAATTTTCTTCCACTAATACCAAGCTATTCCATTACCTTACATTTCACAATTACTAATCCACTTACAAGCAGTCTATCACATTTTTTCCAATCCTAATATGGATTTTCCTGTGATTGAACCTGCAAAAAATGCTGTTATCTCATATTGACCGTATGAGTTATCAGATACCTGCCCTGCTCCAGCTCCTCCATCAAAAGGCTCATCTCGCAGGAAGAGGCTGAAACAGCTTCCATTGCCTGCTCCATATACCCCGTGCGATAGGCATCATTCCGGTAAGCCTTCTGCATTTCTTCAAAAAGCGCTTCTCCTTCTATTACGTTGGAAAATTCATAAGTCCCCCGTCCCAGTGCAGCAATCTGGTTGTAGCAGTTATCATAATAATCGGAAAGGCTGTACAAAATATCATCCTCGCTCATACCTGCATCTGAAAGGCTCCTTAATCCCTCCGGGAAGCCTCCTAAATTATCCATGTTCTGCAAAGTCGGTTCCCCGCTCTGCTCCAGATTTCGATATGCCTGCCCGCCACAGGGAGGAAGATAAACCGAAAGCTCCTTTCTCACATGGGTGTCTGCATAATCCTGATCTGTCTGATTAAAATAATCATAATTGCTGCCTGCCCCTTCCGTATCATCCCAGGTAACATCCACATTATAAAAGCCATCCTCTAAAGAAACAATGTTCCATGCATGATTTTCTCCTGCATATCCGGTACAGTAATAACAGGGAATTCCAAGCTGCTGCAATAAATACTGAAACGCTCTTGCATATCCGGCACACACCGTCCGGCCATTTACCATTGCGCTGTATGCACTCTGGTTCATCTCCGCCCCCAGATCATAAGTAATCCGCTCAATTAAAATATCGTGAACCATTTTTTCCTTTTCATAAGGAGCAGCACTCCCCGAAACCTGATTTAAAACAGTATTTGCATTTTCATTAAAAAGTACTTTTGCCTGCTCCAGGTTCTGTGCAGTGCGGTTAAACTTAAGGGCAATCTCCACGCACTCACCGGTCCTTCTGTATTTACACTGGTAGGCTGTTTCCAGCCAGAAAAGCTCCGGATGATCATTATATACTGCAGAAAAAACATTTCTAAGCTGTGAGGCAGATACCTGCTCCACCGGTGCAAAGGCCTGATTTAAAGCATCCGCATTGGCATAAATCTGCCGGTAAAGATGCTTTCCCTTTTCATCCAGCATTCCATAATAAGGGTAATAGACTGCGTCAAAAACAAGACCGTCGCCGGTCTGACCGGGACTAAGCTGACTTTCCAGGACTTTGGCCTCTTCCTCTTCAATCTGCTGCCCTTCTTCCTGTATCTGCTGATATCCGTTTCTGCCGGATACCTGCTCTGGTACAACAAGATCTGACTGCCGGGGCGGAATATATTCGGGATAAATATTTTCCGCAAGACCATCCAGCGCCCCGTTTTCCTCCCCCTGTGGTTCCTTATATTGACCGGAATTATCCATCCCGCCTGTCATTCCTGTGGGTGGCTGATCGCCTGCGCCGCCTGCTGATGCCAGACCGCCATCCTGCTGACCAAAATTCCCGTTATTATCTGAATCTCCGCCTGCCAAATTTACTTCCGCCTGCCTTTGCTCCGGATGAAAAACTGCTTCTATCACATCAGGTCTATAGCTGTAAACAAAAACAAACAGGCCGAATAAAACAGACAATATCAATAATAACATTACTAATTTTCTTACAAACTTCATAAGCTTCCTTTCCAAGTATCTTCACCCCAGGCGGCTGTCACCTCTAAAAACTGTTTGCCATACTTTTTAAATTTATATTCTCCCACGCCGGAAACCTGAAGCATTTCCTCTTTTGTTCCCGGTTTCAAAATACACATATAGGTCAAAGTTTTATCAGAGAATACAAGATAAGGGGGCACCTTTTCCTTCCTTGCAATCTCCATGCGAAGGCGCTTAAGCCTTTCAAACAGATTTTCCTCACCTTCTGAAAATTCCCTGCCAGCTGATATTTTCCCTTTGCGCCCTTTTTTGTCTGTTTTTACCCTGGCCGGATGCTCCTGCTCCCTTGCCATTTTCATGGTAATTTCAGCTTCCCCTCTTAAGACTGCCTCCGATTTTTCCGTCAGCCTTAAAACTGCATATTCATCCTTAGTCAAAGCCAGATAATTTTTCATCAACAGTTCATTCATCATCTGCCGCAGTTTATAAACCGGCACAGCCTTAAGGCTTCCATAAAAGGAATTTTGATTCATCCGGTATCCCCGTATTTTAGCGGTATCAGCTCCATGCACCGTCTCAATAATCACATTTACCCCATACCGCTGGCGGCACTCCTTTACGCATCCAATGAGCGCCCTTGCAGTTTCCGTCACGTCTACGGTTTCAAACTGACTTAAGCAGTTGGAACAATTTCCACAATAATTTTCTCCATATTCCCCAAAATACCGGAGAATATAATCCCGCAGACATTCATTGGTAGAACAGTAAAAAGTCATGGTGCGGAGCCTTTCTCTGTCCCGCTCCATAACTGTTTCTCTGGTCAGCGGATCAAGCTCTTTGTTGTCCTGATTGTTTTCTATAAAAAACTGATTGGTAATTACATCCTGCCCACTATATAAAAGGATGCATTCCGCAGGTTGACCGTCACGCCCTCCCCTTCCTGCCTCCTGATAATAAGATTCCAGATTTTTAGGCATTCCATAATGAAGTACAAATCTTACATTAGACTTGTCAATCCCCATGCCAAAAGCATTGGTTGCAACCATCACAGGAGCTTTATCATAAATAAAGTCCTCCTGGTTCCTCTTTCTTTCCTCGTCGGTAAGCCCTGCATGATATCTTGTGGCGGCAAACCCCTCCTTTAAAAGCTTTTCACACACCTCCTCCACCATTTTCCGGGTAAGACAGTAAATAATCCCACTATCCCCGGGGTGACATTCCAGATAATTCTTAACAGCTCCGTATCTGTCCTTTGGAGCCATCACTCCAAAATACAGATTGTTCCTGTCAAATCCGGTGGTAATAAGAGCCGGCAATCGCAACTGTAAAAGGTCAATGATGTCCTCTTTTACTTCCTTAGTTGCAGTTGCCGTAAACGCAGCTATCACCGGACGTACCGGCAGTTTATCGATAAATTCCACAATTTTTAAATAGCTTGGCCTGAAATCCTGTCCCCACTGGGAAACACAGTGGGCTTCATCCACCGCCACCATCACTATATTGCCGCTTAGTGCAAAATCCAGAAATTCTTCCGTAAGAAGCCGCTCCGGCGCCACATAAATAATGGGATATCTCCCTTCCTTTGCATAAAGCAGTGCTTTTCTATACTGTCCCGGTGTCAGGGAGCTGTTTAAGTACGCTGCATGAATTCCGGCCTGATTTAAACCCTCCACCTGATCTTTCATCAGTGAAATCAATGGAGATATCACCAGCGTGATTCCCTTCATCATTAAGGCTGGGATTTGATAGCATATGGATTTTCCGGCACCGGTGGGCATGATTCCCAGTACGTCCCTACCTTCCAAAATACTGTCAATTAAAAATTCCTGACCTTCACGGAAGGAGTCGTAGCCAAAATATTGTTTTAAAAGCCTTTGTTTTTCCAATTTTGTTTTCCTCTTGTGGTTCTTTTGTACCGCCTACAGTTCAGCACCGCACATTCACGCTTGTGTCCGGCTGCACTGGCACAGTTCAGCACCCGCTCTCTCACTTGTGTCCGGGCTTCACTGACACAGTTCAGCACCCGCATCCTCGCAAAAGCGGCTGCTTCGCATCCGGCGCCGCCTTCGCGGCTTGTCTTTTGCTCATTTGCGGGCGCTCCGCTCATGAAATAATGTTAAAGCTGCTTCGAATGCAAGCATTCACGCATCTTTAGCATTATTTCATGGCTGAACTGTTATGATATTGATTATACGCCAAAAAAAATCTTTACATGGTATAAAAACAAAGATATAATGATATCATAAAATTGATATATTTTTTTAAATTAATTAAAATGCTTATCGCATGGAGGAAAGGTTGAATAAAAATGCGTATTCAACCTATTGATTTGCACGCGCGCAGCAGCGCGCAGATGGGTATAAGGTTGAAAAATCACACTGATGTGCTGATTTTTCAACCACGAGTTTGTGCCGGAGCCACAAACTCGATATCGCAGAGCCAAATTTGAAATTTGGCTCGCGGCCTTCGCTAGAACAGCTCCGGCATGGAGGAAAATATGATAATTAAAGCTTCGGCAGCTTTGCGCAATGATTATGCTTCCATCTCAACTATGGCAAAGGAAACCAAAGAGCCTATTTATATAACGAAAAATGGCGAAGGTGATTTAGTCCTTATGAGCATTGATGCATTTGAAAAAAGGGAACAGATATTAAAGCTTCGCGAAAAGGTGCTTCAGGCAGAGCAGGAGCGCATTGATGGAATGGAAATCTTAAGCGTACAGCAGGCGAGAAAACAGTTAAGTGAACGATTAAATGGCATATAAAGTTGAAATTCTTCCTACTGCCTGGGAAGACTTAAAACAAATTGAAGACTGGTATCTGGTACAATTTGACGCAGAAACAGCTTTAAAGGTAAGTGACTCTATTCTTGATGCCATCGAGCAATTAGAGCTTCTTCCCGATTCCGGTTCATTGACGCCGGACGAATGGCTGAATCAAAAGGGATATCGAATGCTTATCTGTAAAAAACACGTTATTACTTACAAACAGGTGAAAAGCAAAATATATGTATACCATATAGCAGACACACAGACAAAATACACAAAATTATTTTTTTAAAGCAGGAGGTTCTTTATGAAAAAGGCAGTTATTTTCGACCTGGACGGACTACTGATTGACAGTGAAATTATCTCTTATCAGATTTATTGCGATATTCTTGGAAAATACGGACATTCTTTGACCATAGAAGAATATGCTCATACATTAAGCGGAAAGACTGCAGTTGTAAACATGAAAAACGTAATAGCCTCCTATCGGCTTCCCTTTACTTTAGAAGAAGCCCTTGCCTTTGAAGAGGAAATAGAAAAGGGATATCTGGAAAAAGGCGTTGCCCTAAAGCCCGGGGTAAGAGAACTGCTTCAATATTTGAAAGAACATCAGATTAAGATGCTGCTTGCGTCTTCCAGCTTAAAAGATCGGGCAATGGGCATTTTAGCAGAAAACAAAGTAGATCATTATTTTGATGCTATGGTTTTTGGCCCGGAAGTAGAGCGTGGCAAGCCCTTCCCCGATATTTTCTTAAAAGCCTGTGAAAAAGCCGGTGAGGATGCAAATGATTGTCTGGTACTTGAAGACAGTGAAGCAGGCATACAGGCGGCGCATTCCGCAGGCATTGATGTGATCTGTATTCCTGATATGAAACAGCCGGGAGAAGAATTTAAAAAGATGGCAGTCTGCACCCTGCCATCCTTAGAAGACGTAATTGGTTATCTTAAATCCTGCTGTTGACAGTATATTTTGTAACTAAAATGCAGAATTGCTGCCATATTTTTAAACCATCCAGACAGGGACAATATAGTTGTCCCTGTTAATTGCACTTAAATTTGGCTTCATACAAATAACTGCTCCCTTGTCCCTGGGCACTGATGCCCTGTCAAGGAGATGAAATGTTTTTATAAGTTCCGGCCGGGGGGCGGCAGTCTTTTTTATCTCAATGGGATTTAAAACCCCGTCATGCTCCAGAATAATATCTATTTCCTTTGCATCTTTATCACGATAATAATACATAAACGGTTCCATACCACAGTTTAAATAAGTCTTTGCGATTTCAGCCACCACATATGTTTCCAGTATTGCCCCATTCATGGCGCCGCTTTCTAAGGTTTGCGGGCTGCTCCATTTTGTCAGATAGCATACCAGACCTGTGTCATAAAAGTACAGCTTTGGCGTTTTTACAAGACGTTTCAGCAGATTATTGGAATAAGGATGCAGGTAAAAAATAGTTCCAAGCGCCTCTAAAATATTCAGCCAGGATTTGGCCTGTGCCTGATTGATATCCGCATCCTGTGCAATGTCCAAAATATTCAGCATCTGGCCGCTTCTGGCTGCCACAGTCGTTATAAAACGCAGAAACTTCAAAGAATCTATTGCCTCGGAAAGGGCTTTTACATCCCGCTCTATATAAGTGTTTAAATAACTGCTGTAAAAAATCTGGCTGTTACTGACGGTTCCATTTAAGACAGCCGGCATAGAACCTTTATAAATTCTTTCAAAAATTCCCATTGTGTCAGCTGGTTCACGCTTTTTTTCCCTCAAAGATAATTCCTGGAAATCAATTCTGAAAGGCCCTGCACTTTCGCCGCATACCTCAGCCTGAGATAAAGAAGTCATAGAAAGCACTGCTGCCCTTCCGGCAAGGGATTCCTGCACCCCTTTCATCAATCGAAACAATTGTGAACCAGTCAGCCAGAAAGCTCCCTTCTCCTTATATTTGTCTGCATAAATCTTAATATAGGGAAATAATTCCGGCGCATATTGCACCTCGTCTATAAAAACCGGCGGTTTGTGAAGCTGCAGAAAAAGTTCTGGATCATTCCTGGCTATGCTTCTCTCATTCAGGTCATCCAGCGATACATAGCTTCGATTTGTATTTTCCATCAGCTTTTGAAGCATGGTTGTCTTGCCCACCTGACGGGGGCCTGTAATCAAAACTACCGGATATTCCTTTGTTACCTTTTGTACCACTGATTCCAGATTTCTCGAAATATACTGCACAGTGTTCTCCTTTCGGCTAATTTTCATCATAAATATATATTAGCCGAATTTATTTTATTTGGCAAGTATTTCCTGCCACTCAATCCTTACCTTAAAGAGATCCCCGTCAATTTCCACTTTCATCTTTCCACCCTGCACCTCCACAAAGCTTCTTGCAATGGCAAGCCCTAGCCCGCTTCCTTCCGTATTTCTGGAGCTGTCGCCCCGCACAAACCGTTCTGTTAGATCTTCGGCCGGAATATTCAGCTCTGCCGCCGACATGTTTTTCAGTTCAATGACAATTCCCCTTTCTGTCTTTTCCGCTTTTACGTACACTCTGGTATGAGGCATGGCATATTTAATAATATTGGTATAAAGATTTTCAAATATTCTGTAGGTTTTCTGGCTGTCCAGTTTCAGAATGGTCTTTTCCTCCGGCATCTGAAACCGGAAAACCAGATCCGCCTCCTCCACTCTGTCCTCATATTCCAAATACACCTGGCGAATCAGATTGCAGATGTCCACATCCACAAGGTTTAAGGTAATATTACCACTTGTTGCCTTGCTGACTTCAAACAAATCTTCAATAAGAAATTTTAATCTGGCAGATTTTCTTTTTAATACATCCAGATATTCCGTTCTCTGCTCCGGCGTAATGCTTTCATCCTCTAACAGCTCAATGTAGGTAGTGATTGCTGTGAGAGGGGTTTTTAAATCATGAGATACATTTGTAATCAATTCTGTTTTCATTTTCTGACTTTTTACCTCCTCTTCCACTGCTACCTTAATTCCATCCTGAATCTTGGAAAGTTCCTCCTTATAGGACTCAAAGATTCCCCAGTCGTTATCAAACTGCGTCTGCAGGTTTCCGTTTGCAATTGACCGGGTGGCGTCAAAGAGGTTCCGGTACTGGGCCTGAATGTTCTGCACATACTTTTTCATACAGAAATACAGGATGATACTGTAGATAAAAAGCGCCATCCACCCAAATACCCACATGCAGCAGACTAACGCAAGCAGCAGGAAATTAACCACCACCAGCTTTTTTATAGTTTTATTGGCCTGCTCCCCTAAATCCACATGGAGAATTTCATCTTTAAATTTATCCACATTTCTTCTGCAGAACCGTTTTGTCCAGACTCCAATTTTATAAATAAGACTTCTTTCCCTTATAAAGGCTCTGATGCCAATCACAAACACTTCTCCAAAAGAAGTGATAAGATAATACCATCCTGCAAACGCCACAAAGAGAATTCCCAGATTAATGATGCAGGTCAAAACAGGATACGCCGCCTCCGGAATCCACCCTATGCTTGTGTAAAGCTGATCAAACCGGCCTCTGTTTGTAAAGTTTACCAGCCCGATAATAATATTTTCGCCAATTCCAATCAGCATAAATATTGCAAGTAAGGATACCTCTATATGCAGTTTTTCCACCGTCAATGTATGAAGACAGTACTTTTTGACACGTACCATAATTAAGGCAATCACTGCAAGTACAAAGAAAAATGTAAAGAAGACGCCAATGGTATCTGCCCGATAATAAGCAACATATTCGATGTACTCCTGTCCTGATATCAAACTTGTATCCTGGGTTAAAAGTTTTTCCTGCTGCTCAGCCGTAAGGGCAAAAATGCAGGTAATGTTTTTCGGCATACTGGATACTGTAATTTTTTCTTTCCCCAGATTGCCATTGCTGTCCTGAAAGAAAATACTTCCATCCGAATAGATATCCCCATACTCATAGGAAACATTGCCCCAAAAAACTGTCCATAAATGATTGCTCTTTAAGTTAAGCTGCGCGCTTTTTAACAACTCCGCCGAATTTTTTCCTTTTACCGCCACTCTCTCTAAATTTCCGGCATTTCCATAGGATGCTCTGATATAGTAAACATACTCGGAATTCAGTTCTTCATCCGCCTCTTCTGTGCCCAGATTTTCTATTTCTCTTCCTGTGTTTTTAATCATTTTACCTGTTGCGTGATCAATCACACAGTAGTCCATCTCTTTGGTAATTCCATTCAGTACCTCTGACTGCCAGCCCCGAAGAATATTGTTAACCCGCTCCCTGCACATCAGCTTCCAGCTCTCCGCATTGGCATAGGAACCTATATTCAGCGTGCTTCCGTCAAAAAATTCCTGTTCTGCGCCATCCAGTTCCCCCAGCATTTCTTCTTCCGCCTGCAAATATAAATCTGCGTACTCTACCGTCCTGCCTGTGGCTGCTTCCGTAACATCCTTATAAAGCACACAACTTCCCTGATAAAGCTGGAAAAGGAAATTTGAACTGCTAAAAGCATCTACATCATACTCCGCCGCCCGATTTTCAAATACAGGATACATCATAAAATATCCCACTGACGCTGTTATAATAAAAATTAACGCTATAATAAAACTGAATTTCTTACTGCTTATCGATTTTGTATCCAACACCCCACACCACCTTTAAATATTTTGGTTCCTTCGGATTAATTTCTATTTTCTCCCGAATTTTTCTTACATGCACCATAATTGTGTCCGTATTAATCGCCTGCTCGTTCCATACTCGTTCATAAATTTCCTCCGCTGAAAATACCCTGCCCGGATTTTTCATTAAAAGCATTAATATCTTAAACTCCAAGGGCGTTAACTTTACCGGCTTTCCATCTACAAAGACTTCCACCGTCTCCTCATTGAGTTCAAGCCCGCCGATGGTATACACTTTATCATTGGCCGCCTTTTCTCCCACTGCCTGCAGAAATTTTTCATACCGCCGCAGATGGGAATTCACCCTTGCAAGCAGCTCCATTGTGGTAAAAGGTTTGGTCACATAGTCATCTGCCCCCATGTTAAGCCCCATAATCTTATCCACTTCCTCTGATTTTGCAGAAAGCATGATCACCGGAAAATCATAGCCCTTTTCCCTGGTCTTCATCATCATAGTAATTCCGTCCATCCTGGGCATCATCACATCCACGATTGCCAAATGAATCTCCTCTTTCTCAATTTTTTCAAGTCCTTCCACACCGTCAGCTGCCTGAAATACAATATATCCCTGATTCTTTAAATAAATCTCAATTCCCTCACGAATTTCCTTGTCATCCTCAACAATTAAAATATGATACCCTTCCATGATTACAATAATGCCCCCTTCAAAGTCTAACCGTTTACCTGGATAATTGTGAAAAGATAAAATGGTGGGAATATTCATTCAATTTGTAAATTTCTCAATTACCACACTAACTGTTTTTCATCCTGAGTATACCATATCTTTCCCCTGATTCCTATTGCCATGCCTGATACGGTCTTTTTCCCTTCTGTTCCATATTGCCTGCAAATACATTTTCACTGCACCCTCCGTAACTTTTTCACAACTGTAATTCCGGGCTGTTTCACAGGCGCCCTGCCGCAGAAGATCAATCTCCTTCTTTTCCAGAATATCCATCATTTTTTTTACAAATTCTTTTTCTGACGTTTCTGTCATATATCCGTTTTTTCCATTTACCACTACATCCTCCGTACCTGTAGCACGTAAGGCAACGACAGGTGTGCCAGCAGCCATTGACTCAAGGAGTACGATCCCCTGGGTTTCCGATAAAGAAGAAAACAAAAACAGATCTGAAGCATGGCAGTAGTTTTTGATTTCCGAATTAGGAACTTTCCCCACAAATAAAATCTCCTCACCAATTCCATAAAGGACAGCTTTCCTTTCCAGCTCCTTCCTTGATGGTCCATCCCCAATCAGCGCCAGCCTGAAATTACTTCCCCATTCTTCCTTGAGAAGTTTCATACTTCGCAGTAAAAAATCAAGATTTTTTTCTTTGGCAAGTCTTGCAACGGTACAGAAAAGATAGCTTTTATCTCCTGCCAGACGCTTTCTTATTTGCTCCGCCTTTTCTTTATCCGGATAAAAACCGTCCTCTAAAAGTCCTGTAGGCAATACCCTCACCTCTGCTCCCACCTGTATTTCCTCCAGATAACTTTTCATAAGAGGCGTAGGCGCTATCACCATGTCACAATGCCTTGTATATCCTCTTACATAAGCCGGCATCACTCTTTTTAATCCCGACATCCCTATATAATGCAGGTACTGCTCGTATCTTGTGTGATAGGTAAAAACCAGCGGCACATGGTATTTCCAGGAAAGATAGCTTGCAGTCCGGCCAATCATCATAGGATGATGTACATGAATCACATCAAAATTTCCTTCCTTAAATCTGCGCTCTATCTCAAAATCCAGACTGTTGGGAACAGACGCCCCTCCCGCTACTCCCCGAAGCAGTGAGCCATATCTCACCACATCCGGCTCCTGGTTTTGACCATCATAGTCAGGAGCAAACACCACCACCTGATGCCCTTGCCTGCGCAGCCCCTTAGCTAATCTTTCTATAGAAATCGGCACTCCCGCAACAAATGGCTTATAATTATTTGTCATCATTGCAATTTTCATTTTAACTTTACTCCTTTCCGCCTTTATTCCTATGCCAGATAGCTTAAAACCGCATCCCCCAGATAATATCCCGCACCTACAAAAAACAGATTCCAGACGAAAATTCCCAGAGTTGAGCTTACGGTATACCTGGCCAGATTCATCTTTGAAACTCCTGCCGGTATGGAAACAATGGTGCGCACCATAGGAATCAGTTTACTGCAGAAAATCCCTACGCTGCCCTTTTTCCGTATCCACTCAAGTTTACTCTCAATCAATGGCCTCTGTTTTGGGAATTTGTTCAGGTACTTTTGTAAAAACAATTCGCCGCCTTTGTATCCCAGATAATATAAAATAAGACTTCCTGCCAAACCTGCCGCTATTGTTATAAGAAGCGCCGGTATGAATTTAATATTTCCCCTTGCCGCCCATACGCCTGCCAAAGGCATAATAACCCCCGCCGGAAATCCCGGCAGATTCAGGTACTCCAAAAACACGATTACGAAAATAGCAATTCCTCCATACCGCGCAAAATACTGCATGATCACATCCATTGTCATTTTAGCTCCACTCCCTTTCTGATTCGTTTTGCCTGTATACCTGTCTGTCAGTGTGCTTCCTTCAAAAGCAAATGCTGACACAGGCTTTGTTACCCTTATAACGAATCATAAGAAAAGATTACTTCACAAACCTAAATATCTTCGTGTGGGATTTCTTAAGAACTTCTAAAAATTTTATTAGAAAAATGAGATAGGAATTATTGTTTTAATGTGATGACAGTATGAAAAGTAAGAGAATCCTGATTGTAATATATCTGCATGTTGCCATGATATTTGGCAACTGTTTTTTGGATACTCTTTATACCGAAACCATGTTTATGCTTATTGGATTTAGTGGTAGCCAGTTTGCCGCCTGGCTCATCAAAGGGATTTTTCCTGCAGGAATTGATCATGGTGATTATCACAAAAGGCGTTTTTTCACGTTTGCAGACGCTGATCTCGATAAAAGAATCGGAGCTGTGTCCGGCAGCTTCCACCGCATTGTCCAACAGGTTGCAGAACAATGAAGTAATATCTGTATCTGCAATAAAATCAATAATTCCACTTCTTATATCGGCATGGAAAGCAATATGCTCATCGAGACACCTCCGCCCATACCTTGCAAGGATTGCATTCAGCATTTCATGGTCACATAATCTTGAAACTTCCTTCAAATCGGAAGACTGCATCAGTTCTTGAATATACTCCCTGATTTTATCATGTTCCATTTTGTCATTGAGCGTATTTATGGACTGAAGATGCTTTTTAATATCGTGTATCAGGATACTTTGATTCTCATGCTGGGAAAGCAGCATTTCATAATACTGGACGGAATCCGATTCCCGTTGGAGCAATAATTGCATTTCGGTAAAATCCAGACTCTTTTTTCTGTTATATTGTTCGATTCCAAATATAAGCAGATTGATTGCCAGCAGAAAAATAGCACTTAATGTAAGCATCCAGTCCAGGACAGGAGAAAGGTCGCAGGAATCGCTGATTTTGGTGAAAGTAATCATAACAAAGACAGAAGTTATGGGAATCAATGCCAGTAAAAAAGCTGATTTGTCCTGACGTTCGTCACGATTTTCCAGCCCTTCCAGAAAATGTAATATGAAATAAATAACCGTGAAAAACATTAACTTTGAAAATATGGCGAATATGACAAGGAAATGAAAATTTTCACCCCTTTCAAAAAAGTGTGGTGAAAAATACCGGATAATATAATATACCATTACTTCACACAGGATCATCACGGATGCCAGTATGGAAGAATGAAAAAAAGCCGAATAAGTGTTCAAGCAGTATTGGGTGACAAGAAAAACAAAATTAAAAAGAAAATATAAAGTGATATTCACTATCTTTGATTCAAAAAGCGAGGCAGCAAATAAAATGAAGTAAAGCCCGCATAGGATAATAAATTTCTTTTTTGCGGTATGTTTAGCCGCAAAAAGGCTGGAAGCATACTGCCAGAGTATAACAGCTTCTGTAAGAAAACTAAAAAAACTGCAAATGGTTTTTCCCATATCGTGACTCCTTGTTTGTTTTTATCTTGTGCTTTCCAAATAGAGGAGATAAGCGTCTTTAAAAGCGCTGTATTTTCTTTTTGTCAGATATGCCTGAAACTGGTTATCCGCCAAACGTACAAGGGAATGGTCAAAATCTGATATATGCTCAAAATTTACAATAAAGCTGCGGTGTGTCTGGAAAAAACAGCTTTTGGGCAGCAAATCCAGCCAATACTGCATATTATGGACGGATTCAAAATCATTCAGGGTGGTATGCAGGGTTACATTTCTTCCCTGTGCTTCAATCATGATAATGGATGAAGCGAGAAGCGTATGAATGCCTTGTCTGGTTTCAATGGGAACTTTAATCGTTATGGTGTTATACAGGTCAACCGCGTCTTTCATGTTACGGAAGAACCGCTGCTTCTCCAAAGGCTTTGAAAGATAACGAAATACATGGAAACGCATTGCTTCATCCAGATATTCGGGATAAGAGGTAACAATAAAGATAATGCTCCTGTCATTTGCCCTTTTTAATTCTTTTCCGACATAGATACCATTGATGCCGGGCATTTCAATATCAAGGAAGATAATATCCTTATCCCCTTGATCAGCCAAAAGAGATTCTCCGCTTGAAAAGCTGATAATTTCAGGGCATTTTATACTTTTTGCTTCAAAAAAAGTATTGATAAGGCATTCAATTTGTCTGATTACCAGAATGTCATCATCACAGATTGCTATCCGCATTTTATTTCTGTGGGCAACGAGTCAAACGGACATGCTTGCATGCACATTTGACAACTGCCCTTACCTCACACATATTTCTTATAGTATACATCCAAAAACTATGATAACGCAAAGAATCTGAACAAAAAGACATTTTTATGCTTATATTGGGATGAATGATTCCAAAATAAGACAGAAAATGTCGTTTCATGCAAAACCCGTTGCAATAATGGCAGATAATAAGGATAATAAAAACCGGCATTGCGCCGTAGAAAATCTGAAAGTGAGGAGAGAAAAATGTTAAAGAAAGAAATTGGCACAAAAGGGATTTTTTTATTAGCCAGTCTGATAACGACGCTGTCATTATCGGGCTGTGCAAATGATTTGGCAGAACAGGAAAATGCAGGCACAGTCATTTATGAAGAAGAACCGTCCGAAAATCAAGAAACAGAGCACTCGGAATATGCAGGTACAAATAATACATCAAACAATGCAGAAACAGTGACTACGGCTGAAAATGACACAGCAGATACTGTCAAATCAGAAACAAAGGCTCCTGTACAAAGCGAACCTGTATCACAGCCACAGGCTGAAACATCACAGGCACAGACGGAAACGTCTGTCACACTCACTGATAAAGAAAAAGCATTTTTAGCGCAGATATGTAACGAACTGAATGATTTCAATTCCGGGCAGGCAATGGATGATAAATTTTGGCATGATTTCCTGTTCAATTCCTATACTGGCGGAACATCAGAAAATGCAGTGACAGAACAGGTATACCGTGAAGATTTGGGATTTGAGGAAACAGTTGTAAAAGTGAGCATTCAGGAGGCACAGGAGCGTGTAAAACTGGTTTTTGGCATAGAACTGCCGGATTTCAAACCGTCTTTTGAGGATATGGAAAAAGGCCAGACTTCTTTTTTCTATAAAGACGGCAATTATTATATTGGTGTTTCTGATCTGCCGGATTATCAATATACATTTTTGGAATGTGCGACAGATAAGGAAAATGCTGCCAATACGATTGTAAAATATACAATTGATTTTATGGGAGAAAGTAATGTTGGTACAGTAGCATTCAACATTTCACCGGAAAATAATGAAAATGGGTTTATTATTCGTTCAAAGACTACAGAGTTTGTAAAATGAGGAGGATTAAAAGATGAGCGATAAAGAGTTGGTAGCCCGGTTTTTTATGGAGGGCTACCAAAACAGGAACTATGATTTCATTCTGAAATGTCTGTCTGAAAATTATATTGACCATAGTCCGGCAGGTGCAAGAAGTAATCAGGATGCCGTGAATATTTTAATTGCAGTTTCAAAAATGTTTGGAGATATGCAGATTAGCATTGAAGATATTTTTTCGGAGAATGGAATGGTTGCCACAAGAATACGATACAGGGCTTTTCACATCGGTGAATGTATGGGCATTGCTGCAACCGGAAGAAACATTTCTTTTGAGGCACTTGAAAATTTTAAAGTGGTGGATGGAAAAATTGCAGAATCATGGGGGTACTGGCCAGATAAAGAAATTGAAGCTCTGTTGAAGTAAAGTGTCAAATATAAGAAAGAGAAAAATGTACGGACGCTGCCTGTGGAGGGGAAAAAAAAGAAAATTTTTTCAATTTTACATAATGTGACATTAAGGTATCAGGTTATGTTTGATACACTGTTTCCTATAAGAGGTGCTGGGAATTTGAATGGAGAAATCATGAAAAAGCTCTGTATAGAGCAAAAAGTATACCTGCTTTAGTAGAATACCCAAGTTTAACTTTATTATGATGAAAGGAAACGGTTTGCAACGCATATCAGATTGTCGTAGAGAAATCTATTTGACTAATAGAGTAACAGCAGATAAGCTCAAAACAATTTTGAGATATAAGGTAAATCAGCATAGGGCAACGACTTAAAATGTTGCCCTTTCTTATCTCTTTCGTAAAACTTCACAATACTACATCTTGTACCAAAAATTCATATTTTTCTATTTTCTGATTTTATATATCTTAACAAAACATCTATTTTTACCCATTATAACATACTACTTCATTCTAAAATTTGACAACATTTCTTTTACGAAAGGTAAAATATGCAATTTAACCACCCATCTTCTCATACATCCTCTAATAGACCAATCAAAGCTTCAAGTTCAGTCTCTAAAGAAATTAAATCTCCTAAAAAGCAGCGCGTCAACTGGCACGAGGCCGTCTCCTGAGCCATCCAGATCGAACTGCAGGATTATGCACATTTATTAGAATATCAAACCGAATATGTCCTTGGAAAAAACAGTTACCGCATTGACCTTCTTGTCATTAAAAAATTAACTGTTTCCAAAATAGCCCCAGGGGTTTATCATATCAATAAAGAAACCTTTAATATACAAATTATCGTTACGCAGGAACTTCTTCCGCTGGAAAATCTCTACCTGCGTTGTCTTACAAATCGTTTGCAGGACACTGACCTGATAAACCGTCTAACCGACGACTATAAGCTCCATCAAAAACAACTGATATATAACAGATATATGCACCAACTTACCACCACAAATAGAAAAACGAAAGGAGATTCGATTATGGTTTGTGAAGGATTACTTAACTTATTTGGTACCAGCTCTGAGGAAATTATTGAACGCACGAAAAAAGAAGATGAAGAATATTATCTGCCTAAACTTCAAAGTCTGTCCAATCAAAATAACTACTTAAAATCTCTGCTGGAGCAAAACAACATTCCCTTTTGTCTTTATCCTGAACCTGGCAATCAAATTTAAAACATACAGAGAACAAATCCGCTGCTTTCTTTTTCATTCATAAATACTTTACTCTATTTTATTCACACCATTTAACAATCTCGTCCAGCTTTTTTCTCGGCCTTTTATCAGGTGCTTCATCTGCATATCCTATGGCCATTGCAGCAATCAGCACTTCCTGCGTCGTTCTCTGAACGCCTGTTTCACCGCCTCCCGATTCATTTTTCGCAGAAGCCATTTTTCCATCCGTATTTATCCAGTGGTTCAGTTCATCATAGGCAAAATAAGTATCGCAAATCCAAAGGCTTCCCAGTCCATGTTCCGTGGCAGTGAGCGTCATATTTTCCATTGCTGCGCCGATTGACTGGGCATTGCAGATTTCGTAAATACGCTCCTCCGCGTTTACCTGGCAGTTAATATCAATTCCTAATACATTTACCACACAGACAATAACTGGCGCCTGCTCCATAATCTGCACTGTATATTGAGCTCCCTTAAGAAAACGCAGACTTTCCGGCAAAAGCGGATTTTTCTTCTCCCGCTCCAGTCCCGCTTTCATAACCCTTATCATCTCAGCTTTTGATTTACCTGACACAACTAAAAACCGCCAGGGCTGCCGATTTTTAGCAGAAGGTGCAAGAATTCCTGCCTGTAAAATTTCCTCAATCACCTGCCTGTCAATCATAGTGTCCTTGTACTTGCGTATGCTTCGTCTGTTTAATATTTCAGGCAACATTTTGGTTCTCCTTTATCAAATACGACTAATATCTGGTATACACAGATTGCTTCTACCTGAATTGCAGTTGGTCTTAGCATAATGAAAATCCTCCTTTTTATGTATAACTGGAATCCACACAGCTTCGTTATTGTATTTCCGTCAGTTTCTGAATTGCCTCTTCTTTAGTTTCTACAAAAAAGAAATCGCTGCCATTATTTGATTCATAGATAAAGTCTTTAAGCGGTTTACTTGTGTAATGGGAATAATCTCCATAAATTGCAATTTTAACATGGTAGTTGATAAACTTTTGAAGTATTTCCCCTGCCATGCCTGTACTCAAAATGAAAAATTCATCGCATACTGCTTTTTTATCAATTACAATTTTTACTGCGCCTGTTTCATATTTGACTGTCATTGCCAGATCTAAAGCGGACTGCACATCCACGATCAGTTTTTCCTTGCTGGAAACAACTGCAATATCAGCCTTATTTTCTTTTATATGTTCAATTTTCATAAAATCCTCCTTGTATGACCTGCAGTGCAAATTCCAGTTGAAAATGCATTTTACCTGAAAAAAGGGAGACTGTCAAGCATTTCTCTATTTTGCTGTTTCTCTATTTTGCCGCACAATGCCGTATCTGTAAATAATCCTCGCAAATGAACCGATAGACTTTATGGGCGGAGGATTTCCCCCCTAGCGGCAGTCGCCAAGGTCATGCAAGCATGACTTTGGCTCGTTGCTCGCGGAAATTTTCAGAAATTAAACGGAAGGAACTATCTTTATGGCAGCAGTAAACAGCGTACGCTACATACGAAATTTAAACACAGGTGTTGAACTTATTTTCTGCAATAATGTGGCAATATCCTATCCCATACATAATCATGTTTCCGTGCTTACAATCGGTATTGTGCTGGATGGCTCTGTCATGCTTACCGCTTACAACGAAATAAAGACTTATAAAAAGAATCAGACTTTTGTTATTTATCCCTATATTCCACACTGTATATCAGCACATAACAGCTATACTCTTCTCAGTTTATGTATTGATAAAAGTATAATACCGTGCTATGCATCAGATAGCATTCAGGAGCATGTAATGACTTTACTGCCGGATGTTTTGCATAAGGAAAAAATCAGTCAGAACCAAATTTTTTACTTATTAAACCGCCTGAACATGGCAGTTAAATTCTACTCACTTACTGCCCCTGCTGATTTGCACCCCTGCAGTCAAAATCCATTGATCACTCATTTAAAAAAGCAGTTGGAATTATATCCCGAAAGCAAATTCAGTATTGAAGAAATGGCGAAAAATGCATTTATCAGCAAATATCACTTTATCAGAACATTTAAAGCAGAAGCAGGTCTTACGCCGCATCAATTTCAACTTCAAAACCGTATTCGCAAGGCTAAACGGCTGATGCACGAGAGTAAAACAATGACTGAAGTGGCTCTGACCACAGGTTTTTGCGATCAAAGCCACTTTATTAAACAGTTTGAAAAGCAGGTAGGCTTATCTCCGCTGACTTACCAATTATCCTCTAAAATAATCAAATAAGAGAAATCAAGTCAGCATAACGCAGGCATAAATTTTGCGAACAGATAAAGCCCATCCCTTCCTGCTATAACTTCGTGTGGCACGCCAATGGGGAAAATGGAAATCACTCCTGGTTCGTAAGACAATTCTGTTCCATTGTTCACACATACGCCTGTTCCGGATATGACTTCGTGGGTTTCTAGCTGTTTCTCGTGAATGTGATTGCCAATCTTCTTATTAGGCGCTATCCTCACAAGATGAAAGCTGAATTGTCCACCTGTCTTTTCAGATGTGATAATATGCTTTAACTCCACTCCCTCAAAAGCAGGATGCTTTGACCACGAAACAGCCTTAAAACATGTCATAGCATCCGGTAAAAGCAGCTTTCCTCCTCCATCAAATTTTTCAAATAGATTTTTATAATCCATCCTCTGCACTTCCTTTCAAATTTTTTGACTGTTACTGTCTGCCTGCATCATAGCAAAAAACAAAAAATTTGAATTGTAAAAAATTGCGGTTTTGTCATACATTCCATCCACTGCATAGCAAATGACATATCTCGCATTATTTCAATCACAACGCAAGTTTCATATAAATTGACGTATCCATAGGGCTGTCGTTATAGCATGGAACTTCACAAAACCCCCACTTTTGATACAAATATAATGCACTTTTCAGAAAAGGAAGTGTATCAAGCAGCATAAAGGAATATCCAATTTCTCCGGCATCTTTCACAATCTGCCCGATCAGCAGATCTCCAAGATGATTTCCTCTGAATCGGGGCCTGACGTAGAGGCGCTTCATCTCACAATTTTTATCATCAATTTTCTTTAATCCAACACATCCGGCCGGTGTTCCATCACAAAACGCCAAATACAGACGTCCCTTCGGATATCCATATTTGGCTTCCAAATTCCTTAACTCTTCCTCATAATTCTGTATTTCAAGATATTGCTTAAAAGAAGCATCTCCCCGAATCAGCATTTGAGTATATTCAGAAAACAGCTCCCTGATTTCTTTTTCGTAATTGTAAGCAGGCAGTAAATTAATCTTCATCCTCTTCCCCCGAATAGGCGGTATCTTCTTCCACATCATAGGAACAATCCGTAAAAGCAAACCTTCCCGTTTTTCTCTCCTTTATCACCTTAAGCAGCATCCCCTCTTTTCAGTAAAATCAATTATGAAACAAGCAGGGCTTTCCCGCTCACACCATCTCCCTACCCCTTCATCATAGTCAGCACCATCTGGGCAGTTTCCACCAGATTGGTTCCGCTGTCCATGCTGCATTTTTGTATGTATTTATGGGCCTCCTCCTCGGTCATATGATTTCGGTTCATCAGTACTTCCTTCGCATCTTTAATCAGCCTGATTTCCTCAGTGCTTCGTTCTTTCGGTTTACTTTTTTGTCTGCGCCTTTTCCTCTCTATGGCTCTGGTCATCATATCGACCGTGTTGATCAGATCATGCACTTTAAGAGGCATGGAAAGACACATGATTCCCCCCTGCACCATACCGCCGCCTATGATATGCTGCGAAGCCATAAGCAGCATTTCAAATCCGGGAGGCATATCCTGATGCAGCTGGGCATAAATCATATCCGCCAGCTTATACCCGCAAATGATGATACCGTCGTTTAATCCGTCTGCCAGCGCAATCGCCTGGGCGCCGGTAGTACAGGCGCCAGTTACCGAAATCCCGTTTCTCACCAGAAGATTTTTCAAATTTTTCGCATCTTCCGGTTTGGGAAGGGCAACAATTATACCCGTCATCCGCACACCTCCTCATCTTATTTTTCTGCGTGTACTAATACTGGTTTAAATACTGATTTACTTCCCAGTCGGTAACCTGTGAGGCATAATTTGCCCATTCCTTTTTCTTTGCTTCTATATATTTTGTAGACACATGTCTGCCTAATACATCTCTGATCAGTTCATCCTTTTCCAGTTCATTTACTGCCTGAATCAAGGTGCCCGGAATAGCTTCAATACCCAGCTTTTTCTTTTCCTCCTCGGACAGGGCAAAAATGTTTAAATCCACGCTTGCGGGAGGCTCAATCTGATTCACGATGCCATCAAGCCCCGCCCGCAGGCACACAGCCAGTGCCAGGTAGGGATTGGCAGAGGGATCAGGACAGCGCAGCTCAATTCTCGTGCCCGCACCTCTTGACGCTGGAATACGGATCAACGGGCTTCTGTTGGTAGAACTCCATGCAATATACACCGGCGCCTCATACCCCGGCACCAGACGCTTATAGGAATTAACCAGAGGATTGGTAATGGCTGTCATTCCTTTCATATGCTTCATAATGCCGCCAATAAAATAGTAAGCAGCTTTGCTTAGTCCCAATTCATCCCCGGGATCATTGAAAATATTTTTTCCATCTTTAGACAAAGACATATTGATATGCATACCGGAACCATTTACACCAAATTTGGGCTTAGGCATAAAGGTTGCATGGAGGCCATGTCTTTTGGCAATGGTTTTTACCGCCAGTTTAAAAGTCATAATGTTGTCCGCTGTTGCCAGCGCTTCGTCATACTGAAAATCAATTTCATGCTGAGCCGGCGCCACTTCATGATGAGAAGCTTCCACAATAAATCCCATATCCTCTAAGGTAAGCACCATATCCCTTCTTGCATTCTCTCCCAAATCCAAAGGCCCCAGGTCAAAGTAACCTGCCTTTTCATGGGTGAGAGTGGTCGGCATTCCATTTTCGTCTGTATGAAACAGGAAAAACTCACACTCCGGCCCCACCTCAAAGCGATACCCCAAATCTTCCGCCTCCTTAATGGCCCGCTTTAAAATATATCTGGGATCTCCCTCAAAAGGCATTCCACTCGGGCGGTAAACATCGCAAATCAGCCTTGCCACCTTTCCCTGCTGGGGACGCCAGGGAAAAATCTCCAGAGTATTTAAATCCGGATATAAATACATATCCGATTCCTCAATCCTTACAAATCCTTCGATAGAAGAACCGTCAAACATACATTCATTATTTAAAGCTTTCTCAAGCTGGCTGGCTGTGATGGCCACATTCTTAAGACTGCCAAACAGATCTGTAAACTGCAGCCTGATAAATTCCACATCCTCATCCTTTACCAGTTCCATAATATCTTTCTTTGAATAATTTTTTCTCATAACATTTTTCCTTTCTCATACGATAAAAGGCCTTCCTATCCCAGCCGCCAGTCATGCCCGCTGTCATAAGAACGCCTTTGTTCTGTATCAGAATAACAATCTTTCTGCCTCTTTGTCAATACTAATTTATCACGGAAATCAATTTTCAGAATTTGGTAAAATATACGTATGCCATTGGAGAGGGTGTTATTCTGAAATATTTCTTAAGGAACCCTTACAAAAACGTCAGTGGTTAGCGAGGTTAAGAGTTGCAAGCAACTCACAAGTTGCAGGCAGCTCTCGAGCTTAGCACTGTTACGTTTTTGTAGAGCGAAAGCGTGGTGACGAAAAAATATTTCAGAATAACACCCTCTCCAGCACTACGTATACTCCCAGATTCTGAAAATTGATTTCCGTGACTAATTTATAATAATGCATAAATCCCCGACTCCAATAATACTATAGTAAAAAGAATGTAACGGGGAAATCCTATGAGCTCCAAAACCAAAATCGTTGTACTTCATCTGAAAGAATTAATATATACCGGTATCTTTGCTGTACTGGGGATATTATTTATCATTCTCCTGATCATTATGTTTGTACCCAAAAATAAGGAAGAAAATAATGCTGTGGAAACCCCTGCTGCTACATATGTTCCCGGCATATATACCACTTCTCTTATTTTAAATGATAATGCGGTGGATGTGGAAGTCACTGTGGATGAAACCAATATTAATGACATCCGCATTGTAAATCTGGATGAAGCTGTTGCCACTATGTTTCCGCTTTTAGAGCCTTCCTTTGACGATCTTGCCAATCAGATCATAAAGAATCAGTCATTGGATAATATTACTTATGCAGATGACAATAAATATACCTCAATGGTGCTTTTAAATGCCATCAAAACTTCCCTTGCAAAAGCGGCGGCTCCCTCACCTTCTCCTGCTTCTTCCGCTTCTCCCTCGCCCAAATAAGCAGGTCATGGCATAATACAAAACGGGCAGTTCGCTTTTGCGGGCTGCCCGTATCAACACAAAACACCTGTTTATTTATCCTCTATAACAGTTCACATTTCCTCCACCTGTTCCAGCCATATCCGCACACAGGCGTCAGAAGGCATACGCAAATCTCCTCTTGGAGATACCGCCACACTTCCCACCTTTGGACCATCCGGCAGACAGGAACGTTTAAACTGCTGTGCAAAAAATCTTCTGTAAAAGACCTTCATCCATTTTTTAATCTCTTCCTTTTCATACTGCCCTTTAAAGGACTGCTCAGCTATGCGGAAAATTTTAGCCGGCTCAAATCCACATCTTAACATGTAATATAAGAAAAAGTCATGAAGCTCGTAAGGCCCCACCAAATCCTCTGTTTTCTGTGATATTTTTCCATCCTGGGGAGGCAGAAGCTCCGGGCTTACCGGGGTAGCAAGCACATCCGACAAAATGCGCTTTAAGGAATCTTTTCCACAGGTATCCGCATAATACTGCACCAGATGGCGCACCAGAGTTTTGGGGACTCCTGCGTTTACCCCGTACATGGACATATGGTCTCCATTATAAGTTGCCCAGCCCAGCGCAAGCTCGGACATATCTCCGGTGCCGATTACCATTCCATTTTCCCTGTTGGCTATATCCATAAGAACCTGCGTCCGTTCTCTTGCCTGACTGTTTTCGTAGGTCACATCATGGCAGTCCGGATTTTGGCCGATATCCTGAAAATGCGTCGTAACCGCTTCCTTTATATTGACCTCCTCCAGCGTCGTACCCAATTCTTCCGCCAGATGGCAGGCATTGTCATAAGTTCTGTCCGTGGTGCCGAAGCAGGGCATTGTGACAGCAAGGATATTTTTCCTGTCTATTTTCAGCATGTCAAAGGTTCTGACTGCAACTAAGAGAGCAAGCGTGGAATCCAGCCCGCCGGAAATTCCAATCACTGCCTTCCTGCATCCGGTATGGGCAAATCTTGTTTTCAGCCCCACAGACTGAATAGATAAAATTTCCTCACAGCGCCTTGTTCTTTCCTGTAAATCACCGGGCACAAAGGGCATACAGGGAAAAGTTCTGGTAAGAACTGTCTCTTCTTCCTTTAAGCCAAAAGGAATTACAAGATATCCTTCCCTTTCTCTTTTCCCGCAGGCAAAGGTATTCATTCTTCTGCGTTCCATACGCAGCCTGTTTATATCTATTTCCCCATATAAAATCTGACTTTCAAACTTCTTGCTCTGGGCAAGGATGGTTCCATTTTCCGCAATAATATCATGACCGCCGAAAACCAGATCCTGAGTGGATTCTCCTTCCCCGCTGCTGCAGTACACATAACCTGCAATCAATTTTGCACTGGAGGATTTCACCAGCATTTCCCGGTAAACATCTTTGCCGATGGTTTCATTGGAAGCAGACAGATTTACCATAAGCACAGCCCCTGCCAGCGCGTGGGAAATTCCCGGTGCATCCGGCACCCAGATATCCTCACAGATTTCACAGCCTGTTAAAAGACCTTCCATTCCTTCCGCCTGTAATAGAATATTGGTTCCAAATGGAATCTCCTTTCCCTCAAAAAGAAAAACTTCCGCTTTTTTATTTCCCGCCTGAAAATGCCTTGTTTCATAAAATTCCCCGTAAGAAGGAATAAAGGTTTTGGGAATAAAGCAGCAAATCTCTCCGTTATGAACTGCCGCCGCCACATTGTAAAGCTTTCCGTCCCGTTCCAGAGGAAGGCCCACAAACACAAGAGCGTCCTTTCCTTTGGTCGCTTTGGCCACTCTGATCAGCTGCTCTTTGCAGGAAGCAAGAAGTCTTTCCTGCAAAAACAGATCCCCACAGGTATACCCGCTGATGCAAAGCTCCGGAAATACAATGATTTTAGCGCCTTCTTCTGCCGCCTCTTCGATTCCTGCACAAATCTGATCCGTATTATAAATGGTATCCGCCACTTTCATCTTAGGCGTCACTGCCGCTACCTTGATAAATCCATGCTTCATAAAATCATCACGCCTTTCCAGGTTACTTGCTGCATTTTTTCAAAAGCGCTTTCAATTCCTCTACCGAAAAACTATAGGAAGTATTGCAGAAATGACAATTCACCTCTATAGGCTTATTCTCGGAAATCATTTCACCAATTTCCTTTTTCCCAATACTGATAATTGCCTTTTCCACCCTTTTTTTATCACAGTTACAATAAAAGCGGGCGGGTATGGTATCCGTAATTTCCACATCCATCCCCTTAAGGACAAGATTCAGCATCTCTTCCGGCGTTTTTCCCTGATTCAGCACCGTAGTGACAGAAGAAAATTCCGCCAGATTCTGTTCCAGCTTTGAAATTACTGTATCTTCCGTAAAAGGCAGCAGTTGTATGATAAATCCGCCTGCCTGCTTTACCGTATTGTCTTTTTCCATTAAAACACCAAGCCCCACGCTGGAGGGCACCTGCTCGGAGGTTGCAAAATAATACGTAAGGTCTTCCGCAATTTCCCCTGTCTGTAAGGTAGTCTGCCCCACATAAGGCTCTTTTAATCCCATATCCTTGATTACCCGAAGCATTCCCTTTCCTACCGCCCCGCCTACATCCAGCTTGCCGGCAGCGCTTGGAGGAAGCATCACCTGGGGCTCTATGGCATACCCCTTCACATTTCCCTGACTGTCTGCAGTCACTGTCATTCCTTTTAAAGGACCGTCTCCACTGACCTGAAGAGTCAATAAGTCTTTTTCTCCTTTTAAGGTAGTTCCCATCATCACGCCGCCGGTTAAAAGACGCCCTAAAGCTGCTGTTGCCACCGGACTGGCATCGTGTGCTGCTCTTGCCGCCTCCACCAGATCTTTCGTAGTTGCCGCAAAAGCTCTGATCTGGGCGTTTGCGGCTGTTGCCCTGACAATATAATCCGCCATTTAAAATTTCCAAACCTTTCTATAGTCAAAATACCGCGCCCCATAACAAAATAATTAAACAGGCGCTATTTTTTCCGCTCTTTCAGACATTCCCTTGCCAGCACATAAATACGCTGGCTTTCTTTAGCAGGCGCCTTATGAGTATCTGCATCCAGCGTGAACAGCAATTCCATCCCTGCTTTTTTTACAAAGCCTTCCATCTCTTCAAGGGTATAGCCTCTTTGAAAATGGGTTTCCGTAAACCGCCGGAACAAATCCCCTTCCGGCTCTTTTACAAAAACAGTCAGATCATACTCATTGATTCTCTCTTCCTCATGATAAAAGTTTTCCCATATAAAACTGCATTCATCCCTGTTTTCCGCTATCGTGGCATCCCCAATCACCTGCTGGTATTTGTAAAGGGTATTAAAGTCAAAAATAAAAAGCCCGCCCGGGTACAGGTAATTGTTTACCAGTTTAAATACCTCTTCCACCTCATCATCTTCCAAAAGATAATTAATGGAGTCACAGACACTGATCACCGTCCCCACAGTGCTGTACAAATCCAGTTCCCGCATATCCTGACAAAGGTATAAAATTTCACTGCCTGAACTTTCCCGTTTGGCAAAGGCAGCATTCAGCATATCCTCAGAACGGTCCACACCCACCATGTCAAAACCTTTTTGATACAAAAGCTCTGTCAGGGTGCCTGTTCCGCATCCCAAATCCAGTACCAGATTTTTCTCGGAATTTAAAATTTCTTCCTGTATGGAACCGCTGACGCTGTTTGCTTCCTCTGCATCCTGCCTTTTTTCTGATATTCCGTATTTTTCAATTAAGTCCGTCAGAAAATCCGCCCATTCCTGATAGGGCGTATTATCCATAAAAGTGTCATACACTCCCGCAAAATCCGTATAAGCTTCCAATTTATTCTCCCAGCTTCATAGCAATCACAAATCCAGCTGCAAAAGTAACAACGCTGACCAGTACGCTTAACACAGTAATGGTTCCCACATCTCCCAGCAAAAAGATAGCGAAGGGAGAAGCCACAATCAGTCCAATAATCGCCCAATAGGCCTGTACAGGGAACTTTTCAAAGATAAATTCTATCACCTTTGCAATTAAAATAACGCCCACAATAATTCCCAGCCCCATAGGAACTAAAATGCCGCATCCCTGTAAAATTCCGTTTATGTCAAAAGCAGCCAGTGCGGTGACAAAATTTTTAATTGCCGCCACGATTGGATTATAATATCCCATAAGCAGCAGCATCATGGAACCGCTGACACCGGGAATCACCATAGTTGCGGAAGCAATCACCCCAACTACAAACAATTTGATTACTGACCAGAGGCTGAAAGAAAGATCTGCCGCCGCACCTTCTTTTTCCCCTATGGCAGCCATTCCCACCACCACTACAAAAAACACTAAAAATGGAATTATATAACTGGCCTTGATTCCTTTTCCCTTCACCTTTTTAATCACAGCCGGAAGTCCGCCTACAATCAAACCAATGAACAGACAGTTGGTCTGCAGAGGGAAATTTGCAAAGGCCGGCTCAATGATAAAAGATAGTCCTACCAGCGCAATCCCCATTCCCAGAAAGATTGGAATCAAAAACTTCATGCTCTCCTTAAACTCTTTCAATAAGTGAGTTACACTGTGAATCAGCTTGTCGTAAATTCCCATGGAAACCGCCATAGTTCCTCCGCTGACGCCGGGAATAATGTTGGCAATTCCCATTACCATTCCTTTTAAAAGATTTTTAATCATTTTTATACCCATCTGCGCGTTGCGGCGCGCATATAAATCAACAGGTTGAATACGCATTTTTTATTCAACCTTTCCTCCATTTCAAAGCATCTATGCTAAATAATTTTCTAAAAAATCCACCAGTATCTGCATCTGTTCATCCGTTCCTATGGTGATGCGCAGATAGTTGTCAATTCTGGGCTTATTCCAGTATCTGACATATATATTGTTTTCTCTTAAGGCAAGAAAAATATCCTTTGCCGGAACGCTTTTATGGGTGACGAACAAAAAATTACTTTTAGAATCGGTAAAAGAAAATCCAAGCCTCTTTAGCTGGTTTTTCGTCCACTCTCTTGTTTTTACGATTTTCCCAACGATTTCCTTAAAATAAGCATCATCCAGAACAGCCGCCTCTCCTGCCAAAACAGCCGGCGTATTCATGGTATAGGAATTAAAAGAAAATTTAACATCCTTTAAATACCGGATCATTTTTTCATTTGCAATTGCAAATCCAATCCGCATTCCAGCCATTGCCCGTGATTTGGAAAAGGTCTGTACCACCATCAGATTATCGTACCGGTCTACAAAGGGCACCATACTTTCGCCTCCGAAATCAATGTAGGCCTCATCTATAATCACTACGGAATCCGGATTTTTCTTTATAATCTCCTCAAATAATGCAGTCTGTTCAAGCACCCCTGTAGGCGCATTGGGATTGGGAATAATGATACCTCCGTTGGGCACAAAGTAATCTTCTTTTTTCATGCGGAAGTTTTCATCAAGGGGACACTGCCTGAAAGAAATCCGAAACACATCCGCCCACACATCATAAAAAGAATAGGTAATATCCGGAAACAAAATCGGCTGATTCCCATTAAAAAAAGTCATAAATGACATGGCAAGCACATCATCAGAGCCTACTCCCACGAAAACCTGTTCCGGTTTCACATGGTAATAGTCTGCCAGCGCATTCACCAGCTTTTGAGCATTCATATCGGGATAAAGCCGAAGCGTATCCGTCTCAAGCTTTTTTATAACATCTGCCACTGCCGGCGATGGGGGATATGGGCATTCATTGGTATTCAACTTAATAACTCCTGCCTGCCCCGGCTGTTCTCCTGCAACATAAGGATCTACCCTTCTTACATTTTCTTCCCAGCTCATGTTCTGTTTCCTTTCCATATGAAATCCTATCTATGGTAACATTATCCTGCATTTGATGCAAGCTCTTCGGCTTCCTTCTTATAACTTTCCGCCTGTTCATAAAAGCCCATAGCCTCATAGCACCGGCAAAGCCCCAGACGGGGCAGTTCCTGACTACAGTGAATATTTAAAATGCCTGCTGTTTCATAGGCCGCATTATAGTACCAGATGGCTGCTTCCTGGTATTCTTCTGCAGACAGATAATATTCTCCAAGCTCATAGCATACTTCGCTTACTCCGCCGCCATCGCCTGCAGTGTCCTTCATGGCATAGCGGAACATTTTCAGATAATCCCCTCTTAATCTGGCTGCCCGGACGATAATACAGACTGCCTCCTTAAACTGCTCCTGTTTCGTCTCCGGATCTTCTGCAATTTGCGTAAAATAGCCTTCCGCCTTCATTAAATCCTGTTCGCTGCCTGCAAGCAGAAGTTCTCTTGCATATAAATTCATAAGCCGGGCAGACAACTCCTGCCCTGCATCTGCCATTTTTTGAAACATTTCAATGTCCCGCCCCGCATGGCTTTCTTCGGGCAGATGTGTAATTTCTATATCGCTGTCATACACCACAGGAAGGAGCCTTACCGTCTCATGCACCGGTTCAATCCACTGAAAGGTTCGCAGCCTTTTAAACAGTTTCGGCCGAAGCTCTCTGTCAAAATTATAGACAGTTCCGTAGGAAAGCTGATTTCCATAATACATCTGCACCAGCTCCACCTCAGGCAGAAGGCTTCTTTTCAGCTTTCTAAATCTTTCATGATTTTCTCCATCCAGCACTTCATCTGCATCCGCTGTATAAATATATTCACACTCCGCTTTGGAAAAAGAAAAATTTCTGGCGTCGGCAAAGCTGCCTGTCCATGTGAAATCATAAATCTTCTGCGTGTATCCGGCGGCAATTTCCTTCGTCCTGTCCGTAGAACCGGTATCCACAATAATGATCTCATCCATTAAATCACAAATACTGTCAAGGCATCTGGCAAGTATCTTTTCTTCATTTTTTACTATCATGCACAAACTGATCGTTACCATATCTTTTTTCTCCACTTCTTAAATATAAACGCTCTAAGCTGCCCCTTTCCCGTAACGCCTCCATGAAAATCAGCTTTCAGAGTCCGGGAAAATATATGTACGCTGTCAGAGGATGTCATTCCGAAGTATTTCTTAAGGAGCCCTTACAAAAACGTCAGTGGTTAGCGAGGTTAAGAGCTGCTCGCAGCTCACGAGTTGCAGGCAGCTCACAAGTTGCAAAGCAGCTCACGAGCTTAGCACTGTTACGTTTTTGTAGAGCGAAAGCGTGGCGACGAAGAAATATTCCGGAATGACATCCTCTAAAGCACTACATACACTTCCGGACTCTGAAAATTGATTTCCATGTAACACCGCTGTCGGCAGTTGACAACAGCCCCCACATCTACTATATTTTGAGTAGTAACAGTTGTGGGGGCACCTTTACGAATGTTGCGGGCCAGGCCGTTGCTTCAAGTATATCATAAGACACGATTAAGGAACAGGAGTTATTGCCATGAAAGCTGTTAAGCTGAAATCTTTTCTCATCATCATTCAAAGCTTTTTTACCACATGGGCACTTATGAAAGCAGGGCGCATGGAACCGGGCAATCTGTTGACTTTTGTATTCTTTCTCCTTATTTTCCTTTTTTACAATTATGAAGATAAATGCCTGTCCGACTATGAATTTGGCCGCAGGAAAATTCTTTGCAGAGTTTCCGGCTTTGCTGCCATACTTTTTACCATACTGTATATGGCAGTAGATTCTCCTAAATACATAGAAACCCTGACCAGCCCTCTGTTCCGTTTTGGCATTCTCACTGCGGTTTTTCTGGGTTTTTCATTTTTATTTTACCGCCTTTTGGCATTTCTTTTTTTCTTTACCACAAATAAAACCCGTTTAAATAAACTGCTCTTTTCCAATCTCTATAATCAGCAGTTTTCAAAAAAATCCATAAAGGGATTTTTTCTGCTGCATCCCGGGTTATGCGCCTTTTTCTTATGTATGCTGTGCTGGCTTCCTTATTTTTTATATCAATATCCGGGAATCATGACGCCTGACAGTATTGTCCAGTTTGAACAGGTACTTGGCGTTACTCCCTACAGCAACCATCATCCCTGGGTGCATACCATGTTGATCAAGCTGCTTTACACTATTGGCTATCAGCTCACAGGCAGTATGCTGATTGCACTTTCCTTTTATACCTTCTTTCAGATGTGCATCCTTGCCTTTAGTGTTTCTTACCTGATAAATACGTTAAAACTCTGCCGCATCAACCCCTGGATCTGTATTTTATGCACTTTGTTCTATGCGCTGGTTCCTTATCATGGCGTATATTCCGTAACTTTATGGAAGGATATTCCTTTTGCCGCTGCTGTTCTCTGCTTTGGATGTGCCCTGCTGCGTTTCCTTCTTACGGACGCGGCTTCTTCTGCAGGCGGCAAAGTTCCTTATCTTAACTGTAACAGCCCAAAACAGCAGATTCTTAACTGGATCATTTATATAGTATCCGGCCTTATGCTGTGTCTGTTCCGCTCCAATGGCTGGTATGCCTTTTTGCTGTGTCTGCCGTTTTTGCTGATTCATTTCAGAAAAAAGGCAAAAATCATGTATCCTGTTTTATTTGGTATGCTGGGCGCTGTCCTTATCATAAAAATTCCGGTTATGAATGCTTTCGCTGTCACACAACCGGACTTAATTGAATCTTTATCCATTCCCACACAGCAGATCAGCGCGGTTCTTTGCAATGACCGGTACCTTGCGCCGGAAGAACTTGAGCTGATAGAAAATGTGATAGATCTGACTTATATCAAGGAGCTTTACAATCCTTATTTTGCAGATAATATGAAAGAACTGGTGCGGGCCGGAGATCAGTCCTATTTGGAAGCCCATAAGGGAGAATTTCTCAAATTATGGCTCCGCCTTGGCCTTCGATATCCGGGGGACTATCTTACTGCCTATATCCGCCAGACTTATGGCTACTGGTACCCTGATTCCTTTTATCCGGTGGCAGACGCGGAAGGCGTCAGCGCAACCTCTTTAGGCGTATCTCATACCCCTCTCATCCGCGGCCCTCTTGTGGTCAAAGGAAAGGAAATCGCCATAAAGCTGGGCGGAATGCTTCCCCTTTATGGCATTTTATGGAGCATGGGCGCTGCCTGCTGGGTGCTTATTTTCTGCATGGGAAATGTGCTCATCCGCGGCGAAAAATCAAAGCTGATTCTGTACCTTCCAAGCCTGGCTCTGCTTTTTACCGTACTGATTGCAACCCCTGTTGCCACAGAATTCAGATATGTATACTTTTTAGTTTTCTCTCTTCCCTTTTACCTGATTACTGCACTGATACCTGTCCTGGAAAAACAGTGATTAAAACGTTTCCGCGCAGAATATTTATAAAACCTTCGACAGAAAATCCTGCAGTCTTTCACACCTAGGGCTGTTAAAAAATTCCGCCGGCGTGTTTTCTTCCATAATGATTCCTTCATCCATGAAAAGCACCTTGGTTCCCACTTCTCTTGCAAAACCCATTTCGTGGGTTACCACCACCATCGTCATTCCTGAATCTGCAAGCTCTTTCATAACATCCAAAACCTCGCCCACCATTTCAGGATCAAGAGCTGAGGTAGGTTCGTCAAAAAGCATGACTCTGGGGTTCATGGCCAAAGACCTGACAATTGCAATCCTTTGCTTTTGTCCTCCGGAAAGCTGGCTTGGAAATGCATCTGCCTTATCGGTAAGGCCAACTCTTGCAAGCAGCTTAAGGGCGTTTTCCTTTGCCTCTTCCTTCCCCATCAGTTTAAGCTTTACAGGCGCTAAAGTTATGTTATCCATAATGGAAAGGTTATTAAACAGATTAAAATTTTGAAAAACCATTCCCATATGTTCTCTGATCTTATCAATATTTATCTTTGGATCTGTAATCAATTGCCCGTCAAACCATATTTCACCGCCTGTTGGTGTTTCCAAAAGATTAAGGCAGCGCAGGAAGGTACTTTTTCCTGAACCGGAAGGTCCCACAATTACAATTTTTTCCCCCTGATGAACATGATAGTTGACGCCTCGCAGCACGTGGTTATTATCTTCAAATTTTTTATGCAGGTCTTTAACGATTATCACTTTTACGCAGTCTCCTCTCCAATTTATCCAATAGCACTGTCAAAATTTTAATAATGACAAAGTAAATTACCGCTGCTCCAATTAAGGGCATAAAGGCTTCAAAGGTTCTTGATGAGATCTGATTGGCTGTTCTGGTAAGATCCGTCATGCTCACATAGCCTACAATAGCTGTTTCCTTTAGCAGGACAATAAATTCGTTTCCAATAGGGGGCAGCACATTTTTAACCGCCTGCGGAATAATAATGTAAATCATAGTCTGGGATTTGGAAAGCCCCAGTGACCGCCCTGCCTCACTCTGTCCTTTATCTACTGCCAAAATTCCCGCACGGACAATCTCCGCCACATAAGCGCCGCTGTTAATGCCAAAGGACAGCACTGCAACCAGTAAACCGTTCTTGCAGCTTGACATAATAATAAACCACATAATTAAAAGCTGTAAAACAGAAGGCGTTCCCCTGATCACATCTATGTAAACATTGGCAATTCTTGCCCATACGGTCTTCTTTCCATTTCTTTTGGTGGAAAGCTTCATAAGAGCAATAACTGTGCCGATTATAAGTCCCAGAATTGCCGCAAAAAAGGCTATTTCCAATGTGACGCCCAGTCCTTTTATATAGAGCTTCCATCTATCGCCGGTGATAAAAGCCACTTCAAACTTCCTGCTTATTTCCTCGAACCACGCCTGCATATCATAAGTTCCTTTCTTTTTCTCTAAAAGAGGACAGCATGTATTTTTATGCTATCCTCTTTTACAATTTCTTTTATCAAGTTAAATCAGCACATTCACCATAGGCTCTAAAAAGTACTGATTTCATCAGTATTTCCCTAGATGTAGGTTTCAACTAACTTATCAAAGGTTCCGTCTGCCTTGATTTCTTCAAGCGCCGCATTGATCTTCTCAGCTAAAGCGGTATCTCCCTTTGGCAGTGCAATTGCATATTCCTCTACGCCAAATTCAAACTGTGCCCCGTCAAGTGCAACCAACTGGTCTTCAAATTTGCTGGCAAATACAAGGGCAGGGTTCTTGTCAATAATTACACAGTCAACTCTTCCGTTCAGCAGATCGTTTACCGCATCCACACCCTTATTATACTGATTTACAGTAGTATCTGCAATATCATCGCTTGCAATGAAATCTCCGGTAGTTCCAAGCTGAACACCGATTGTTTTTCCAACCAAGTCTTCTACTGTTGCAATTTCAGAGCCTGCAGGCACGATCACAAACTGAACTGCCTCATAGTAAGGATCTGAAAAATCAACGGAACCTTTTCTTTCATCAGTTACAGTCATACCGGCAATTGCAATATCTATTTTGCTTCCAATAGAAGATACCAGTGATTCAAATTCCATGTTTTCCACTTCAACGCTCACACCGAGCTTTTCACCAATTGCTTTAATAAGCGCAATGTCAAAACCATCCGGCTCACCATTGTCATCTACATACTCGAAAGGCGGAAACTCTGCATTGGTTCCAACAGTAAGCACACCGTCTGCCAATACATCTTCAACTGCCTCTTCTGCACCGGTTTCTTCCTGAGCATCTCCGCTTTCCTGTGCAGTTTCCACAGCCCCATCACTCTCCTTGCTTCCGCAGGCTGTAAGCATACACATAGTCATTACACCCACAAGAAATAAAGCCAACAATTTTTTCATACTTTTCTCCTCCTTATGCATAAATATGCATTTATTTCTATAAACACTACGAGTCTATCACGTTCAATATGCAAAATCAAGGGGGTTTTAATTAATATGTAAAGAATTTAAAGGCTGCATACGTTAAGCTGCCAAATATGTGGAGACAATAATCTCTTTATAGCATCACAATCATTTCCTTATCCAAATAAGCGGTGCTGCTTTTACTTCCTTTTGTAATGATCAGTTCTTCTCCTTCTTTTTTGCCCATGCGGAACAGTCCTGGTTTAATGCAGTATCGATTGGTACATGCTTTTTCCTCCATTGACTCCGAAATCACAATCCTGTAAAAGTCTTCTTCATATTTTACCAGGCAGCGTCCTAAGAAAAGCATCCGACCGTCTCCATTATCATTAAATACCCTTACGCTTTGTCTGAAATAAAGGAAAAGCAATGCCAGCAGCAAAATCAATAAAACAGCGCCGCCGGATACCACAATCATCTTTACCGCGGGTATATCAAAAAAGCTTATCTTTTCCAGCTCTTCCTTTACTATAACCTCTTCTGCCTGTGCCTTATATTCTTCCACCGTTACCTTTTGACTTTCCTTTATAACAGGTGATTTTTCCGGCGAAGGAAGCAGTTCTGTTTTTTCCGGTATAAATGCTTTCTTTGTTTTTGCTATGGGGTTTATGATTTCCCCACTATTTTCCGCAGACTCCGCTGCTTCTCTGGGGTTATCCATTTGCGGCACCGGTGATGCTTCTTCCTTATTTGAGCTGTCTTCTCCTGATGAAGAATTTCCTCCATCTTCCGGTGATGCTGTGGCCTGTGCTTCGGGTGTTGCTGCAGGATGCGGCTCTTTACCGGAATCCGGCGAAGGTGACTGGCCAGGTGTCGGCGTCTGTCCGGAATTATCTTTTTCGATATTATTGATTAAAATACTGCTGCAAAGTCCAGACTCATCCACATCTTGGTTTTCCAGTCTGACCAGAACCGAATATCTGCCATTTTCATTTACTTCTATTTTCTCCCCGTTGCCAAGTACCTGCCCGGCTTCATTCTTCCACTCATAAGCAGGCACGCAAAGCTTTAACCTTCCTCCGGTCAAATCCTCCAGATGAACGCTTAAAACTGCCTTTTCCGCTTTTCCTTCGGTTTCATTTCTTACAATCAATCGCCCGCAAAGCTGGTTTTCTGTCAGTCCGCACCCTGTTTCATATCCGTCAACTGTCTTTTTGCAACTGATGAAATACCCCTCTATTTCCGTTTCTTTCATACCGCAGTCTGTAACATAACCATCTATGGTGTTCTCGTCCTTGCCACAGTTTTGCTGATATTCTGTAATGGTTCCCTCCGGTATCTGACAGATTAATTTCTGATAAGAATGGAGAGAGGGACCAACCGATCCACAGGTCAAGCAATAGCTGTAGATTCTTTCCTGCTGTCCCATGTCACAGTCATTATGCGTGGCAGTTCCCTTTGACTTTCCAAAAGTAGTCCGTCCATGAGCAAAGCAGGTATCGGTCCAGGTTTCAAGAATGTTTCCATCCGGTGCATGATTCATCAGACAATCCGCCTTCTCATAACATTCTGTGATGTGAGAATGCGTAATCTCCCCGTAACAGTCGCCGCCCTGTAATTCATCTCCCTGATGCTCATGATAAACAGGTTTTGTGTAGCATCCGCTGCCTTCACTTTCATTTCCTGCATGACTGTGATAAATGGGCGTTTGATAACAGGGGCCTCCGGATTTCTCATTTCCTTCATGTTGGTGGAAAACAGGATCACTATAGCATCCTCCCTGCGCAGAGCTGCTTCCTGTATGTTTATGAAGTATCTGTGTGATAACCTCCGCAGGTGCCTGCAGATTTTCTCCCGCCCCTTCACTTCCATATACTGACAAAGGCACTCCTGCCAAAATACAGAAAACAGCCGCTGTGGAAAGCAGGCGCTTTATCGTCCTTGTGCATCTGTGCACTTTAATTTTCTTTTTCTTTCTAAAAATAATTTGTCTCAATTCTCTTACCTCCCTGTTGAAATTCATTTAAATGCTTTTGTTTTCAGACAAATAAAACCTGTCCATGAAACATCCATAGACAGGTCATCCGTAACAATTCACATATTTAATTGGATTTCTAAGCGGTAAGTGTTTCAAGCATACCATGAGAAATCCTTTGTGTCAAATACTAATTAGTATCAATTCTTAAAAAAGCACTGTACAAAATTAAGAAAAAAATTATAATAAGGATATGAATGCAAATATTAATTATCCATTAAGTTTCATAAGAAAATCTTTTTTTCTGCTGATGCAATGTGTCTTTGTAATGCTGTTGATTTCCTGCAGTGCAAAAAGGCCGGCACCGGCAGACAGTTATATTCCAGAGGATTACATAAGGGAATCAGACCTGATTGACTTTGACATCTCTTCTTTAAATATTGTCCCCAATAACCCTCACCCCACTTTAAGCGTGCCTACCTATATTACCAGAGTAGAGGATATCTATTTTATTGTGGACTGCTATAACGACCAGGTAATCTATCATGATAATTTAAATGATCCCTTATATGAATGGCAGGTTATGACAAATGACTTATCCAAGGGGCATACCCTTGCCAGCGACGGAACCGTATACTTAATTGATGATACGGAAAATAACCGGATTCTGATTATGGAAAAGCAGTCAAATGAAAATGGTCAGCCAGTGTTTGTTCCCACACAGGAATTTTCAAACATAGGAGACCGGCCTCATTATATTATCTATGATGATTATACGGATACTTTTTATGCCTGGAGCTCCCAGAGCGGTGAGATGTACCTGTTCCGCCATGCCCCGGACAGTTCCCGGATGTATCTGACCGAGGTTCGCTCCATCCCGTCTTTAAATGGTGTGTATGTCCGGTCCTTTACCATTATTGATGACCGTATTTACTTTGTCTCAGGCAATTCAAGTATTATAGAAGCGGATCTTTACAGCTTTAAGATTAAAAAGGAATACCCTGTTCCAGCGCAAATGACAGGTATGATTCAGCTTACCAGAATTGAAGATTACTTTTACATCACCATATCCGGATTCTGATTATGGAAAAGCAGTCAAATGAAAATGGTCAGCCAGTGTTTGTTCCCACACAGGAATTTTCAAACATAGGAGACCGGCCTCATTATATTATCTATGATGATTATACGGATACTTTTTATGCCTGGAGCTCCCAGAGCGGTGAGATGTACCTGTTCCGCCATGCCCCGGACAGTTCCCGGATGTATCTGACCGAGGTTCGCTCCATCCCGTCTTTAAATGGTGTGTATGTCCGGTCCTTTACCATTATTGATGACCGTATTTACTTTGTCTCAGGCAATTCAAGTATTATAGAAGCGGATCTTTACAGCTTTAAGATTAAAAAGGAATACCCTGTTCCAGCGCAAATGACAGGTATGATTCAGCTTACCAGAATTGAAGATTACTTTTACATCACCATATCCACTGATATAACAGGCAGTCAGGACTACGCCACCATGATACGGGTAAAAGACTTAGATGATCTGTCCTCTGGAAACTATGAGGATGTTTATAATAATTTTATCGGAGGCGGCACCCCATATTATATTACTCAAATTGATCAGATCTGGTATTTAACTGAGCATCGTCTCCCGGGACATTCCATTTGGAGTTTTCAAGTAGTAGACAATAAAATAACTAACGTTATTCCAATTTATTAAATCAGGATTTGAAAGGATATGCTTATGACAAAATTGCTTTTTCAGGATACAAATGCCTCAGGCAGCCCAATAAAAAGAACAACTTTGTGCGTTATATTTACAATTCTCTTATCCTGCCTGTTTACTGCTGTTGCACAGGGCAGCAGTTTTTTCTACAGTTCCCACAGTACAAAAGTGATGGTGCTTGTTTTTCTTGCCATGCTGTATGCAGGTGTTTTTCTTTATCTGAAGCTTTCTCACAGACTGAATGAAAATACCATTGTTTTTCTGTTGATTCTGCTGGGCGTATTGTTAAGATGCGGCTATGTACTTTTATCAGGGCTTTATGACCGTCAGCATGACGCCGGCGCCTACACCGGCATGGGAACTGACTTTGTCAACCCAGGACATATCGGATATATTGAATATATTTATAAATTTCACAAGCTGCCTGATTTAAATCCTTATGAACTGTTTGCCTACTATCATCCGCCCCTGCATCATCTGATCTCCTTTTTATGGCTGCAGCTTAACATTTTTTTTGGTGTGGCAGAAGATCTTGCTTTCGAAAACCTGCAGATTCTGCCTCTTCTTTACTCCTGTCTTTTCATGGCAGTTGTATGGAAAACCCTGAAAGTACTGGAAATCAGGGAAACCGGCCTTTACATAGGACTTGGCTTTGTGGCGCTTCATCCTGCCACGATTATCATGGCAGGCAGCGTCAATAACGATATGCTCACTATTTTATTCATGAGCCTTATCATTTTATATTCACTTATGTGGATTCGGAATAAAGACTTAAAAGGACTGGTTAAATTAGCGCTGGTTATCGGTTTTGGCATGATTACAAAATTAAATTCAGCGGTTCTTGCCATTCCTTTGGGCATTATATTTCTCATGCATTTTGTCTCTATTCTCCGCCAGAAAGATAAGGGGCTTCTTCTTAAATGGATTAAAAACTACTGTATTTTTGGTGCAATTGTCATTCCTGTAGGGCTGTCATGGATTGTAAGGAATCTAATCCGTTTTGGTGAAAAGCCGGGAGTACCTGTTCCGGGAGAAACCTCCCCCATGTACACTGCTCCTTATAGTCTTTGGGAAAGACTGGGCATTCCCGCACTTGCAGACTGGCATTTTGATTTTCCTTTTCATCCTATCAGTGCATCCGCCTGCAATAATACCTGGGTTATTATGTTCCACACTTCCATGTTTACCGAAGAATATCCTGCTGATCTTCCTGATATTCTTCTTTCCATGTGCCAGCTTACCTTTATTTTAGCTGTTATCCTTGGAATAACAACTGCTATTTTATTGTTTTCTGTACTGCTAAGTAAAAGAACCCGTCGGGAAGACACTGTTTTCCTTTTGACGGGTTATGTAATCATGTTAATTTCCTTTGCAGCATTCGTCATTGTTTATCCCTATACCTGCAGCAGCGATTTTCGTTATGTGGCAATCTGCCTTGTTTACACTGCCATCGCATTAGGGCTTGGCAACAAGTACTGCTTATCTTTTTCTCCTCTGCAAAAGACCAGTCATTTTACCAAAATAAAAGCAGTCGGTATGCAAATCATTAATGCCTGTACGATTTTGATGTTAACCTGCATCACTTTGATTTATTTGTTCTGGGAACGCTGGTAAACCTCATGAAAAGCGTCTATTTCCTCCATTGATTTAGTGCTTAGATTGTGAGAAAAGGAATTCTTTTCCTTTAGGTTGGTATTGTGAAAAGTTTCCATAATTTGCCCTGATGCTCTTTGAATTTCCTCCTGAAATTCTCTTGCAGAGATCAACTGACAGCCCTCTCCCGTAATGATGATCTGCTCTAACCCATCTGAAGTTGCCACAGTCACATCATATCTGTGGCTGTTCTCATGTGCAAACTTTTCAATATACTGATCGGCAGTTTCTGCTTCCTTTGTAAATACTACATGAATATTGTGATAATCTGATATTTCCGTAGGATGTCCTTCCAGACGGTAGGCATCAAAAACCACAATCAAATTCATTTTCTTTATTGCCTGATAATTGCAGAGAATGTCCATCAGCTTCCCTCTGGCTCCATCCAGGCTGCGTTTTGCCAGTTCTTTCAGTTCCTCCCATGCAAATATAACATTATAGCCATCTACCAGCAGATATTTTTCTTTTTTAACCGAAGACTGGTAATTTCGAGTCCGGGCTTCCACATACCCATCTGCCGCGTCGTTTCTCTGGCTCTTTTTCCACCTAATATTAATTCTAGATTTAATTTCTTTTCTATTTGCATAAAATGTCCGTTTTATTATATCATCAGCCTCTTCCTGACCTATCCATTGTGATATTTCTGCATCCGCCTTTTTTGTATTCATCCTTTGAGTGCATATAGCTGCATTTGTGTCATTGACTGCACTTTCTTCTTTCATGCAGCTTTCCACATGCATAAATTCTGCAACTCTGTCCCACCCCACAATATAGCCGGCTCCGTGGGCACAGAAAACAGAGTCTGCAGGATTTTCGACATCTTCTGCAGGATTATATGCATTTTTTTCCAATACCTCCTGTGTGTTGTGACAGGGGTAATATCCCTTCATACTGCAATAAAGACGGCCTGTTCCTTTTGTGTATGCCGTCACTTCATTCTGATAGTCTAAAAGTACAGCCATAGGCGCCATCCCCTTTAATACTGCCTGCCCGGACGCAGTATTTTCCAGCGTAAAGCTGCCATGCATTTTATCAAGATCCGTCATAGCACGCCCTACCACACTTTCCGGTACCTCCAGCATAAATTCATAGTAAGGCTCTAAAAGAATACTTTCCGCCTGCATAAGCCCCTGTCTAAGCGCCCGGTAAACTGCCTGCCTGAAATCTCCCCCTTCCGTATGCTTCTGATGTGCGCGTCCTGATTTTAGTGTAATCTTCATATCAGTAATGGGTGCACCAATCAGCACCCCAGGATGTTCCCTTTCTTCCAAATGCGTCAGTACCAGTCTCTGCCAATTCCTGGCAAGCACGTCTTCGCTGCAGTCTGCCAGAATTTCCAGACCGCTTCCTGCTTCCCCCGGTTCCAATAAAAGATGCACTTCCGCATAATGACGGAGCGGTTCAAAATGCCCTATGCCTTCTACCGTACTTGCTATTGTCTCTTTATAAACAATGCTTCCCACACCAAAATTTACATCCACGCCAAATCTTTCCTGTATCAACTGACGATAAACCTCAATCTGCACCTGTCCCATAATCTGAATCTTAATTTCTTTATTTTGTTCATCCCATACAAGATGCATCTGAGGCTCTTCTTCCTCAAGTTGTTTCAATTTAGGATATATTAATGCTGCATCACATCCGTCCGGCAGTAAAACAGAGTAACAAATGACAGGGGAAAGTTCCGGATACACTGTCTTTTCCTCATATCCAAGTCCCTCCCCTGCAAAAGTATCTGTAAGGCCTGTTACAGCACATATTTCACCTGCTTCCGCCTCTGTTGTCGTTTCAAACTTTTCTCCTGAGTAAATCCTGATCTGGTTTACTTTTTCCTCCCGGCTTCCGTCCCTTCCACACAGAGCTTCTCTTGCTTTCAGACTGCCTCCGGTGATTTTCATATGCGTCAGCCGGCTGCCATCCCGATCTCTTGTTATTTTATAAACTCTGGCGCCAAATGCAGCAGGATATTCCTTCTGCATTGTACAAAGTTCCAATCCCGAAAGCAATGCTTCCACACCGGCAAGCTTTAACGCCGAGCCAAAAAAACAGGGGAAAACTTTTCTTTCCCCTATCAGCTTCCTGATATTGTTTCGATTTATCTTTCCTGTTTCCAGAAATTCATCTAACGTCTCTTCTCCACTCATTGCAAGGCTTTCATAAAATACTTCTGACTCCTGATCTTCAAAATCCACACAGTTCTCATCCAGCAAGGTCTTTAAGTCGTTTATAATTTTTTTCTTATCCGTATCCGGCTGATCCATCTTGTTTATAAATAAAAATACCGGAATATTATAATGCTTTAAAAGCCTCCATAACGTAAGCGTATGTCCCTGTACCCCGTCGCTCCCGCTGATAACCAGTATGCCATAATCCAGCACCTGCAGTGTTCTCTCCATCTCAGCAGAGAAATCCACATGCCCTGGAGTGTCTAAAAGCGTGATTTTCGTTTCATTTACAGAAAGAAGCGCCTGCTTGGAAAAAATTGTAATTCCTCTTTCCCTCTCCTGTCCATAGTTGTCCAGAAAAGCATTCTTCTTGTCCACTCTGCCCAGCTTTCGAATACTTCCGCTTACATACAGCATTCCTTCTGATAAAGTTGTCTTTCCGGCATCTACATGTGCCAGGATTCCTATCACCAGCCTCTTCATGTCCTGCTCCCTTTCAAAGCAGCAGCTTCTTCTAAATATCTGCTGTAAAATAATTCTTTTGGCAGTTCAACGATTACTGCATTTCCTGTCTTATAATTTTTAGCCATATCCTCAAAAGGCGTATCATGTATATATGACATTAATGTCATAATAACTGCGCTGTGCGTCACCAGCAAAGTATCCTTCTTTTCTCTTTGAGCGATATCATCAATGGCCGGCAAAAGACGATTTAAAAGCTGTTGATAAGACTCTCCCCCGGGCGGTACTTGATACCGCCGGTTTTGATGCCAATTCTGGTATTCCTCCGAAAAAACTTCTCTAACCTGTTTCCATGTATATCCCTCCCAGTCGCCCAGACAGATTTCTTCCAGCCCCTGATGTATTATTGGCACAATCGAAAACTTTTCTCCTATAATCTCCGCTGTTTCCAGAGCTCTCTTTTTTTTACTTGTATATATGCTTCCAATTTCACAAAGCTCTGCACTGATCTTCTCCGCCAGCTCTCTGGCCTGTTTTCTTCCATTTTCATTTAAAGGCGTATCTGTCTGTCCCTGAATTTTGCTTTCCAGATTCCAGTCCGTTTCTCCGTGTCTAACCAGATAAATATTCATATAATTCCTTTCTGTGATTTATAACTTTTATTTCTACATTGACTGCCGCTTTCAGTTAAAAACTTGTAAATTTGTACAAATTGCGCGATCACTTTATATGCCAAAATGCTGAAAATTTATTTTTTCTTAAGATTATACTAACATTTTGGGAAAAATATTGATAAGATAATTATATAGCATCTATTTCGCAAAGGAGGTTTCCCATGTTTCAAAAAGGTGATTTTGTTGTTTATGGTCATAATGGAATTTGCTGCATACAGGACATTACTACACTGAATATTTCCGGCGTTGACAAAAACAGGAAGTACTATCTGCTAAAGCCCGTATCCACGTCCAAAAGCACCATTTATACTCCGGTGGACACTGCTGACACTCTGCTCCGCCACGCCATGAGTCGTGAGGAAGCCGATAATCTGATCAGGTCTATTCCGGATATTCCCACAATTCCATTAAGTGATGAAAAGACATTGGAGCAGACCTACAAAACGTATATACGATCCAATAACAGTAAAGCATGGGTACAGTTAATGAAAACCATTCATCTCCGAAAGGAAAGCAGGATCACATCCGGCCATAAAGTAACTGCATTAGACAGCCGCTATTTTGATCTTGCCGAGTCCTCTCTTTATGGTGAGCTCGCCATTGCTCTTGGAAAGCCGAAAGAAGAAATCAGATCCTACATTTCCAATTGTATCGGTTCTCTGGGGCAGCATACTTAACTGCCAGCCGCTCTTTTTCAAACAGATATAATAAAATATTCTCTATAACTCTTTACCGGAAGCAGGGAGCATTATGCGCCTCCTGCTTCAAAAGTATGAAATTCTGCTAACAGCTTCTTCTGATATTCTTCATCTTTAGATGCCCTGATGATATCATCTATGCGGTTTAGCTCTGCCAGGTACTGGTTCAACTGATTAATTTCCTGTTTTCCTTCCTGCTTTCCTTCCTGTTTTCCTTCCTGCCTTGCTTCTTTCCTCATATCATAATAATAAATCAGTTCCTTCATATACTCGCGCCTCCATTTCTTATTTTGCTTTGCGCATGTTACTTCATGGGCAAGTTCCTCCGTAAATGCGCTTTCAGGCTGATTGGTTTCTATATACGCTAAAAGCTTCCCCAGCTCCTTAGGCGCATCTTCATAATTTCCCTTTGTATTAAAAAATATTTTCACTGCTTCGTCTTCCAATGCAAGCTCCGTGTTCTCCCTGCACAAATTCTGAAAGGTATATTGGTATTTTCCCATTCCAAAAGGATCAAAAGTACAGATAAAAATAACATAGCTTTTATTTAATTTATCATATGTTACTCCTTTTTCTATCAGGTTCAAGTCTATCAGTCCCTGATAATACCGGCTGCGTTTCGGCAATTGCATGACTACATCGCTGCTGCCTTTTTGCTGCATTTCCGCATTATAAACGATCTTTCTGTCATCTTCCACATACATATCCAGGCGGATGCTCTTGCCCTGATAAGTAATTTCAATTGCTTTCTGTCTTTCGGGATATGTAATTTCCTCAATTTCTATCCCCAGCAGAATTTCCAGTGTCTTTTTGCAGATTGCCTTGTTCTGCATGACCTTGCCAAATATAAAGTCATCCTTAAGCTGTAGTTCTTCAAACTTTTTCTGATTCATTCCAGAATCTCCTTTCTTCTATGGGAAATTCTGCATAAAGGTTATCCTTCCCTATGCCTCTTTCCCGCTTTGTATGTGCAGGAAATTTCTGCTTCTCTCGAAATCCCTGCTTAGATTAATGGTGAACAAAAGCATAGATTTCTTAAGATCAATAAGAAGGTATTAGAATCACTTAAATGAATGATAGAATTTATGCTTTGACTTTACTATAACAGTCCTGTAAAATTTAAGCAAGTAGGAGGGGAAAATTTTTATGGGAAATTATGAAATTTTAGACATTGCCCTACGTCAATCCGCATATGACTGTAATTGTAAACCGGAAGATTTTATGAAGGATACGAATGTAGTGGTTCTATCCAAAGCTCATCCCAAGGCAAGATGCTATTTATCCCTGCCTCTGGAATGTGATCTGGTTTCCTATGGAAGCAATATTGTAGCCCAGACCAGCAGCCAATTGACTGATCTGGTCACATCCTATATTGAAAAATACCCAATAGAGCATTGTTTTGAAACACCTAATATGCATGTTTTAAACGAAGGGCTGGAAAAATATGGCCTTAAGATCTGCTTTATGGCAGAATATTTTCTTCCTGATGTGGATAAACTTCAAAAACTGCCCTGTGAATATGAACTGAAAATACTTCATGCTGATGATTTTAAGAATCTTTATACAAAAGACTGGAGCAACGCCTTATGCAAAGATCGAAAAGAGAAAGATGTACTTGGAATAGGCGCCTATGATAACGGCCGGCTGATTGCTCTTGCAGGCTGCTCCGCCGACTGTGACATGATGTGGCAGATTGGCGTAGACGTGCTTCCTTCTTACCGGAAAAAAGGGATTGCCGCCGCCCTTACAAGCCGTCTGGCTCTATTCATCCTTGAGCAGGGCAAGGTTCCCTTTTACTGCGCCGCCTGGTCTAATATCAGGTCGGTACGGAATGCCATCAAATGCGGCTTTAAGCCTGCCTGGGTGGAACTGACTGCAAAAAACTGTAATTTTGTTGAGGAAATGAATCAATGATCCCAAAAATATTGTTCCACACAGGCACAAATCCAGTGATAAACCGGAAGATGCAGTTCCTGCACCTTCCAGGTTTCTTCTTCCGGAACCTGTATCACAAGTTCCGCGCACTCTGCCAGTTTTCCGCCCTGTCTTCCCGTAAGTGCAATTGTTTTCATCCCTATTACCCTTGCTGCTGTCACCGCTTTACACACATTAACTGCATTTCCGGATGTACTGACAGCAAAAAGAACGTCCTCCTTTTTTCCCAGACCAATCACCTGCTGGGCAAATATGTAATCAGGTTCCACATCATTTGAAAATGCCGAAATTAACGCATTATTTTCCACCAGTGAAATAGCCGGAAGGCTCCCCTGGAGCTTTTCTCCCATTTCCCTTTCCCCAAAGTCCGTAAATCTTTTTATAAGTTCCTCTTCCAAAGGCCTTTTTAATAAAAATCCCTTCATCAGTTCTCCCGTTATATGACTGCAATCCGCCGCACTGCCGCCATTTCCACAAAGAAGCAGCATTCCTCCATTTTTGTAAGAAGCTATTAATATGTTTACTGCCTGTTCAATTTGCTCTTTTTTTGGTTTCAGGCAAGTATATCTTTCATATAAAGTCATATTTTCTCTGATTTCCTTTCGCTCCTATGCTCACAAAATTAACATCTTATCACTTCTGAGAATCTTCCTTAAACTGGCCACATTTATCTCTCCCACCCCTGTTTTCTCTTCGCTGCAGACCGCTGCCGCAGTTCCTGCCGCCTGCCCTGTCTGAATACAGGTTCCCTGGATTCTGGTGCTGGCATGTGCAATATGATCTACTGATATACAACGCCCGCATACCAGCAGATTTTTCAATTGTCCTGAAACAAGACAGTCATAAGGTACTCCAAAGCAGGCCCCCTTTAAATCACCGCCAATTGCCTTACGCTTTCCATAGGGATCATGGATATCAATCATATAAGAGGCATAGGCAATATCCTCCCTGCCTGTCTTACATCTGATTGCATCCAGTCCTTTCAGAACCTTTTTCCCCTTAAGTCTCCTGCTTTCTCTAATACCAAGAGATACCGAACATTCCATAAAATATGCATTTTCAAATCCCGGCACAAATCGTTTCAGGAAATCCGTCAGATACAAAACCTGAAGCTGTGTCACCCTTTCCGCCTCTGAAACAGCCTGCGTATTTTCTACATCCACCTGCAGCACTCTGGACATATTTACCACTACTTCGCCTTTCCTGGTTCCTAAATAGAACAAAATCCTCCCCTGGGGCAGCGGAATTAAATTTTCATTTTTTTCAAAACCGGAACTTCCCGCATAAGGCAGCGCCATAAACTCTTCCTTTGTAATGCCAAGGTCTTCATAAGTTAAAAGCCTGTTACAATATTTTTCTCCCTTTGCAATATCCACCCCGCCCATAAGAAACATTGCCGAGGCAGGCTGCACAGCCCCCGGCTCTCCATAGGACGTAAGGGACTCTTCTTTCTCATAATGAATTTTATTGTAATCGGCTTCAAAAAGCTGCTCAAAGACATTTTCTTCGCTGCCTGTCACGTAATCAGCGCCTGCTGCCGCAAAAAGAGCTCCATCTCCCGTGGCGTCTATGAAAATTTCTGCTTCCACCGCAAGGATTCCCTGACCGGAAAGAAAAAAGGCTTTCTGTATTTTTTCCTCACACATTTGACATTGGCAAAGCTCTACATGGAACAAAAGCTTTACACCGGCATCCTGTAATTCTTTCATTAAAAGAAGCTGCAGAAGATGGGGATTTATAATTGTATTTCCATCCGCATTGGCATACTTTCTGTTCCATTGTTCAAGCTTTACCACCAGTTCCTCCAAAATACCGCCAAAGGATCTTCCGTCTCTGGTTTCTTTTGAGCCAAGAGGCGCCACACATCCCAGCACTGCGGCTCCTCCAAGGCATCCTTCCTTCTCACATAAAATTACCTTTTTCCCTTTTCTGGCAGCGGCAAGGGCTGCGCTGCACCCTGCAACGCCTCCGCCTGCCACACAGATATCTGCCTGATAGTTCTCCTTTATGAAAAGCGTAAGCTTATCCTGCATTAATATTTCTCCTTTCCTTCCTGACAAAGCAGCCCGATTTTTTGTGCTGCCTTTAAATATTTCTCCATCTTCCAGGGAACTTCCCATGCTGCGTAATGATTTTCTCCTCGTATTCCCTTCCCCTGCCATACAATCTGTAAAAATCCGCCCTCTCTGCTTTCTTCCTCCGTCAGGGTTATATCCGCCAGCCTTACAGATGAATCCGCCAAAAGCAAAGCTTCACCTTCCAGCAAAAGCTTATCCATAAGAACATCTCTGACCATAAAAGAAACATTCACATCCTCCGCCTTGTCATTCACACCAAAAAGTCCATAACGCTCCTCTTCCTTTTCTCCTATCATCAGACACACCTGATTTTGAGAACGCCTGATATAAAAATACGCCAGCTTCTTTTCAAAGTAATAATCCACCACTGCATCGGAAAACTGGGGACAGCCATCTAAAATATTCCACCAGATGATTCCACTTTTCCCCCACTTTCCCATTCGGAAACGCTCTACAAAAAACTTCATTGCCTCCCCCTGAGAAATCTGGCTTAAAAGTGCAAATTCTTCCAGCGTATCAGGAATCAGTCCAAACAGCACCCTGATCTGATTCGCCATAAGGGGGATTCGATAGGCATCCGGTGCATCCTCCCTATCCTCTCTCGCAGATGCATGTAAAATCCACTCTCCATTGCCCCAATAAGGCCAGAGCGCTTCCTGCGATATAAATTTTTTAATGGAAGAAACCGACGGACACCCATGATAGCCTGTTTCACTGGCAAAACATGCCGGACTTTTAGCATAAAAATCACTTTTAAAATAATCCCTCGGCCCCCAAAGATGGTTTTCCGGAAGATACCGCAGCTTTCCTTTTGCATATGCCTCCTCATCCACATAAGGAGAGCTGGGCAGATATGGCCTTATACCATCGTGCCTGCGCACTACTTCCCTGATCACTTTTCTGGTAAGAACATTTTCATTGGGGTTCCGGGTAAAACCGCCTGTCTGATTTTTTAAAAACTCATCACACTCATTATCCCCTGCCCACAGGGCAAGACAGGGATGCTGGCGCAGCCTTTTCACAACGCTTACTGCTTCTTTTTCTATTTCTTTGCAAAACGCCTCATTCTGAGGATAATATCCGCAGGCCATCATAAAATCCTGCCATACCAGAAAGCCTTTTTCATCACAAAGCTCATAAAATAAATCGTCTTCGTAATAACCTCCGCCCCAGCAGCGGATCATGTTACAGCCAATATCCTCCACAAGTGCAAGAGCCTGTGAAATCCTTTCTTTGCCTCTGGATGGAAAAGAACTTAAGGGCACCCAGTTTGTCCCCTTCACAAAAAGCCTTCTGTGATTCACAATAAAAAGAAATTCCCCATTTCCCTCTTCATCAACCACACTCGTTTTTTTCAGCTCCACTGTCCGTATCCCAAACTTAAAATGCTTTTCATCTAAAACTTCCTCACCTCTAAGCAGCCTTACTCTTACCTGATAAAGATTCTGCTGCCCGCTTCCTGCCGGCCACCAAAGCAAAGGCTCTTTCAGATTAATAGACAGCTTTCCCATTTTGCTCCATATACGCTGCCTGCTGACAAATGTGCTTTCTCCACATTTGCCCTCAAGAAGAATAGACAGCTCTCTGGTGTCCAGCCTTCCAATCCGGGTGTCAAACCAGAGCTTAAGATCTGCACTGCTGTAATCTTCCGCCAGCTGGTCGGTCATCAAATAGCACTGGGTAATGGCAAATTCCTTTACCTGGCGGATAAAACAGCTTCTCCAGATTCCCCCTGACAGAATTCTGGGAAAAATATCCCACCCCCACATAAAGCAGGATTTGCGGATGCAAAGACTGTCATAGTGATACCAGGAAGCCTGATACAGCATCTCTCCCTCCTGATCACGCATTTTTAATGCAGGCGGATAAATATGGACAAAAATCTCATTTTCCCCTTCATACAAATATTTCATGGGAAATTCATGGGAGATGAACATATTATCTGTCTTTCCAATCAAAAAACCATTCAGATAAATCTCGCTCACCGTATCAATCCCCTCAAAGACAATCTCCAGTGGATTCTTCATCTCTTCTAACGACAGCTCAAACTTTTTAGAATAAAATAAATGTATCATCTCCAATTCCTGGGCCTTTTTCAGGTTTTTTCCAAAAAATAAATCCGGTAAAAGGCCGGCTTTCTGCATATCCAGTTCAAAATTCCCTGGAACACATGCATCTATAATTAAAAATTTCTGATTTCTTGCCTCACAAAGACATACCGGAATCTCATTATAATTTAAATCTTTATCTTCACAGATTCCCAGCTTCCATTCTCCATCCAATACTTTATTCCAATTTTCCATACCCGTATTCCTTTTATCCTTTCTGTTCCAGTACTCTGTACTCAAAATTTCCGCTTTACTGCTTCACACCTGAAAGCGCAATACTCTGTACAATATATTTCTGTAAAAATAAAAACAAAATCACAAGGGGAACTGCACTCAGCACCGCCACTGCCATTCTCGGTCCATAATAAATATCCGTCTGAGACGCATTAAACAAAGATACGCCTACAGAAATCACCTGCTTGGCCTGACTTCTTATTACCACTAAAGGCCATAGATAGGAATTCCAGTTTGCAATAATCTGCAAAATAGCCAATGTTGATATAACCGGTTTCGCCAGAGGCAGAATAATACGGAAAAAAACCTTCCATTCTCCCGCTCCATCCATCAGCGCCGATTCGCGTAAGGAATCCGGAATGGCTGCAATATTGCTTCTGGCAAAGAAAATACCATACACATAAGCGAAATTCCCCAAAATTAAAGGCCAATATGTGTTTAGAAGTCCCCACGACTTATACTGTAGATATAAGGGTATCATTCTTGCCTCAAAAGGAAGCATCATGACGCTTAAAAGAATAATGTACCACAACTTTTTTCCCGGAAAACTTCCCTTTGCAAAAGCGTATCCGCACAGGAGCGCTGTAAATACGGAAATAACCGTATTTACTACTGTAATCAAAACCGTGTTTTTATAATATTGAATCAGGTCAATGGTCTTCGCCGCCATCTCATAATTAAACAGGGAAACCTCATGGGGAAAAAGGGAAAAGTCCGGCAGGGCCATTGTTGATGTCCTGTCAAAGCTTAAAACCACTGCCCACCAGAGGGGTGTAAGCAAAATAACTAGAATAATCAATAAAATAACTACTGTAATCCACTTTCTTCTTTTTACCGCTTTCATCTGCCACCTCTCCTTTTATCACTTTTCATCTTTAAAGAACCCTGTCAGCGCAGTGCTTATCATTGTAAAAATAAAGGTCACTCCAAACAGCACCATAGCCCCCGCCGAAGAAATGCCATATTCCAGCTTTTCAAAGCTATACTGGTAAATATACATCATAATCGTCTGCAAAGAACCGGCCGGCACACCGGAAGCATTATTTCCCCCTAAAATAAACAGGTCCGTAAATCTTGCAAGACCGCTGATCATGCCTGTGGTAAACAAAAACACAAAACAGCTCCTCATATTGGGAATCGTAATATACAGACAGCGTGCAAGTGCTCCGGCGCCATCAATTGAGGCCGCATCATAAATTTCTTCCGGTATTCCCTGCAGACTTGCCAGATTAATCAGCATGGAGTATCCCAAATTAGACCACAAATAAATGAGCGTTGCCCCGGCCTTGGCATACGCCGCATCTGAAAGCCAGCCAATAGAAATGTCCTGATGCAGCAAAAAAGACAAAAAGTTATTAAACAGCCCGTCATTTGCTTTAAACACCACCTGGAGAATCATAACCACACTGACTCCTGTTATAATATTGGGCAGATAGAATCCGACTCTGAAAAATCCCTGCAGCTTTCCTTTTCCGATTCCATTAATTAAAACAGCCAGGAGAAAACCTGCCGGAATCGTGCAAAGCCCTAAAGCCGCAATAATAAATGTGTTGCCCAGCGCTTTTATAAAAGAAGACTGCCCGATTAAAAGCTGGTAATTTTTAAGTCCCGTAAAATGCTCTCCGTATCCCATTACCGATACGTCAAACATACTGTAACGAATCGTTGTCAGCATCGGATAATATACCAGTATCAGCACTGTCAGTAACGAAACCGCTATAAAAGAGTACCATTCCAGAGTCTTTTTCCATCTGCGTTTTTTCATAACTACATCTTTTCCTTTCCTACTCTAATGTGGCAAAATACTCATCTACTGCCTTCTGGGTATTATCCACCGCCTGCTCTACGGAAATACTTCCCTTTATCATCTCCCGCAGTTCACTGCTTAAATAAGAGCCCATTGCTCCAAAATTAACATTATCATAATAGGTGTTGGTGGTACTGTTATAATCAGAAGGGAGCTGCTCCAATACCTGCTGTAATAAAGCATCATTCTCTCCAATCTGCTGTTTCAAAATTTCCATTCCCTGAACGGTATTTACAATTCCGCCATTATCAATCATATATGCAATTGCAACATCATCAGTAAGCATAAATTTAATAAATTCCCAGGCCCATTCTTTGTTTTCACTGTCCTTTGAAATTGCAAAGTTATTATCCCCCAAATACAGGCTGGGGCATCCTTTAAACTGTCCTTCTTCGATTACCGGCAGCGGCAGAAATACAAACCTTTCTTCCTCTCCCAGCTCCTTTGCTGTCTGCAGGTCCCGAAGAAAGTTCTCCGTCCAGCTCATGGCAACGTTGTTCTCACTGCGGATCACCAAATTTCCCTCCACACCTTCCACATTATCCGGACTGCAGTACTGTGCCAGATCATTGATGGTCCGGTAAACTTTTGTTACGCTTTCTGTCTGGAAATTAACCGTACTTTCCTTTGCTGTGCTTCCATAAGAAATTATCCCTGCATCATAGGCGGATGCAATAATCAGATGATTTTTAATCATTCCAGTCCCACCGGTATTTGGAAGCAGAAATCCATAAGTATTCTCGCCGGTTACAGGATCTGTTCCCGTCAACTGTCCTGCAAGAGACACTACATCACTCCAAGTCCAATCTGCGTCCGGAAGAGGCACTCCATAGTCATCAAAAATCTTTTTATCCAGTATCATAAAACCGGGATTTACTATGTTTGGAATTGACGTAATTCTGGGGTTGTCCAATGTACTTCCTTCCATCTCATCCGTATTATACCTGGGGATGCTGTAAAGCAGTTCAAGAAAATCCGGATCTTTCTCAATATAACTGTCTAATGGCTCGCACAGTACGGGAAGCAGTCCGCCATGACAAATAATGTCCACGCCTCCTCCAAGCACTGCCGCCTGTATTGCTGCCCTCCAGTCTGACCAGCCGATTCCCTCAATATTTAAAGTAACATTGGGGTGAAGCTCCTCCCAGCGCTCTACCACTACCTGATACCCCTGCGTTATGTTTCCTGTCACCGGATTAACCGCTCCTGTTTCCCCACTGCTTGAAAATATACTGGGCCCATAAACGGTAAGCGTAACCGGCGTCTCTTCATCCAAACCGCCTTCTGCTTCCTGAATCGGCAATTCTCCATCCTGCATATTTTCTACCTGGCTTTCTTCTTCATCTGCTATCTGGCTGCTTTCAGGAAGTGCTTCATTTCCGCCTTTGCCACAGCCGGCTGCTGAAAACACAAGTACAGCCGCACATAGTAATGCTGATAATTTTTTTCCATTCATTTCTCATTCTCCTTCCAATTTCATTTTCAAAGTAATACCTCAAAGTTTACCCGTAAGAGGCTACTCCCAACGCTGCCATATCACCCAGCTGCTCTCCCAACTGTGAGGGAACAATTCTGGCACTTTCCAGATTTGCCTGCAAAGCCTCTTTTTTCAATACCTTCTGCATAGAAGGTTCCATAAACTCTCTGGCACGGGTATAAATACTACCAATAATAACCACTTCCGGATTTAAAAGATCCAGTAATACTGCAACTCCTTTTCCCAGATCTTCCCCAATCTTTTCAAACAGCCTGATTGCTGCCTGATCCCCTGCAAGAGCCTTCTCATGCAGTACCCTGGCATCTCCCAGGCCATATTGTGCAATGCCTCCACCGCTGCAATATCCCTCAAAAGAACCTTCCTTTCCGTAACCGATGTGGCCTTTTTCATAAATCCGCATATGTCCAATCTCACCGGCCATATTGCAGGTTCCGGAATACAATCCGCCATTTAAAATAAGCCCTGCTCCCATTCCTGTACCAAATGTAAGAAAGATTACATTCCGGCATCCTCTGCCTGCTCCATATTTCCACTCTGCAATAGCACACGCATCCGCATCATTTTTCAAATAAACCGGCACATGAAACTGTTTCGTCAGAAGCTGTGTAATTGGAATTCTGTCCCATCCCTGCAGATTAGGGGGCGAAAGAATTACTCCCTCCTTATCATCCAGCGGCCCTCCACAACTTATGCCAATAGCCTTTACTTCCGGTTCCATAAAACTTTCCGTAAATTTCATCATCTGGCTTAGCGTTTCTGTCACTGTGGTGGTCTTAAACTTTATTTTACCCAGAATATGCGCATTTTCATCTCCAAGTACCACTGCACATTTGGTACCTCCGATATCGATTCCTATGAACCTCTCTCCCACTTTTTTCACCTCCTCTGCTTCATTCCCTGAGGTTCTCTAAATCTTTTTGTATATATTATTTATTTATATCCTATCCCAATTATTTATTTTATTCAATTTAGTTCAAATTCTTTTAGTTTTTTGTGTATTTTTTACAATCAATTTTCTCTCTGCAGTCTTGTAATTTTCTTTTTTCGCTTTGATTAGTATATTTAAATAAATTAGATTTACTAATTGCTTGTTTTCCTGACCAAATCATTCTATAATCAATCTGTAAAGTACTTAAAATTTTTGTGAGGTGAATTCATGAAAATACCCGAAACTACTTCCGACTTAAGCAGTTCTATCGATATTATGCTTGTACACCTGATTGCAACTTCCAGGCGTCCTGTTTCCAGAACGGATCTGGCAAATATAACCGGCCTTAGTAAAATGGCTGTAGGTAATCATGTTTCCACTCTCCTTAAAAAGGGAATTCTTTCCCAGGAAGAATCCCGGGCAAATCCTAATGGCAGTCTGGGACGTCATCCTGTCTATTTAAAACTTTCCTCCACTTCTCCCTGTATTTTAGGGGTTTTAATTAAGCGCAACTATTGCCAGGCTGTTCTTACCAATATATCAGGAGAAATCATTGATATGGAAAAAATACTTTTTCCCCAGAGTTTGACTGCTGAAAGCCTGCTTGCTTTACTTTTTAAAATGACAGATTCCATAATTTCTCACTCACAAAGGCAGATTATCGGATGCGGCATCTCCTGCATAGGTCCTATCAACAATATCACCGGATGTATTTTAAACCCTCCCGATTTTTATGGAATTGAAAACCTTCCCATTGTGTCTGCCTTTGAAGAACACACCGGACTCTCCACTTATCTGGTCCAGGATGCAAATGCCGGCGGACTGGCGGAAAAGCTCTATGGAAGAGGGATTCCCTATGATGATTTTATGTACCTGCATATTGAAAACGGAATTGGCTTAAGTTTTATATTAAACGGCAGTCTTTTCACCGGCTTTTCGGGACAAAGCGGTGAGATTGGGCACACCTCTATTAATTTTAACGGTCCTAAATGCACTTGTGGAAATACCGGGTGTCTTGAATTATATGCAAATTTAAATCAAATGCAGGATAAGATATCGCAGCTTCTGCCAATTTTTAAAGAATCTCCCTTTCATAAAATAAAAAATCCGGACTGGAATCAGATTTTAAGTCTTGCTTCAGACAAAGATCCTATTGCCATAGCTGCCCTGGATGAATTTTGCGGCTATCTTGCCCATGCCCTTGCCAATGTACTGACACTTCTGGACTTCTCTACGATTATCGTAGGATATAATTATGATCATGGCTCAGACATCATAGAAAAAATGCTTGGCACCAGGCTGCGCCATTTTCTCCGCTCCTCCTCGGAAGACATAAAAATACTTCACTCACAATTAGGCGGAAATGCGCCGCTTATCGGCTCTGCCGCCATTGTTGCAAATGAAGTTTTTCAGCAGCGTCTCTGGAAAATCTAAAAGACTACGGAAAACTGATTCCGGCTCCCACATTCGGCCTCATGGCGCAATATGCCCCATCTGCTATGAAAACTGCCAAAGCAAAAAGACATATGGCAATCCGCCATCCTGCCGATATTTTATCGTACAGCCTTTCATAAAAGGGCAGATACAGACATACCAATGCCGCACCTCCAATTCCAAAGGCTGCTGCTCCGACCAGGCAGATCCGTCCATTGATATTCAAAAAATGGCCTTCGTAATCCCACCACTTGATTCCAAAACGTCTCTCCAGAAAAAAGCTTGTAAGGTATTCCAATATGCTGCAGATGATTGTGGAAAACATGAACACCCTGAAAGGCTTCTTTTTCATGGAACCAAAAAAGAGACATAATAAAAGTCCCCCAACACCGTAAATTGGCAGATAGGGGCCTCTATATACGCCTCTGTTTATAAATGCATGTTCTGTAAAAAAATACAACGCCACCTCCCAAAGCCATCCTAAATGGGCAATGGAAAAAAAGAGCAGCACATAATAATCAAATTTATGGGATAATCTTATTTTCTTCATATCCCATAGGGTTTCCCAAATCATCCTTTTTATCAAACTAAATTTCTATCTTTTCTTTCAATTTCAAAAAATAGCAGCTTCCATGATATAAACCGGCAGCATAGAGTCTTACTATAATCTCCCGCATACGCCCATCCAGCCTGTGGTAGCAGATCGCAGGCTCCCATAAAAGACCTGAAATATACTCCCTCTGCTTTTCATTCAACGCTTCCATTACTGCAGCATACTCTTTTGTGTGTTTTTCGGTATTTTCTGCATCATGCTGCGCAGTATTTCCCCCTGTGTTCCCACTGCACAGCCCAAAACTGCAGGAAACATAAGCCTCTTTTTCACCGTTTGCCTTACATTTTTCGGCCAGAAGAAGCGCCAATTCCTCCGCCCTGCCTCCATGTCCTTTCCATGCAAAAAAATCTGCCGGCTCTCTCCAACTGATTTTTTCGACAGTTTTGCTTTCCGGAGTTATCAGCCGAAAGCTGGTTCTTCCAAACTTATCGTGATCTACCGTATAAACCGGCTTTTCATATTGTTTTCCACTCCCCGGCTCTTCTAAAAGTACTACCTTCGTATCAATAAGATGCTGCCATAGTATCCTTTTTACCACCTCAAAAGGTGTGGGAAAGGTTAATTTTTCGCTGATCTGTTTTGCTGACAGGCTTAAATCTGCCAGATGGCGGATTGCTCCGCCACTGGCAGCTTCCAGGGTAAAATTTGATAATGATTGTTGAAAATAATTTTGTTCACGCATAATTTTTAACTTCGAAATGCCCATACCAAAAACGGAAGTAATACAACTCCTACAATGAGTCCCGCTACAATGCTTCCCCTGGTAATCATAAGGAATAAAAGCAGGCAAAGCGGGAGCCATGCCACTTTAATTATTTTAAACCATTTTCTGCGCGTTTCCGAGACAGGGGCAAATTCTTCTAATTCCTCCGGATGCGTCATTTGACAATGAATAATTGCTCCAAAACGTCCAAAGGTCCTTTCTGCTGTGTATTCTACTCCATCGATCTCAAAAACAGGATACAACCCTTCTTTGGTAATTACAAGATTTAAATCATTTTCTTTTGCATAAGTAAGCAGCGCCTCTGAAAATTCTTCCGGTTTCAAAGCCATATTATCCGGTACAAAGCTGAATTTCCTTTTATGCTCCATTTTTGTAAATTCCTTATAATCATCCACAATTTTCATAAATTTTCCCCCCTTCGCTTCCATTTCGTCCATTTCCTTAAGAACTGCTGATGTATCCAGCTCCTCAAACTGTGTATGAAGCAGTTTTTTGCAGATTTTGACTCCGGCATCCAGTTCTTTTCTTCTGTTTTCAAGTTCCTCAAGGTGCTTTTGCATTAAGTCTTCCATAGGAAGTCTTTTTTCCAGCACTTCTCGGATATCTTCAATTGAGACATCTATCTTCCGCATCATCTTAATAGATTGAAGCCTTTCTACATCTTCCATATCATATTCCCTGTAGTTGTTTTCTAAATTTCTATTTGGATGAAGCAGCCCCTTCCTCTCATAAAAACGAATATTCTGTTTTGTAACGCCGCATTTACTTTCCAGCTCCTGAATGTTCATCCGTTTCCTCCTTTCCGTACCCTTACTATAAAGGATATACTTAGTATAAGGTCAACAGTATTTTAAAAATAATTCAAAAAAATTGTCAGGAAACAAATTAGCTTCATTTCCTGACAATCTTTTCTACTCATTTTATAAATACATTACTGCATCAAGTTATTCAGTACGCCCACAATCCCCGTGATGCACACGCATAGCACAGCCATCAGCAGGACAAGCGGCATCATCCACAAAAATTCAATCGGTATCATCCCTGTCAAAGCATCCATTACTACATTGCCTTCTAAACCGTATGTAAAGAAATAGTTGGCATCCGGATATACCGTCATGCGCAGTAGATGGTTCACTCCATGTGCCAGGCCACCCATAAGGACAAACAAAAACAGTATCCCGGGAATATCCTTTATGCATGGACGATATATCCCCATAGAAGCAAAACTGACAGCCAGAACTACCACCAGAGCGTGAAACCCAAAATAACCCAAAGCCTTTATGGAAAACAAGGGAATGTTCGAAAATCCGTCTATTGGCATCACCATAGCAATTGTCCCGAACACGATTCCCCCATAAAAGCAAAGTCCCTTTACGCTCCTACCTATACATGATTCCCCCATCCCAGCGGAAAAAATTGTAAGGATGGCAATTAAATTGCAAGGTTGTAATGGAAGCTCATTCCATACATGAAAATCAAAATCTGAACAGAAAGCCAAAAGCGTTTTGTAAACCGCCAGATAAATTGTTACAAGTATCCCCAAAAACGATAGGAATTTCCAATTTCTTTTTCCCCGCCGAAGTCTCCACAGGATGACAGCCATTAGAAAAACCAGCAACAGAACGCCCCACCATGCCCAATTAAATGGTGTAATAATCAAATCAAATACCGCAAAAATGTTGCCACCTCCCCCAGTACATAATGAATAATACACAAGCCCCAGATATTTCCCTGCTTATGGTAGAAAATTCCCATAACGCCAAGAAGCAGCGATGCTGCCAGCATATAAGGGAGTCCATAAGCGATATGGAGAACGCCGAACACAAGGGCTGATACCACAATGGACAAAAGCCCAGCATATTTTCCTGTGAAAATACGGTTCAGGTTTTCCTGCATCACGCCCCTTGCCAAAAACTCCTGCAAAACCACAGTAAGGGGATAAATAACATCTGCAAAGGTGCCCACGCTCCAGTCCCAGAATGGGGCTCCTTCCGGAAAAAAGCCAGGCGCAATCCTGAGAATGCCAATCTTGCCAATTACCAAAAGGACGCTTACTGCCACCGTAATTGCAATGTCCGGCACAAAAGTTTTCTTTATATTTACAACCTTAAGCCCTATATCCCGAATGGAAAAGCTGGTAGTTTTCAGAATAATAATGAACATGATGATGGAAATTCCCTCAATCATCAGACTCATAACATGCCCCGGCGGCTCTATTCCAAGATAGCGCAGAAGACTCCATAGAAACAGATAAACGCACACGCAGATCATCAACACGGAAAACACCGTGGAAGCTTCCCTGCGCTGCCTGTTCAATTTGGCCACCTCGGTAATATCCGAAAATACCACTACTATGCCTATTTTTTTAATGCCATCCTCCCCATACAGAAAAGACGAAATAAGGCGAAAAGACTTCAGTTCCTGATTCTTCGCCTGATGGAAAACCTCTCCGGTATGCGTATTCTCTTTGTCATAAATGGCATCCAAAACAAACTGATGAAATCCGTCATTGATCTCATTTGTCTCGTTTTCCAGAAACACCCTGCTATAGTTCTCTCCGGACACACTCTCATCCACGCCAAGCATGCCACACCCCTTGCCATTGATATAGATAATTTTCCCATGCATGTCCACCACCAGGACACCGTCATTCATATCACGCAAAATCCGTGGAATAATCTCATTCTGTTCTGCTGTCATGTTTACACCCCGCATTTGTATCTTTATTGAATCCAATTTTATCTTACGTATGTATTATAGCAAAAAGCCGCTCAAAAAATCGGTTTTGAGAAAATTGGTCAGTTTTCAGGGAAATTTGGTTGAAAAATTTTAAAAACCTCAATAGTAAACCGAGATTCCCGTCCAAGAGGGAATCTCGGTTTACTATTGAGGATGTATTGACAGATTTCATAAATTCAGAACGACACAGACGGAACAGATTTCAGTTTCTATTTTCTAATCCAGATTTCCGCCATATTTTCTGCAGACGGAAAGAATACTGGAGATGCCAATGCTTTTCCTTTCTGACAGACTACCGGAAAGATATTCCGCATTCTGGAGGTTCAGGACAGCCTCTGCGCAGTCATTTCTTTATTCTCATACATTCTCGTAAGAATAAGACGTACATTATTTTCTTTGATGCTTTTAGGTTTACTGGCATCTGTTTTCATGTTCTGATATTTCCTTTTTTAATATGCTCTTTAATCAGTGCATCTGTCAGTTCAAACAGCTTCTGCGATCCTTCTTTCGTTTTATTATGTCTTGCATACACCCGGTCTGCCACTGCCTGATGCTCTATCCAGTCACTGCCATCATTGCTGGTATTTAGCAGTAATGGCTGCAAATTGTCCATTGCATGGGCAAATTTTGCTTCCGGCGTCTTACCTTCCTCAAACTCATCAAAAATATTCTGCAGCTCCTTTTTCTGGTCATCCGGCAGAAGGGAATAAATCCGCTCCCTTGCCGCATCCTCGCGGGCCTTCTTTGTTTTCATCCCCTCAATGTCATAGGCATAGGTATCGCCGGCATCAATTTCTACTATATCGTGAATCAGACACATAATCATTACTCTTCCAATGTCGATTTTCTCATTGGAATATTCTTTCAGAAGGTATGCCATGATTGCTATGTGCCATGCATGTTCCGCATCATTTTCATTTCTTCCGTGATCTGATAAATGCGTCTGACGAAAAATACTTTTTTCCTTATCTATCTCCAGGATAAATTCCAGTTGTTTTTTTAAACGCTCATCCATAATAAATCCTGCCTTTCCCCTCAAAATTGATTTTCTGTCTGCATTTCAAACCGCTCCAGATACCGTTTACCCCAGCTTCCTTTATTAATTAAATTCCTCCACCCACACCCTTAAATTTCTCTACAAATCCAGATATTTTTTCAAACACACTTTGCTTCTTAGTATGATATTTAGGATTAAGTGGACTCATTTTCGGAAGAATCTCATTTAAATCCGTCCCATTTTCACTGGCATATTCTTTCTTTAAGGAAGCAAGAATATATCGTTTTGCTGGTTCTACGTTAAGTTGTTCTTCATTTATTAATTCTTCAGCTTCCTTTCTTTGTTCTTCTTGTGCAAATGTAAAAAATGCATCTATGATGCTGGCTTTATCTTGAATCTCGTCTAAATTTGTCCGTTTAATAAAGTCTACTACCAAACTTTCTTTTGCACGATTTCCGGTACTGGAACGTACTATTCGGCGTATTTCTTCTACTAAATCCGTCTTATCTTTTACATCCTTATTTTTTTCAAAAATTAATTCAAGAATATAATCCAAGTTAATTTCTTGCGATTTTAACAAATCCACCTCAAATACGACATCATCCCAATCAATTATTGAATCTTCTTTTTTTCTCCCTTCCTTATCCCGACGAAGCCATTCACGAATATCGTTGTACGTAGAACGATAATCCTGAATGACCCTCTCTTTCGGTATATCTATTAATTGCATACGCTCAATATCTTTATCACTAACAAAGTGTGTTGCCTTAAATTCATCAATTGCTTTCGAATCACTTAAATCAATTAACTGAAGTTCTTTTAAAATAGTAAATTCATCATAATTTTGTAAAATATTCTCTATCCTTAAATATTCACCAAATAACTTGACAAACTCTTTTTTATCCTTTTCAGTAACAATATCTTCAATATTGGGGAAACGAGAAGACAACTCCTTTACTACATCTATATAACCACGGCAAGCCTCGCCTGTAGTAGTATCTTTAAATCCTTCCATATATTCCCCATAACTTTTTTCAAGAACAATATTCTTTGTATTGTCATCTCCAAAACACTTGATTGCATCAATTGTAGCTTGCTCTAAATTTCTAAATGTAACAATATTTCCAAATGTTTTTGTCGAATCATATATACGGTTCGTTCTGGAAAACGCCTGCATCAGACCATGATACCGAAGATTTTTATCCACAAACAATGTATTAAGTGTCGGTGCATCAAACCCTGTCAAAAACATGCCAACTACAATCAATAAATCCACTTCCTGGTTTTTTACGCGATTAGCTAAATCTCTATAATAATTCTGAAATTCTTTGCCTTCCACTCCAAAACTTGTTTGAAACATTTTATTATAATCATTAATCGCTGCTGCTAAAAACTCCTTCGCACTGCTATTCATTGCTGTAGGTTCAAAAGTTTCATCCTGAATTTCTCCTATTGCGCTTTGTTCTTCGTTAGCAATAAAAGAAAAAATTGTAGCTATCTTTAATGGTCTGTTACTATCTTTCTGTAATGTATTAAGCGATTCATAGTAAAGTTTTGCTGCATCAACACTGCTTACAGCAAATATTGCATTAAATCCTTTTGCACCAATATAAGAACGATGCGTTTTTATTCTAAAATTATTCAAGATATATTGAGAAATTTCTTTTATTCTTTCAGGATGCAGCAATGCTTCTTTTGTTTCTGCTGCTGACAGTTTTTTCTCATCTTGCTCCATCTCAATATACTTAAATTTAGGTCGAACATCATTATAGTCAACTTTAAATTTTAAAACCTTTTCATCTCTGATTGCATCAGTAATCACATACGAATGTAATTCGCGTCCAAATACGGTTGCAGTGGTTTCTGCTCCCAATGCATTTTCAGGAAATATTGGAGTTCCGGTAAATCCAAATTGATAATATTTCTTGAATTTCCTTTTGATATTTTTTTGCACTTCACCAAACTGCGAACGATGAGCCTCATCAAATATAAATACTACCTGTTTATTATAGACTTCCAAATCCCTTTCAGCTTTTATAAGATTATTTAGTTTCTGAATGGTAGTAACAATAATTTTATTATCATCTTTTTCAATGTTACGCTTTAATCCTGATGTATTCTCTGAGCCATTAACACTATCAGGAGAAAATCTCTGATATTCTTTCATTGTCTGATAATCCAAATCTTTTCTATCAACCACAAAAAAAACATTATCTATAAATTCAAGTTCTGTTGCTAAACGTGCCGCTTTAAAACTGGTAAGCGTCTTACCAGAACCTGTCGTATGCCAAATATATCCCCCACCTTCAATCGTTCCCCACTTTTTAGCAATATATGAACTTTTTATTTTCCATAAGATTCTTTCAGCAGCCGCAATTTGATAAGGACGCATAATTAATAAATTATCGCTTGAGTCAAATACTGAATATATAAACAAAACCTTCAATATAGTATTTTTTTGAAAAAAAGTTGCAGTAAAGTCTTTCAGGTCTTTAATCAGAGTATTATCTGCTTTTGCCCAATTCATTGTAAAATCAAAACTATTCTTATCCCGCTTTGTCGTGTTTGCGAAATAACGACTATCTGTTCCATTAGAAATCACAAAAAGTTGCAAATACTTATATAAAGAGTTGTCTGAATTAAAACTTTCCTTACTATATCTATTTACCTGATTAAAAGCCTCTCGTATAGCTATTCCCCGCTTCTTCAACTCCACTTGGATAAGTGGTAAACCATTCACGAGGATCGTAACATCATATCGATTAGCTTGTGTTCCTTTCTGCTCAAATTGAGAAATAACCTGTACTTTATTTTTCGCTATATTTTTATCTTCTTTTTTTACAAGGTAAATATTTTTTATATGGCCATCATCAAATACAAAATCATAAATATAATCATTATGAATTTTGCGTGTCTTATCAATATGGTTATCACTTGGCTTATCTAAATATTCCTCGCAAAATCTTGTCCATTCTGAATCAGTAAACTGAACATCATTAAGAATCTGCAACTGTTTCCGTGCATTTTCAAACATTGCTGCTGGTGTCGTTAAATCTGGCAGATATTCATAACCCTGATTGACCAGGTCTTGTATAAATTCCTGTTCAAGAGATGTCTCCGTCTGATAAACAGATGATTCACGCACGCATGATACATACTTTTCATATTTATCTAAAACAATAAAATTATTGGATTCTGCAATCGAATTATATTCATACATTGACTCTATCCCCTTCAAAATATCTTTCAAGATTATTTAAAGTTATATATTTCTTTTATTTTCCTTAGCAAAAATGCCAAAACACGTTTGTCATTATCCGTCAAATCAATCACTTCATCACTGGAATGCTTTGAATGGCTTGAGAAATTAATAATTCTGTTCTCATATAGATGAGCACTGCCATCATCTATTTTTTTTAATAAATCGCCCCAATTATCATATCCTAAAAAT
>VSNT01000010.1 GCA_009774465.1 Lachnospiraceae bacterium
CAATCAAATCCTAACACAGAAAAAGGTGCTTTCCTATTTCTTTCTATTCTGTTTTCCTACATAAACTTTACCCTAGCCTGCAACATAAATGATACCAAAATCTCTGCCGCACTGCCATGTGAGATAGTCTGGCATTTTTTATTATCTACACCACAAATCCCGCAGAAACACCTTTAAGGTCGGCAGATGCCCGCTTATTACTGCATGTTTCCTGATAAATCCCCTCTGCCATATTGGAAATTTCAATCACATTATCCGTCGCATTTTGAATGCCGGATGCGCTTTCTTTGGTGGATGTGGAAATTCCTTCAATTCCTTCGCTGATGCTGCAAATCCTGTTATTCATCTGTCTGACGCTTCCCTGTATATTTCCCATGATTTCCGCTACAGTGTCCGCATCTTCTAAATAACGTGTTGTCATCATTTCAAAGTTTTTGTAATCTTCCATGATATCCTGATGGATAAAGCCCAGCATATCCTGGCTGCACTTACAGAGCGCATGTACCGCTTCTATTACCTGATTGTTTAAAATCTGTATTGCGCCTGCATTCTTTTTACTGTTATCTGCCAATGCCCGTATCTCATCTGCGACTACTGCAAATCCCTTTCCTGCCTCTCCTGCCCTTGCTGCTTCAATTGCAGCATTTAATGCCAGCAGATTTGTCTTTGCCGCAATTTCCAAAATGGCGTCCGTAAGCCCGGCAACTTTGTTAATATTCTCACTGTCCCTGATACTTTTTTCCATAACAGCCTTAATATCATTTGCAGTATTCTCTGTTCTTTCTTTACTCTGCCAGGTCTTTTGTCTGATAAATTCTGCCCTCTCCCTTAATTCCGCTGAAAACCGGGTTCCGTGATTCACCTCGCCTGAAATTTCTTTTGTTTCCTTTGTAATCTCATGCATTTTCTCATTCATCTGTCTGGTAAGCACAGCAATCTCCTGACTGGCCGCCGTCAACTCCTCCATAACAGAAGAAAGTCCTCCTATTTTATCATTTGATATCTCCACCTGATATTCCATCTTACCGGCAGAAACCTCAATATGTAATGCGCTTTCCTTTACCTGTGCAATCACATTGTAAAATGCTTCCAACAGTTGATTGGTACTTCTTTGCATTCTACCGATTTCATCTGCATGTTTTACCGGAATTCTTTCTGTCAGATTGCCTTTTCCCTCTGCAATATCCCCTGCGATCCGGAGCAATCTTTCACTTACGTTCTTAATCGGATTAAGAAGATATTTCTGCATAATGAAAATAGTAAGTATAACACACAAAACACAGATTGCGGAAATCATGCGATTCATCATAAGCACCCGGTGAATATTTTCTTCCACCTCCATCTGTGCGCTGTGAAGACAAAGCGCAACGCTTTCCGCTTTCTTTTCTATTGAACCATAAAGATTTTGTATCTGCATATAATTTTGCATCATTTCTGAGCTGGACTGTTTGATTCGATTTAAATTTGTCATTGAAAACACTATGTTGAACACCACTGCTGTCAAAACAGCAATCATGCATATCATAACTTTTACCTGAACAGAAGCAATTTTTTTCATAGACATTCTCCATTATTATCAAAACAATAACTGCCACATTTTAGAATATGGCTTTTCCCATTGGGAAAAACTACCCTTGCGCTTGCAGGAAAGGGTATTTTAATCTTATATTCAAATCCTCTTTCCTCCTGATAAATCCATTCACTTTCGTATGTACCATAAACAGAATCCCAGCTTCCCTTTACATAAGAAAAGCGTTTATCCGGCAAAGGCCTTATCAGCATTGGAACCCCTGCCTGCATATCCGGCATAAAGCCGCACATATATCGGTACATCCAGTCTGCAATGCTTCCATAAGCGTAATGATTGAGGCTGTTCATTCCTGTTCCGCTGATTTTCCCATCCTCTCCTAATGAATTCCATCTCTCCCATACCGTTGTTGCTCCTAAATTTACCTCATACAGCCAGCCCGGATACTCCTCGTTCAGCAGCAGATCATAGGCAGTCTCATTTAAACCGTTTTCCGATAAAGCAGGGCATAATACCGGAGTACCTGCAAATCCTGTATTTAAATGTCCCTTATTTTCCTTTATCTTTTCCCTCAAATTTTCAATTAATTTTTCTTTTCCCTTTTCAGGATACAGGCCGATAAATAAAAGAAAGGCAAAGGCGGTCTGTGTTGCTTCCGTTTTCAGTTCTCCGTCTGACTCAAAGTAAAACTGGAAAAAAGCCTCCTTAATCTTTTTCGCCAGCTTTTCATACTTTTCCGCCTCTGAAAGCTTTAACGCTTCTCCCGCCTTTGCAAGGGTTAAGGCCGACCAGTAATAACAGGCGGATGCAAGAAGAGAGGTGTCAGTTTTTCCAACAGGATTATTTAAGTCTCCGTTATCAAGGGCAAGCCAGTCCCCCAACTGCCTGTCATTCTGCCATAAATAAGGCACCGCATTTTCTTTCACTCGCCCGCTTACATATTCCACCCATGCTTTCATCATAGGATATTGCTCCTTAAGTAATGAATAATCTCCATAGTATTGAAATAACATCCAGGGCAGCATAACCGCTGCGTCCCCCCACACGCATACGCCACTGTCAATGTAAAATGGATTGGTGTTTTCCCGAACCGGAACTTTAGGCCTTGGCACAAAAAATGGCACCGCACCATTTAACAATTTCTGCTCCTTATATAAACTCTTCGTGTAATGCCTGAAAAAAGCTGCACTGTCCATATGAAAACATGCAGTACGGGCAAAAATATTGGCGTCTCCCGTCCACCCCATACGTTCATCCCTCTGCGGACAGTCTGTAGGTATATCAAGAAAATTGCACTTCTGGGAACGGATTGTATTTTCAAACAATTGGTTAACCTTTTCATTGGATGTTTGAATGGTTCCGGTCTGTTCCAAATCCGACATAATTCGATATGCCTTAAACCGAAGTTTCTGCACTTTCTCAATTCCTTCTACCTTCACATACCGAAATCCATAATAGGTAAAATGAGGACGTACTGTCTTTTCTCTTCCATCTGAAATGTAGACAAATTCTGCTCTGGCAGTTCTTAAATTATCCCGATAAAATTTCCCTTCCTGAAGCACTTCACCATACTGTAATCTGATCTTCTGTCCCTTTTTCAGTGTTCCGCAAAACTCCACCCATCCTGTAATGCTCTCTCCAAAATCCAGTACAAGAGATTCTCCTTCTCCTGTTTCGGAAATCGGCAGAAACTCCTGCACTTTGCGGATAGGCGGACTTGTTCTTGCCTCCAGCAGGTCCGTACTTTCATCCAAAACAGAAACTGGCAGCCACACAGGCTCTATGGTATCATCCTGCACTTCTCCGTCGTAGATTCCGTTTGTCCCAATGCAGCTTCTGAATGCCTGCCATGTGCCATCCGTAAAAATATGCTCTTTTCTACCATCTTCATAAGTTAAAAATAACTCTCCGATACATTTTTTCCTATCTCCATAAAGATCATAGTACTCGTCATCAAAGCCAAATCTCCCCTTATACCATCCCTCTCCAAGAAGAACGCTGATACGGTTTTCACCTTCCTGTAAAAGGCCTGTCAGGTCAAAAGTCTGATATTCCTGTAAAAGGTCATAAGAATGGTACCCGGGAAGAAGGTATTCGTCACCTGCTTTTTCCTGGTTCACCTCAATTTCATACAATCCGGCGCCAAAAAAGTAAAGTCTTGCCTCCGATAACTTCCCCTGTATCGTAAAATCCTTATACAAAACAGGCATGTGCTCTCTGTCTTCCGGCGCTGTAATCCAGCAGGCATTCCACGTTTCTTCCATCTTGGCTGTCTCAAACCAGGCAGTCTCACTCTCCACCCATTCCTCTTTGGCGCATTTTACCATCACTTTCCAGAAATAGCGTGTTCTTGGTTTTGGCAAAAGGGAGGCTTCTATCTGACAATACCTGTAATCTTCAAGCTCTCCACTGTCATAAACAAGACAGTCCATGCTCTCTTTAAGAGATACAATCATCCGCACTTTATAGGAGCATACTGCTCCTTCCGCCAATATTCTCCATGAAAATGTGAGATAAGAAAAATCATATCCAAGGGGATTTTCCAAATGATTTACCCTTAAATGTTCTACTGCCATATGCCCTCTTTTCATGCTGCTTCCTTCCCTTCACATCAAGCACCACCACGTTCTGCCGGCCAACTTATTCATTCCTGTCTTTTTAGCAGGAAAGTTCTTCTCTCCCGCAAAAGGGATCAATGGGACTTTTCCCTTTAAATAAGCTTTCCCCTGTTATTTTGCCTATTACCGCCTTTAAAAAATATTCATTATTAGAGTAACAGTTGATGTAGGTTTTGATCATAGGCACATCCAGCAAATGATAGGGATTGGCCACGCTGATAAACAATGTGGGCACCTCATCCACAAACCAGGGCACATTATTCCCCTGTCCCCAAAAGGTATACCAATTCAACCTGCTGGTGGTCATATTGCTTGCATTTTCAACATTACCTATGTAAATGACAAGATCATATTTCTCCTTAAAGTTTTTTACATTGTCCACACCCATTTCAAAATTTTCTTTTTGATAAATAGACACCTGAAAGGCTCTTTTTTCCAATTCTTCCTTCACCTGATTAAGAACTCTATCATTTGACGGAAAATCGCCTAAAATCTCAAGCAGAATCCTTGGATACTTCTGCGCATTGACCGGAAGCAAATTCTGTGTATCCTTTACCAGCGTAATTGCCTGATCTGCCAGCTCCTGTGTCCATTTTATGTGCTGGCTGCATTTTAATACTGTAAGGGTATCTTCTTTAGGCACCAATGCATGTGCGGCGGTTTTTTCATGAAGATGCAGCGCAGCTTTTAAAGCAAGTATCCTTCTGTTGGCCTCCAGCAGACGTTTTTCCGATAAAATGCCCTTTTGATACCCCTCCATCATAAACTGATAATCTTCCGCCAAATCCTTGTTAAATAAAAACATATCGCAGCCATTTTCTATTGCTGTGGGCACTGACAAATGCCTTGCCATTGCGGCTGTAAATCCTACCATAGGCGTGGCGTCCGTAATAATCAGCCCGTTAAATCCCAATTTTCCACGCAGCAACCCGTTTAACAGTTCCTTTGACAATGATGCCGGAACCGGCTTTTTCCCAGTGGTGCTGTTAAAAAATTCCTGATAGGCAGGCATTGCAATATGCCCTGCCATTACGGTTAATGCGCTTTCATTAATCAGCCTTTGATACACCTTTCCAAAACTTTCATCCCACTGGGTTATGGACAGGCTGTTGACAGAAGTAAGCAGATGCTGATCTCTTTCATCCACCCCGTCTCCCGGAAAATGTTTAATGGAAACTGCCATGTTGCTTTCTCTGGCAGCACGTATATATTCTCCCGCAAATTCACAGACGATATCTGGATCATCCCCATAGGTCCTTATATTGGTAATTGGATTATGATAATTCATATCAATATCAATTACAGGTGCAAACGCCCAGTTGATTCCAAGCGCTGCTGCCTCTGTACAGGCAATTTTTCCCAGCCGGTATGCATATTTTTTATCCCCTGCCGCCGCACATGCCATCTGTTTCCCATAGGGCGTCCCATCTGTAGCCGCGCCATCTCCGCCTGCCTCCAGATTAGAGGGAATCAGTAAAGGAATTTTTGAATGCTCCTGGGCATATGCAAAAGTATCCCGCATTTCTCTGCCTGCTCCATCCCTGAAAAATAATCCTCCAATATGAAAGTCAAGCAGCATATTTAAATACTCCGGCTCCGTAGAATAACCAATTGGGCAGAAAAGCTGCCCGATCTTTTCTTCCAGCGTCATCTGCTCCAGTGTCTTTTCCACCCAGACAATATCCGCATCACATAAATGAAAAGGCGCCTGCTTTAAATCCATCATTTTCTCATCTCCATATTTTTATATCATAATCTTCAGCAGTTCCTTAAAAGATTTAAGCGCATAATCCGCCATCTTATCCTCTCCTGCTTCTCCTAATCCTGCCGCATCAAAGCCTCCACTTTTCGCTGCCTGTATTCCGGCTTTTGCATCCTCCACTACAAGACTTTTGTCCGGCGGTATGCTTAAAAATTCCGCCGCCTTTAAAAACACCTCCGGATCCGGCTTTGATTTTGATATATTTGTTCCGTCACTGACCGCATCAAAATAATCTTTTAACCCTAGACGCTCCAGAATAAACTTTGCATTTTTACTGGAAGAACCAATTGCCAGCTTTAATCCCCGTCCTCTTAATTCATCCAGCACTGCCTTCACTTCTAAAGATAAATCCTTTTCCGTCATCTGCCCAAGGAATCTTTTATACTCTTCATTTTTTCTCTCTGCAAGTGCATATTTTTCCTCTTCGGAAAGAGTCCCATGAAAATTTTCCAGAATAATCTCAAGACTTTCCATTCGGCTGACTCCCCGAAGACGATTGTTAATTTTCTCGTCAAAATAAGTTTCCAGATCATCTGCAATTTTTTTCCATGCAAGATAATGATAGTGATCTGTAAAGCAGATGACTCCATCCAAATCCAAAATAACTGCCTGATATTTCATCTCAATCTCCATTTTGTTTACTGATTTTTTCGCCTGTTTATATAGTTCTTTAATGTAACCAGCTCCAAAATCTTATTTTCATTGTTCAGATAAATTAAAAATCCTACCAGGATAAGGGCTGTTACAATCTGCTGAATGGAGGAATCCACATTTAGCCTTGCATACATTAATGAAATGAACGCTGTAGTCACCGCCCCTAAGAGATATCCTATTTTTTCATTGCAGAATCTTCCAATGAATCCGCCAATAAACATAGGCAAAAATGCGGTAAACATTGTGCCTATGGAGCCAAAATTAAGTGCCATCTGAATGGTTCCTGTATTGGTTGCACTGATGAATCCCACTACCCCCATAAGCGCTCCTGATATGGTGTAACATCCAATTGCATTGGGAATTTCTCTTATCCCTGTATTTACCGCCACTTTCTGCCCTGACATCAAAGCCTTATAGTCATACCCAAACTGGGTATAATCAAAGAGAAAAATAAATACAATAAGGCCAATCCCAATAACCAGAAGATAATTTACTACGCTGGGAAAGCTTGTCAGTTCTTTGTTTGCCACAAAGGAAACCCCGTAGCCTTTTGTGATAGAAAATGCAAGTCCTTCATAAAAAAGCGCCACGCCAAGGGATACGATGATAGGCGGAAGTTTAACAATCACATAAACAGCGCCTGAGAGCATCCCAAACAGGGTACCTGCAAGCATAGAAACTGCAAGCATAACAGGTGTAGAAAGCCCTGCCGAATTACATATGGATGCGCTGATCACAGAAGAAAGAAGCGCTACCGAACCAATTGAAAAGTCAAATCTTCCGCTGTTTAAGTTGAGGGACAGCGCAAAAGTTACAAGCATGACAGACGCCGCCGCCCTGAAAAACAAAATCCAGTTTCCCGTTGTCTCAAACAATTTCACTCCCTTAAGGCTGCACAAAAGAAATACAATCAGAAATGTTCCCACTGGAATAACAGCTATTTTAACTATTCTTGTAAAAATATTATTATTGTTTGTGTTCATGTTTTTTCCTTTATATGTATGCTGCTGTTTATGGAAGGCTGCTGCTCATGAAAATGAGCCTTACAGCCTTCCAGGCCTTTTGCTACTTCATTGCCTGAATTTCTTCAAAGCTATATTGACTTACAAATTTTTCAAATGCCTCGTAATCTGCTGTAAGCAGGGTATCCAGCATCTCCTTTGTATAAGCGGGAGCTTCCACGCTGCTGTCCACTGCAAAATAGGTATTAAATTCTTCAGCGCTTGTAGCTACCCAGTATCCCTGACTTAATGCAAGGGCATTTCCTTCCCCGTCCCGGACGGGAGAGCCTAAAGCCGCTCTGTAGGAAGCAATAAATACAGGTCCAATGCTTGCGGAAAATTTTCCTGCAAGATAATCAAGCATTCCCGCTTCCATCGCCTCGCCATAGCTGCTTGCATACGCATCCACACTGGCAATTTTTACGCCTTCGCCTGCTGCTGTTCCAAAGAAATCGGAACCATTTCCTACTGCAAGAATCACCTCCAGATCAGGAGTCTGTGCCATTTGCGCACACTTTCCAAACCATGCATCATCCATGTCATAACCGCCAACATACCCTGCCAGGTTAATGCTTCCAATTGCGCCGGTTTCCACTGCTCCATCTGCAAAAATCTGACCAATAATTGCATCCTTGTCTGTCGCACCTTTGTAAGATGCACCTTCACCGCCTGCTTCCACCATAGCTGTCAACATACCTGCCGCACGATAAATATGCATTTCCGTATAGTAGGGAATGGCGCCGCCGAAAATGGCAAAATTGGTTTTTCCCTGATCCAGATAATACTTTGCCATCTGGTACCCAGTCTCAAACTCAATATCCAAAGAAGGGCCAATTGCTCCTACATAGTGCTCATATCCTTTATAGGTTTCGTATTCCTCCGCTGTCAATGTTCCTGTAGCTACTGCATAATATACGCCTGCATCCTCGCACTGCTCCAACTGTGCCGCCCGGTCGAAGCTTGAAAAGGAGATAATTGCCTTACAATTATTTGTGATAAAAGTGTCAATGGCAGAAGTTTCTCCTGCTGCATCTGTCAGTTCATCGGAATAAACCAGCTCTACATTATACTGATTTTGAATATACTCCGTGTAATAGCTGCGAAAAGCAAGCGCTTCCGCTGTCGTTGCATCAGACACTAAAACCCCCATCTTTACCTTCTGGCTCATGTCAAGCTCTGCCACTTCATTTGATTCTGCCTGTTCCTGTGTTTCCTGCTGTGAGCCCGCATCTGCCGGCTCACTGTTTTCCTTACTTCCACAGCCGGCCAGTAACGAGATTGTCATAGCCGTACTAAGTATAATTGCCCATACCTTTTTCATATCCTTATTCCTCCTTAAATTGTTTATGTATAAAGTGTTTTCACCAAATACCGCTGTTGTCATCTGGGAAGCATTCTGCTTCTCTGATCGCTGGTTGCCAAAAATACCACCAGTATAAAAATTGCCGCCTTTACCATCTGGCCAATACCTGAATTTAAATTAAACATCACCATAATCTGACTTAACAGTGTCATGGAAAAGGCTCCGATCACTGCCGCATAGATTCTGCTTCTCGCACCCCCCGATACCGGCATTCCTCCAAATACAATTGCAATAATCACATCCATTCCTACACTGGAAGCAGTATTCCTTGTTAAGGTAGGCGCATATATAATAGAAAGAAATGCGCCAAGCCCTACTCCAATTCCCGACATTGCAAAAGCAATAACCGCCATTTTCTTCTCCGATATCCCGCTTAGCTTTGCACAGATTGGATTCCCGCCCTGAAACTTCTGCATTCTTCCAACCCCGGTAAAGCTGAAAATAAAAAGGCTGAGAAAGAAAAACACTGCCAGCACCATAATTTTAAAAGGAGTATTGTTAAGCGGTCTGACTGCTGCTGCCGGAACTGCAATCTCAGAACCGGTTCCGTTTACTTTAATCAGAACCAGCACCAGTGCGTTTAATACACTGAGCATTGCAATTGTTGTAACAAAAACCGGAAGATTAAAAACAGATGCGAGCACCGAATTAAATAATCCGATAAACACAGCTATCCCAATGCAGACAAGCAGCATTGCCAGAATACTTTCCGTCCGGTTATATACAATGCCTCCAATCAGTGCGCTGACTGCAACTGATGCGCCAAGGCTGATATCAAAGGAGCCTAATGTATAAATAAAGATTGCACCGGTGGCAACCACCGCAACTACCACAGATTGATTGATAATGCTCTTTAATCCATATCCAATATTGATATCCTGACTGCTTCCTATCAGTAAAAATAAGGCAAACAGTGCAGCCAGGCCAAACAAAGGCGTCAAATTCATTAAACTTTTTTTAATTTGATATGATTTCATAACTGCCTCCTAAATCATGTACTTGATAATATCAGCCTCACAAAGAGACTGGCTTCGTTCAAATTCCTTTTTAATCTCCCCATCCTTCATCACAATCAGCCGGTCCGACATACCGATTAGTTCCGTCATTTCCTCAGATATGATCACAATGGATTTCCCCTCTTTTTTCATCTGATACATCAATTGGTACATTGCCTGCTTGACGCCAATATCAACGCCTCTTGTGGGACAGTCTAAAATTAATATTTCGCTTTTTCTTCCGATCCATTTGCCAAATACCACCTTCTGTTTATTCCCTCCCGACAATGCGGAAACATACTGACCTATATCCGTGCATTTGATATTTAAATTTGTTGCCTGTTCCTGTACATACCTCTTTTCACGATCCGGAAGGATTAAAAATCTATTTACTGCAAACTTATCAAGACCGCCTATTGCAATGTTATCTCTAATGCTTGCATTCAGGCACAGGGATTCTATATCTCTGTCCTTTGCTGCATATCCAATCTGCTCCTTCATAGCGTCCGTCTCATTTTTTAATTCCCTTCCCCGAATCAGTACCTTTCCTGAATGAAGCTTTTCTGCGCCAAAAAGCACTTTTCCCAGGGTATGCATCCCACAGTGAGAAAGCCCGCCAACCCCTAAAATCTCTCCTTTATGTATTTGCAGATTCAAATTTTTAAGCTGCGTTCCAAGGCTGGCATTTAAAAGCTCCATCACCACTTCCTCCTTGAAGCTGCCATCATAATCACTCCGGTAGTAATCTCCCTGCATTTCCCTGCCGATCATACTTGTTTTGATTTGTTCCTCATTAAACTCTTCTTTGTCAAATGTCACTATAATCCTTCCATCCCGAAGAACCGTAAGGGTATCGCAGACATTCATAATTTCATCAAGATCATGAGAAATAAATATCACCGCTTTATTTTCTTTCTTCATCTGTTCCATAATTTTATAAATAATATCTCTTCCAATCTGGGACAGGGCTGTGGTGGTCTCATCTACTACCAGCACTTCCGGCTTCTTGGCCATAATTCTCGCAATTTCAATTAACTTGCGGTTCTGCATATCAAGGCTGGATGTTATCTGCTGCGCTTTGATATAGGAAGCGCCTATCCCATCAAGGGCTTCCTGCGCTTTTTTTATCATTTCTTTTCTTTTTACAACTCCCCACCTGTGTTCCTTACTTCCAAAGCTCTTAAACCGCTTTGTTTCTCCTAAAAAAATATTTTCAGCAACAGTAATTTCCGGAACGGTGCCATTTTCCTGTACAATCATTCCGATTCCATTTTCCAGTGCATAAAGCATGGAGGGCGGATTCCATTTTTCTCCCTTAAAAAACATTTCTCCCCTGTCTGCTCTCTGCATTCCGGAAATAATAGATGTTACTGTAGATTTCCCGGAACCGTTTTCTCCAATAAGCCCCAAAATTTCACCCCTGCATACTTTAATGCTGACGTCCTTTAGTGCAATGGTAGAACCAAATCGCTTATCCATGCTTTTCACTTCCACAATGATTTCTTTTCCCATATGCCCTTATCCTTTCCCGTGAGCTGTTGATATGTATAATTATAGGTGCTCTGCACTTTTATCCAATAGTTTATGAAAACCAGTTTTATTGACATTTTTTATTTTAAATATTAAAATTAATATATATAAATTGATTATTTTTGATATTTACGAAATGAGGGAATTTTAATGGATTTTGAAACTTTAAGAAGTGAAATATATAAAATGAACGAAGATGAGTTATTTTACCGAAAGTATTACTATGCACGTCAGCAGGAATATTCTCTCCACAAATTTCTTTCAGAAATTGATATGGAAACAGTGCGTAAAAGACATCTTCTGGTGCCCGAAATTCCAAACACAATTCCTCCTCACTATGAAGATTATTTTTTCTTTGACGCTTCCAAAAACACCTCCATTGTTGTCATGCGGCATAATAGATACAGCCCTGCCATCGTTCACGATCATACCTTTTTTGAGCTGATCTACGTCTATGACGGCTCCTGCAGCCAAACCATCAGCCAGAATAAGCTTACCCTGAAAACAGGGGATGTGTGCATTATTCCTCCCGGTATCAAACATGCCATTGGCGTATATGACAACAGTGTGATCATCAACTACCTGATTCGAAAAAGTACACTGCACAATATCTTTTTCAACTTTTTAAATAACCCTAATATTCTGACAGCCTTCTTTTTAAATAATATTTATTCGGAAAATGGAAATGATTACATTATTTTTCATACCGGAAATGATTTAGAGCTTCAAAGAGGCTTTCTTTATATGTACTGGGAAGCCATTAATCAGGAACTTTACTGGGAACAGCTTATCTCCTACAATCTGATGCTCTGCTTCGGTCTTCTGATACGAAACTACGAAAAAAGCATTGAAGCACCTACTTTCACCAAAAAAGCAGATGTTCAACGCTTTGCTTTACTTCAATATATTCAGGATAATTTTTCTTCCATCTCCTTAAACCAGATTGCAGAGAAATTCCACTACACGCCGGAATACACCTCCCGCCTGATTAAGTCCACTACCGGTCACAACTTCACCCAACTCCTGCAGCAGGTCCGCCTGGAAAAAGCGCAGATACTGTTACAGGATACCAACCTGTCCGTTGCCAATATCGCAGAACAGATCGGTTATGAAACAACGGAGCACTTTATCCGCCTGTTCAAAAAACAAATGCATATGACTCCCACAGAGTACCGCCGCAGGGGAATTATTATTTAAATTCCCTGCTTTTCAACGGGCGCCGTGCTTTGCGTGCCCTGCTTCTCAAACAAAAATTTTTCCGGAAGGGAAACGTGGAAATCTTCCGCCAGATGGCGAAATTCCTCCGGCTGTATCGTCTGTAACTTATCCGGGCGCATGGACAAAGTTTTCACCAGAATTTCCGCTGCCTTTTCCACCGTATGCATCAGGCCAAAGGTAAGATCAAAGTCCTCTCCCGATGCAAACATTCCATGATGCGCCCAAATTGCCACATCATACTCTTTCATCAGTTCACTGGTAGCAGCCGCAATTTCTCTCCCGCCGGGCACCATCCAGGGCACCACACCGACTCCGGAAGGAAACACTACCGGACACTCCGTTGCCATTTCCCACAATTCTCTGGTGAACACCTCATCCTTAAGGGGCAGAACAAAAGTCAATGCAATTACATTTGTGGTGTGGGCATGATAAATAACTCTATATTTTCCGTCTGTAGCTTTTTTCTTCACCTCATGATTCATTAAATGCGAAGGCAGTTCGGAGGTGGGTTTTCCGCCATTTACAAGTCCCCACACCCTGCGGTAATTTTCTCCCTGTTTATCCACCTCTATAATGCAAAGAGAGTCCTCCGGACTAAGGATTACATTCCGGAAATACTTTCCACTTCCTGTCACAAGGAAAAATTCCCCGGCAAGACCGGGTACCTTTGCCCCGATCGGCTGCCATTGTCCTTCTTTAAAGCTTTCCTTTCCCTGAACTACTTCTTCCGGCTTCATCCGATAAGATAAATTGCCTCCGTTTCTTTCATGCCAGCCCTGCTCCCATCCATCATTTGCCATGCGGATAAATCCCTGCATAAATTCTGTATCCAGTATATTCATCTTGATATATTCCTCCATTTTCTCCTATCTTCTTTTCAGCAATACTTCCTTTTCATATTCCATAATCTCATCAAACCATTTTCTATCACTACTTATGCCGCACTGGTGCAGATATTCCGCCCAAATATCGCCAAATGGCATTGTCTTCATTTCTTCCTGCATTACCATAAGACGTGTCATTTCATTGTTATCCTGCAGCTCTTTCAGCATTTGATTTGGGGTACACAGAGCATTTAATAAAGCTTTCTGCCAGCTGTTAAATCCTACCACCCATGCCGAAATGCGGTTAATGCCCGCATCAAAATAATCCAGCGCCATATGCACTCTCTTAAGTGCGTCATTTCTTACAATCTCTTTTGCCATTTCACGGGTTTCATCATCAAACAATACTACGTGATCGCTGTCCCATCGTACCGGCCTTGTAATATGAAGCGCAATTTCAGGATAAAAGCAAAGCAGCGCCGAAATTTTATCCGATACAAATTCGGTCGGGTGATAATGTCCGTTATCCATCAAAGGAAGACATCCCTCATGAAAAGCGGCAAAGCTTAAGGCAAATTCAGAGGAACCTGCCGTATAAGACTCCACGCCAATGCCAAAAACCTTCGACTCCACACATGGCTTTACCAGCTTTTTGTCAAATGGCTCCGATAAAATCTGCTCAATTGAATCCCGGTACCTCATTCTGGGGCCTAAACGGTCCGCCGGAATGTCCTTATAGCCATCCCCCGTCCAGATATTCATCACGCAGGGAACTCCGGTCTCCTGGGCAAAATACTGGGAAATGCGGATACATGCCTTTCCATGCGCAATCCAGAATTTTCTGGTCTCCTCATCAGGGCTTGACAGCGTCAGACCATCTTTTACTTTATCATGTGAAAAAAACGTAGGGTTAAAATCAATTCCCATTTTTCTCTCTCTGGCAAATTCCACCCACTTTGCAAAATGCTTCGGCTCAAGCCGGTCTCTGTCCGCAAGTTCCCCATCTTCAAAAACAGCGTAGCTGGCGTGAAGATTTAACTTTTTCCTGCCCGGCATAAAACTCATCGCCTTGTCCATATCCTGCATCAGCTCTTCCGGATTTTTCGCTCTGCCGGGATAATTTCCGGTAGTTTGAATGCCCCCGGTAAGAGGCCCGTCATGATCAAACCCGGTCACATCATCCCCCTGCCAGCAGTGGAGCGAAACCGGAATCTCTTTCAGCCTGCTTATGGCCGGATCCGTATCCACACCCATTGCCCCATATTTTTCTCTTGCCCACTCATACCTCTCTGCCTGATTCATTTTCATTCTCCTTTCATTTGCTTTAAATAATTGTGAAAAATAAAGTAGCGGGAATATTCAGACAATATTTCTGTGAAAAGCCTTATGCACCATGTAATCAAGACAATAGAAGACTGGAGGGCCATTGCCCGACTGACTTCTGCTCTATTTGGCTTGATGAAATGTCTGGTGCAACAGGCTTTGAGCAGAAGTATTGTCTGAATATTCATATACTTTTTAAATTTCACAATCACCTTCAATCACTTAATAAGTCTCAATCGGAAAAGACCGATAAACGCATTTTCTGGCATCCACCAGCCCTTCCAGCACATGATCTGCAATCATCTGCGCCATTATATTTCCGGCGGCAGTAGCTTCCACCGGCCCCGCAAACACCTTTCTGCCTGATGCTTTGGCTGTAAGCCGATTTAAATAATCTGCATTGGCCCCGCCTCCTACAATATAAATCTCCTCAAAGTTCTTTCCCGTAAGCTGCTCCATTTCTTCCATTGTCCGGGCATAACACCGGGCAAGACTATTATAAATAACTGCGGCAGTCTGAGCAATCCCTTCCGGTACCTGCTGCCCGAATTCCCTGCAGGCCCTTTGAACTTCTTCCGTCATATTTTCCGGATTCAAAAATCTGTCCTCATTACAATTAATAATTGAGCTGATTCTTTCCTTGGATGCCATACGACAAATTTCTCCATAGCCAAGCTCTCCTCCTATTTCCCTCTTTACTGACTGTATCATCCAAAGCCCCATAATATTTTTCAAATACCGGAAACGGTCTTCATAGCCGCCCTCATTTGTAAAATTGCTTCTTCTGCTTTTTTCTGAACAGTCCGCCTTTAAAAGCTCTGTCCCCATAAGGGACCAGGTGCCGGAGCTGATATAAGCTGCTTCTTTTTCCCCGGCAGGCACCGCCATAACCGCAGATGCTGTATCATGAGTGGCGGGAAGCATCACTTTACAGTTAAGTCCCACTTCCCTTTGAATTTCCTCCCCAAGTTCTCCAAGGAAAGTGCCATACTTTACAATCTTTTGAAAAATTTTCCTGGGAAAACCAAGCCGGTCAATCAGTTCCATGTCCCAATCTTTCGTTTCCGCATTTACCAGTTGAGTTGTAGTGGCATTGGTGTATTCCGTCACTGCCTTTCCTGTAAGCAGATAATGAAAATAATCCGGAATCATAAGCAGCTTTTCCGCTGCCTTAAGCTGGTTCTCTTTTTTATTCTGTAAGGCCATTAACTGGTAAATTGTATTGAACTTCTGCTTTTGAATTCCGGTGCGCCGATACAGTTCTTCCTCCGAAATCACCTGGCAGACAAGCTGATCCATTCCATTTGTCCGCTCATCTCTGTAGGCTGCCGCATTGCCAATTCTGTTTCCTTTTCCATCCAGCAATACAAAATCCACCGCCCAGGTATCGATTCCCATGCTGTGTGGAATTTTTCCGGCAAGAGCACATTTTTTCATTCCCTCTTTTATTTCCACAAATAACCTGTCCACATCCCAGCACAGTTCTCCGTCTTTTTCTGTCATGGCGTTTGAAAACCTGTGGATTTCCTCCAGCACAATTTTCCCGTTTTCCATATGTCCTAATATGTGCCGCCCGCTGGAGGCTCCAATGTCCACTGCCAGATAATACCTGTTCATAACCTCTCCTTCTTCATCTACGTATGTTTTTACTTATATTTTAATACAGAAATTTCACAAAAAAAGAACACCTTTTGTTTAAAAAAGTGTCCTTATTTGCATTTATTTTTTTACTGCTGTCCTGACCGGTATTTTTTTGGCGTGGTTCCATATTCCTTTTGAAAAATCCGGTGAAAATAACTCATATTTTCATAACCTACAGACTGCCCTATATCAAGCACAGATAACGAAGTGTTTTCCAGCAGATACGCTGCCTGCCTGAGCCTTTTCTTCTGCACCAGATCCGTATAATTGCTGCATGTCAATTTTTTAATTTCTTTTGAAAGCCAGTAGACATCATAGTGAAGCTGATCTGCCAGCTCTGAAAGTTCTCCATCTTTATAATGCTCTTCTATGTACCCAAGTACATCAATCACCAGCCTCTGGTTTTTCTGCTCCCCATTGCTTTCCATACAATCCATATGATTTAGCAAATGAAGAAACAACATACCCATAGTAACCTGATTGATACTTCTTTTGTTGGGAATTTTATTCCAAATACTCCATATCATATTTTCCAGAAGATTTTGAATGGGAAGAACCTCCGCCACTTTAAAGTGCATATACATTTCCCCGCCAAGTTCACCTCTAAGACACCCTACCACAAAGTCACGCAAAAGGCTGCTTTCCTTCCCCATCATTACCAGGCTCTTATCAAAAAACTCAGGCAGAATAATAAAGTTTACCGCAAGGTCACCTGCCCCTGCAGGATAAATTTCCTGGGATGCACTCTGGTTTAAAAAGAGAAGCTCCCCTGCATGAAGAATAATATCTCTGCCGCCAATTACATGGTGGGTGCTGCCCTCACACATGTAAATGACTTCAATGTAATTATGGGTATGAAGCGGAAAATGAATAAATCTGGTATGTTTTCGAACCTGAATCAGCTTTCCTTCTTCAAGCAGCATAGCAGCATCAATTACATTCTCCTTTGAGGACATGTATATTTCTTTATCAATTGTAGTTTTCCCGTCTAAAATCTCCTGTTCCTCCGGCGTTATCTTCCTGAGTTCTTCCAAAAGTTCAGCTTTCATTTAAAATCCTGTCCCCTGCAAGCGTCTCATACGCTTTGCCGGCCTTCACCACTTCCGGGTACGATCCAGATAATAAAGCCCCCAGTTGCATTCTGACTTATTGGGATTGCTGCCTTTCCAGGGTTCGTCAAAGGCTTCAAAAATAAATCCGATAATCTGGTCCTTATCCAGCCATTCATTCAGTTCCGTAATGTACCGTTTCTGGTTTTCCACACAGGCCTGCCCCGGAACCATTGCACTGTTCGTCTTAGTAGTCCAGCCTACTTCCGTAAATAACACCTGTTTATTCGGAAACAAAGCCTTCACTTCCTCATAATGCTTCCTGTTCATAGCCACTGCCACATCCACCGTTTCCTTATAATGCAGCGGATAGCTGTGAACACTGATAAAGTCAAGGTAATCACCAAGCTCCTTTAAATGAGGCCACTCAAAGATTCCTTCACAGAAAGTAACCGGCTTATCCAAAGCCTCCTTAAATCGTCTGGCATGGGCAAGAAGTCTTTCCGGCCTTACCATACGGGAGCCCCATACAGGCGTATTTTCGTTTCCCACAGATACAGCGGCAACAGATTCATCAAACTCTTTTACCAGTGATATCAGCTTTTCTACTTCATCATCATTTCTTTTTCTATTCCTCTCCAGCTCTTCTTCGGAATACTCCTGCTTTACAAAAGGACAGTCCGGATTATTTACTTCCGGTTCTGAATCAATGCCAATCATACATTTTAAAGGCAGTTTCTTTTCCTGAATAATCTCCAATGCCCTTCTTGCATGAAGATTGGGATCATACATTCTGATATACTGATATCCTTCCTTTACCAGAATATCAAGATCTTCCTCAATCTGTTCCTTTGAAGGAGCCTGCGTTTTGGGGCTCTGCCCCTGCCTGTAGCCGGAATAGCAGATTGCTTTTCCATAGTTTAAAATATCCATTTCACACCTCCGCAGATAAATAAATCTGTAAATCTATTGTTTACTATAGCAGAAGCCTTTCATTTATTCAGTATTTAATTTATAAAAAGTGTATCATAATTTTATACTCTTTTCCTTATCTTTCAATGTCTGCATATCCAGCATTCCAAGGCTTCCTGACAATTCTACCAGTTCTAATTGCAGGCACAGCAAGTTCACCGCAGTAGCAACAAATTCCAAAATAATATTAAGAGCAATGGTAACCGCAAGCGCTTCCATTGGAATATTAAGCTGGACAAATAAAATCGTATAGCAGGTTAAAGCGCCGCCCGGAACAGGAGGTGCCGCAATTGCAAGTATCACAGAAATAATAAACAGGGAAGCAAGCCATGCAGGTGACGCCATCACCTGATAAACCTCCGCCATGCACAATCCCACAACAATATTGATCACGCAGGTTCCCGGCATAAAGATAACCTGACCTAAAGGCACTCCAAAATTAACAATCTTTTTATCAATGCCAAGCTTTTTTTCACAGCATTCCACATTTGTGGAAAATGCTGCCGCGGAAGATGCAGTGGTCAATGCAATCATAAAAGTAGGCAGAAGCTTTTTTAAAAGCAGTTGAAAGTTAACCTTTTTTCTTATACATACAAGAAGAAAGTATACTGCTGCTACAAGAAAATCACAAAGAAACATAACCGGCAGCAGCTTGTAAGTGTGCAAAAAAACAGAAAAATTACTGCCCAGAATCATCTGAAAAATACTGCCAAACACAAAAACCGGTATCAATGAACTGACCGCTTCCATGATTAACTGCACGATATAGTTTGATTGTTCTACAAAAGATGCCGCTATCGTAGCTTTATTTCCCAGAAGCAGCATTGCCATTCCAATCAGTACCGCTACAAAAATAATCTGCAAAGGATTTCCATCAACAAAAGGAGCAAAGAAATTCCCCGGAACAATGTCTAAAACCATTTGAAACAGTTCCGAAAAGTTAAAAGAAGCTCCACCTCCCTGCTGAAAAGAAAAAAATGGAACTGCCGCAATCATAATCAAACAGGATAAAATAACAGACATCAGAAGAAAACGTCCTATCATCTTTTTCCCAATTCTGCTTAAGGTAGCAGTATCTCCAATACTGTAAATCCCCCATACCACTGAAAGAAAGATCATAGGAGCCGCAATTGCTGATAAAAGCCCCATGAATTTATTAAATATTGGGGTAATCAGTTCTCCTGCAAGCAGATTCCTTGTATTTTCAGGAATAAAACTGCACGCTATTCCCAAAACCAGCGCAAGTAAAATAGCCAGCAGCAAAGACCTGATCTGAGACCGTTTCTTTTTTCTGGGTGTAAAAGTAATTAAGTTTATCCCGTTTTTATACTGCCATACAGGCGCTACGCCCATTCCAGCCAAAATCCCTCTTAGAACTTCACTGTTCAATTCATCTTCCGTATCAAAGGGATCAAATCTTTCCCCAATAACAGAAAGTTCCAGGCGCATTCTTTTTAATCTTTTTACAAACTTTAAAGTAAATGCTGCCTCAGTGCCAAAGTTCTCCTGGTATTTTAACAGCACTTCCTCCAGTGCGAACTTGATCTGGAGGATATTTTTCCCTTCCACGCCTGCTTCTGCAAGACTTTTTTCAATGTTATCACTGGCAGTATCTATCTGCTCATTGACAAATTTGAAATTCTTTGTTTCTGCATTTTTCATTTACCTATTCCCCGTTACAGCTCTTTCTTTTGTTATTCGTAAATAAGAATAACAGTAAAAGAGTCTGTTTGAGGAGTAAAGAGGGATATATTCAATATTTCGCGGGAAAATTTGCCTTATATCTCATTTTTCAGGCAGAGCAGGTTCCATTTTACCCTTCCTGCTGAATCTGAAATACTTCTGCTTTTTCTTCTAATTTATCAGCTACCTGGGAAAGGCCATCTATCTTTTCTGTCATACCCTGAAGAAGCACTGTCACCTCGTCAATCGATGCAGAGGTTTCTTCAATACTTGCGGCATTCTGCTGTGCCAGCACAGCAACATTCTGTACCTCCCGGGTAGCGCTGCTTCTTGATTCATTTAAGGAATTGATTTCTTCCATAATCTTTTCAATTCCCTTTAATGACTTGTTGATTCCATCCTCTACCGTATCAAATACCTGGTTGGTTTCCGTCAGCTTTTCTGCCTGCATCTGTATAATTCCCTGCACTTCCTCCATTGTATTTACCGAGTCGTCGGAATTGTTTTTCAGCTGCGCAAGCACTTCCCGAATCTCTACTGCTGATGAGTTGCACTCCTCAGCCAGCTTTCTGATCTGTTCCGCCACCACTGCAAAGCCTTTGCCCATCTCACCGGCACGTGCTGCTTCAATACTCGCATTTAAAGACAGCATGTTTGTTTGAGATGCAATTGACGTAATCACTTCTGTCATTTGACTGATTTTTTCTACGGAAACATGAGTTTCATTGGTCTGATGGTGAACATTATCCACTGCACTTTTCACCTGATTCATGCTGGCATTCAATTCTGCCAAAGCATCCCTGGCACTTCCGGAAGCCTTTGCCATTACTAAAGAAGTGTCGGAAAATTCCTGCATTCTCTCATTTGTCTCATCAATGATCTGTCCAATTGTATTTACACTGCTTTCTGCTTCCACTGCTCCCTGGGCCTGAGTTGATGTAGCTGCTGCCACCTCTTCCGCCGCCGCATTGATCTGTTCCGCCGACTCAAATACCTTATGTGCGTTTTTATTGCATACAACTACTGTCTCTTCAAGCTCATGAGACTGTAACTGAATTTCAGTTACAACAGATATAAGATTATCGTCTAACTGCTTTACACCTCTGCACATATCTCCAATTTCATCCTTGCGCTCCATCAGCTTTTTGGACACTTTTATCCCTAACTGCCCCTTACTCATCTGATCAACGCATAAAATGGCTTTTTTAATTGCCGACGCAATACTGTTGGCGCTTAATATTGAAGTTAATATTACAATAAGGAAAACTACAAATATGATCAGCAGCATATTCATCAACGCTTTCTGAATCACTGCCAGAACATTTGAATACTCCTTCCCCATGAAAATCATACCCACAGGCGTCTGCGTTCCTGTCTGGTAAACAGGCGCATAATAGCACATATAACGTTTTCCGAAAATTTCAGTTTGATTGCTTTGATAATCCTGCCCTTTATTCAGCACCAGACTGCTGATATCGGCAGATGCCTTCGTACCGACCTGACGATTTCCGCTGGTATCCTTCAATGTGGTAAGAACACGCACATCTCCATAAAATACCGTAACCTCAAGGCCGGTTTCTTCCTTAATAGAATCAATCAGTTCTGTAGATGCGGAAATATTTATATTTTCCCCTTTCCACATCTGTCCCGTTTCATCCAGATAATATTCTCCTTCCCCCATAGAATCAAATAATTCTCTGACTGTCCGGGTAGTAGTCTGCATTCCCCCAAATGCCTGTTCTTCCATCCCCTGCCTGATTTGTACAGATGCTGTCAGATAAGTAAACACTCCCAGACAGATCATCGGCAGTAATGCCATGATCATCAATCTTAAACGTAACCTCATTTTACCCCCTGCCTTTCCCCATAAGCATTTTGCACTAAAAATTTTTAATATATCGAACTTATTAGTGCTATTTTACCATATTTTTCAGGTTTTTCCAAGTGGTAAAACGACTATAAAACACTTTCTCTGAACTTTTTTATCTCCTCCAAATACTTTTGTCCCAATTTGCTGATCGCTGCTCCCTTTCGGCTTAAATAACCGATGGTCATTACTTCATCCGACTTTAATTTTACCGCACAATAATCAGAACCGTTCAAAGATTCACAGATAATGCCGGAACAAAGTGTATATCCATTAAGCCCCACCATCAGATTCAGCAAAGTCGCCCTGTCGTTTGCTTTAATCAACTGCTTATATGCATAAGTGCTTAATACCTCCTCTGCAAAATAAAAGGAATTGTTGGCTCCCTGCTCAAAAGAAAGACAAGGGTACTCATCCAATTCCTCAAGACTTATCTCTTCCTTCTGTGACAAAGGGTGTCCCTTCCACATATAAACATAAATTCCACACCGTAAGATTTCATGAAATTCCAGCCTGGACTCCTGAAAAAGCTTGGTCAGCACTGACCTGTTAAAATCATTCAGATAAAGAATCCCTATCTCACTTCTGAAATTTTTCACATCTTCAATCACTTCATAGGTTTTCGTTTCATGTACTGCAAACTCATATTCATCCATGCCGAACTGTTTTACCATTTCCACAAACGCTTTAACTGCAAAGGTATAATGCTGCATGGAAACACTAAACCGTTTTTTGCTGTTTTTCTTTTCTATATACCGATCCTCCACCAGCCGGTACTGTTCCACCACCTGCCTTGCATACCCCAAAAATTCCTCTCCCTGTGGGGTAACCTTAACTCCCCGATTACTTCTGATAAAAAGTGTGATTCCTATCTCCTCTTCCAGCTCCCGCACTGCCTGAGATAAACTGGGCTGCGCAATAAACAATGTTCTGGCTGCCTCGTTCATGGAACGTGTATCTGCAATTACAATCACATACTTTAGCTGCGTTAATGTCATGGCCATCATCCTTTCACCCGTTAGAAGCGTGTGCCCACCAGGCACACTTAGAACAGCCCCGGAACCACGTCCCGGGGCTGCCTGAAATCATTATAAAATATTTCATTCCATTATTCAAAAGGTATTACTGCTCCATCATAGGTATCGGTAATATATTTTTTGATGTCATCAGACTGAAGTACTTCCACCAGTGCTTTGATCTTATCGGTATTTTCATTTCCTTCTTTTACCGCAATTACATTCACATAAGTTTTAGCCGCTTCGGAATCGGAGCTTTCATATGCCAGAGCATCCTTCGCAACCGAATAGCCCGCTTCCAGTGCATAGTTTCCATTTAAAACCACCAGTGCCACTTCTCCTGCCACTCTGGGAACCTGCGCTGCCTCCAGCTCCACGATTTCAAGGTTGTAGGGATTTTCTGAAATATCATTTACAGTAGCTTCCAGTCCAACGCCCTCCTTTAAGGTAATCAGACCGTTATCCTGTAACAGTAAAAGCGCTCTTGCTTCATTGGTTGTGTCATTGGGAACTGCCACACTATCTCCTTCTGCCACATCACTTAAACTGCTCTTAGTTCCCGGATAAATTCCAAAGGGTTCATAGTGGATGCCGCCTGCATTAAAAAGATGTGTTCCCTTTTCCTCATTAAAGCTGTTAAGGTAAGGAATATGCTGGAAATAATTGGCGTCAAAGTCTCCGCTTTCCACTACTTCATTGGGCTGCACATAATCATTGTAAACAGTAACCTGCAGATCGTATCCTTTGTCTGCAAGAAGCGGCTTTGCCTGCTCCAAAATCTCTGCATGAGGTGTAGAAGATGCCGCTACCTTAATCACTTTATCGTCACCGCCTTTTCCACACCCGGTAAGTGCTCCCGCAACAAATGCTCCTGTCAATAAAACCGCTAAAAATCTTTTCATAATTTTCCTCCTTGTATGTGTCTTTTCCTCCCATAGGATTTTGACTTAACTTGATGAAGTGAGTATATCATTCCTTTTTCTATTTGTAAAATATATAATTATTCTTGTTGGCTATAGGATATGCCTATAGTGAATTGCCTGTTACTTTTGTTATTTTGTTAAATGAAAATTATATCATCTCAATCTGACACATTTTCATTGTAAGTAAAGCCGCCTCATGGCTTTCCGGCGTCACTCCCGCACAGCATCCGGCATTCACCTTAATAACGGCCTCCGGCATTTTCGCTTTAAGCAAAAGAGCATTTGAGGCTACACAGATATCCGTGCAAAGTCCCACAAGCTCTATCTGGATCTCCTCCTTCTGAGCCATTTCATACAAGTATTCTGCCATTTGCTCTGAGCCAAAAGTGGGCTTTTCAAAAATCTTTGCTTCCGTATGCTTTAATGCTTCTGCAATCTCTTCCCTGATTTCCCAGCCTTTTGTGCCTTTTATACAATGAGGAACCGGCAAATGCCTGCCTTCCGAGGTGCTCATATAATTATCCCCGTGGGTATCTTTTGTGGCAATTACTGTCTGTCCTGCATATTCTCTGATCCGTTCTGTCACACTGCTTACGATTGCCTGTGCTTCCCTGGTTCCTAATGCACCATCAATAAAATCATTCTGCATATCAATTACAACCAATACATTTTTCATTGTCTCTTCTCCTTTTTTCTTGTAATGCTGGCTAATCTATCCCTAATTCATCTCTTCTTAAGCTTAATCCAATTCCGTCAATCCGGTATACAGCTCATAATATCTTCCTTTTTGCTTAAGCAGGTCATCATGATCGCCCCGTTCTATAATTTCTCCGTTTTCCAGCACCATGATAGCATTGGCATTCCTTACGGTGGAAAGTCTGTGTGCAATCACCAGCGTGGTTCTTGTAGCCATCAGGCGGTCCATTCCTCTTTCGATATGTTTCTCTGTCCGGGTATCCACGGAGCTGGTTGCCTCATCCAGAATCAGGACAGGGGCCTTTGAAATTGCCGCCCTGGCAATGTTAATAAGCTGTCTTTGTCCCTGGCTTAAGTTGGCGCCATCTCCCTCCAACATGGTATCATAGCCATGTTCCAGCCGCATAATAAAGGAATGGGCGCTGGCTGTTCTTGCTGCCTGTTCCACTTCTTCATCTGTGGCATCCAGCCTGCCATAGCGGATATTTTCGCGCACTGTTCCTGTAAACAAATGGGTATCCTGCAGCACCATTGCAATATTTTTTCTTAAAGAATCTCTGGAAAGCTCTGTAACAGGAATACCATCAATAGTAATCACGCCTTCATCAATATCATAAAACCGGTTGATCAGATTGGTAATCGTTGTTTTTCCTGCACCGGTAGAACCTACAAATGCAATTTTCTGTCCCGGTTTTGCATAAAGGGAAACCTTCTTTAAAATAGTTTTCTCAGGGGTATAGCCAAAGGTTACATCCTTAAGGGTTACTGCCCCCTTCATTTCCTTATAATAATAACGTTCATCCTGTCTTACTACATCTTCCATAAATCCTTCTGATTTTGCAAGGGGATTTTCTTTTGGAATCACGTAATAGTTTTTGTCCTGCTCTGCTTCTATGCCCACTGCAAGTTCCTGATCCGGCGTCTCAGGCGCTTCATCCATCACTGCAAAAACTCTCTCCGCTCCGGCCAGTGCGGAAAAAATTGTGTTTACCTGCATTGCCACTTCATTGATGGGACGGGAGAACTGTCTGGAATAATTGACAAACACAGTAAATCCACCCACGTCAAATCCACGCATCACACACAAAATCCCGCCTACACATGCGGTAAGTGAGTAGCTCACCTGACTTAATCCGTTCATGATCGGCCCCATAATTCCTCCAAAGAACTGGGCCCTGATCAGTTTCCCTTTTAAATCCGTGTTTAAATATTCAAATTCTTCCCTTGATTCCTCTTCATGATTAAATACCTTGACCACCTTTTGTCCGGTAACCGTTTCTTCAATATAACCGTTTAAGGTTCCAATTGCCGCCTGCTGCGCACTGTAATACCTGCGGCTTTTTTTGCCTACAAACTGTACAGCCTTAAGCATCAAAGGTATCATCACAATGGTAACCAGCGTCAGCCATACATTGGTATACAGCATCAGCGCAAAAGTTCCTACTATATTAATGGTTCCTGATATCAACTGAACCACAGTATTATTCAGCATTTCTCCTACTGCATCCACATCATTGGTAAACCGGCTCATCATATCCCCATTGTTGTGAGTATCATAATACTTCACCGGAAGCTGCTGCAGCTTCCCGAACAGATCATTTCTCAGCTTGCAGATTGCTCCCTGTGATATGGTAATCATAATTCTCTGCTGAAGGTATTGTGCCAAAATGCCAATTAAGTAAATTCCCAGCATGGTCAGAATTCCTTTAAGCAAAAAAGACGTACTCCCATTTTCTGAGGTAAGCCCGTTTATGACAGGCCGCAGCACATATGAGCCGGCAAGATTTGCAATGGTTCCGCCAATGACGCAGAAAGCTACAATCATAAGTTTCCATTTGTCCTGAGAAATGTAGGAAAACAGTCTGCCAACTGTCTTTTTCACATTCTTTGGCTTTCCCCCGGCCATCCCTTTTCGTCCATGACCGCCATGAGGTCCTCCATGCGGTCCCTTCGGCCTGCCTCCCATTCCTGCTGCCATCACCACATCTTCCTTGGGATTTAACCTGCTTTCATACTTTTTCTGTAAATATTCCAGTTTTTCCTGTCTCATGACGCGCTCACCTCCCTGTCCATCTGCGAGTAATAGATTTCCTGATACTGCTCACATTCACTAAGAAGCTGCTCATGGCTGCCATTTCCCACAATTTTTCCTTCATCCAGCACCAGAATCCGGTCTGCCTCCATCACAGAAGAAATTCTCTGGGCAATAATAATCTTTGTGGTATCCTTTAAGGTACTTCCAAAGCTTTCTCTGATCTTTGCCTCTGTAGCAGTGTCTACCGCACTGGTGGAATCATCCAGAATCAGAATTTTCGGTTTCTTTAAAAGAGCTCTGGCAATACAAAGCCGCTGCTTTTGTCCACCGGACACATTCACGCCGCCCTGCCCTAATTCCGTCCGATATCCTTCCGTAAAGGAGCTGATAAAAGCATCCGCCTGAGCCGCCCCGGCTGCCTGTAAAATCTCTTCCTTTGTGGCATCTGCATTTCCCCACATAAGATTTTCTGCAATAGAGCCGGAAAAAAGGACATTTTTCTGCAGAACCATGCCTACCCCGTCCCGCAGATTTTTCAGGGAATAATCCTTTACATCCACACCATCTACTAAAACCTGCCCCTCATCCACATCATAAAGCCGGGGAATCATCTGAACCAGCGTGGTCTTTCCACAGCCGGTAGAACCAATGATGCCAAGCACCTGGCCGCTTTCTACCCGGAAGGTAATGTGGGAAAGAACTGCTTCCTGATTGTCCTTATAGTATCTGAAAGATACATCCTTAAATTCTACTCTGCCGCTTTCCACTTTTTTCTCAGGCAGGGAACAATTTTCGTCTGTCAGATTAATCTCTGCATCAAGCACTTCTGTAATACGACGGAGCGAAGCCAATGCCCTTGAACTCTGCAAAAGAATCATTGCAAGTATCATTAAAGACATAAGAATCTGTACAATGTAAGTAGTAAAAGCTGTCAAATCTCCTACCGGCATGGTGCCTGCAAGAATCTGCTTCCCGCCAAACCATACCACCCCCAGCGTAGTTGCATTCATCATAAACATCATAATTGGCATATTTAAGATAACTACTTTAAAAGCATTTAAGCTGGACTGCTTTAATTCCTCATTGGAAGTGGCAAACCGTTCCTTTTCATGCTCTTCCCTTACAAAAGATTTGATTACACGTACATTGGTCAGTACTTCCTGGATGTTGGAATTAAGAGCATCCAGCTTTTTCTGCATGATTTCGAACCTAGGAAAAGCTGTCTTTATTACAATTACAATAAGTAAAACCAAAACAGGAATTACCACCAGTACCACCAAAGCAAGCTGATAATTCATCATAAACGCCATAAAAAGCGCGCCAATCAACATCCCAGGTGCACGAAGCATCCCGCGAAGAATCATATTAATCATATTCTGTACCTGGGTAATATCATTGGTCAGTCTGGTTACCAATGAACCTGTACTGAACTGGTCTAAATTTGCAAAAGAAAATTTCTGTACCTGATCAAACACATCACTTCTTAAATCGGATGAAAAGCTGATAGATGCTTTAGCTGCAAAATAGGCGCCGCCGATTCCCCCTATAATCATAAATGCTGCCACACCCAGCATGGCTCCTCCCATACTTAAAATATAGGGCACATCATGATTCGCCGCTCCTATATTAATGATATTTGCCATAAGTTTGGGCAGTACCACTTCACCGATTACCTCAATAATCATTAGAACCGGCCCTAAAATAAACGCTGACAAATATGGTTTCATGTACTTCCAATATCTTTTCATTGCACGTTTCTCCTTTTGCTGTCTTACAAATTATGTAGTCAAAAACCCCGCGGCATTCATCAAATGGAGGCTATACATCCGCCTGACTGAATGCTCGCGGGAATAAATTCCTGCAATTGCCATTATATGCTTTTGCTCAGCAGAATTTCAACAGCAAAAATAAAGTTTCATAAAAATAAAATATTATTTTAGAAAGAATTTATAAAATCCAGGTCAGTAAATAGAGCACCAGCAAATGTGCCGGATAAAAGATATAAAAGAAATACTTTAATCTGATTCCTCTTTTTCCATTGTACAAAGCAATAAAAACAAAGGCAAAGGGAGCGGTAATTTCCCACAAAAATGCAATACAGCCGGCAATCATCTGTTCCAGCTTATTCTTGCGGAATAAATACAAAAGTGCAATCGCTATGGTGCCATGCGCGCCATAGTCGCAGTAAATAAGCTCCGCTAAAACTGAGGCAGCAAGAAAAACTGCTGCCCAGAGCGTCAGTCTGAAAATAAGGTTTTGACACCTTCTTTCTATTTTCTCCATAAGCCAGACCATAACAAGACCAATAAACAGAGTAAAAAATACATTTTGATAGTAAGGATAAAATGCTTCCCCGTTTTGAGCCAAATCAAAAGGTATTTCCGAAATCAGCGCAAAGACAAAAAGCCTGCCTGCGTACTTTAGCCTGTTTTTTGTCTTTTCAAACCCTTCTATTAGTAAGAAGCAATAGATGGGAAATGCCATTCTTCCGATGATTCTCCGCATCACCTGGTAGGCAAAGTATACCCAGCCTATGGAAGATGCCTGTATCAGCTCCTGCATATACTCAAAAGAAAAATCTGCCACAGAATAAATTCCATTATCAACCAGAATGTGTCCCAGCAAAACTGCCGCTGTGTGATCAATCAACATACATGCCACTGCAATGATCTTTAATGTGCTTCCACTTACTCCTGTTTTTCCCTGAGCCTTATCCATATTTATAGCCATGTTCCTTTCAAAACAACGTCCGCCGCACCGGGGCATCAATAATGCCAATTGATATGTAATATCATAAATCAATTTCAGCAGCATGACAAGATGCGGCGTCTGTTTTACACGGAAATCAACCTTCTGCTATTGCACTGCCCGAAAGGCTTCCTCAAGGTCTTCAATAATATCATCAATATTTTCCGTTCCAATGGATAAACGGATTGTGTTGGGTTTAATTCCCTGCTGTGCCAGTTCTTCTTCGCTTAACTGGGAGTGTGTCGTGGATGCCGGATGAATCACTAAAGATTTCACATCCGCCACATTTGCCAACAGGGAAAATAATTCCAGATTATCAATAAATTCCTTTGCCTTCTTATCGTCACCTTTTATTTCAAAAGTAAAAATAGAACCTCCTCCACCAGGAAAATACTTTTTATAAAGCGCCTGCTGGGAAGAATCCTCTGCTACAGAAGGATGGTGTACCTTTTCCACCTGTGGGTGCTTCTTTAAATAATCCACCACCTTAAGCGCATTTTCCACATGCCGCTCCACCCGAAGAGACAGTGTTTCAAGCCCCTGCAGGAAGAAAAAGGCATGAAAAGGCGACAGTGTGGCTCCTGTGTCCCGAAGCAGAATTGCACGTATCTTTGTTACGAAGGCCGCCGCGCCTGCCGCTTTGGTAAAACTGATCCCGTGATAGCTGGGATTTGGCTCTGTCAAAGATGGAAATTTTCCGCTTGCCTCCCAGTCAAATCTGCCACTGTCAATAATCACTCCTCCAATGGTTGTTCCATGTCCTCCAATAAATTTGGTGGCCGAGTGCACCACAATATCCGCTCCATACTCAATAGGACGCACCAGATAAGGCGTAGCAAAGGTATTGTCTATTACCAGTGGAATCTGATGTAAATGTGCAATGCCTGCAATTTTTTCTATATCAACTACATCTGAATTGGGATTTCCAAGTGTCTCTATAAATATGGCTTTTGTGTTATCCTGTATCGCCACTTCCACTTCTTCATAATTGAATGGATTCACAAAAGCAGTTGAAATACCGTACTCCGGCAGCGTATGTGCAAGAAGATTATAGGTTCCACCATATATGTTCTTTGCTGCCACAATATGATCTCCTGCATGGGCAAGATTCTGGATGGTATAGGAAACTGCCGCTGCTCCGGATGCCACTGCAAGCGCTGCCACGCCGCCTTCTAAAGCAGCAATCCGCCGCTCAAAAACATCCTGCGTTGGATTGGTCAGTCTTCCATAAATATTTCCGGCATCGCTTAGTCCAAATCTTGCCGCTGCATGTTCGCTGTTTCTAAATACATAAGATGAAGTCTGGTAAATAGGTACCGCTCTTGCATCTGTTACAGGATCAGCCTGCTCCTGCCCCACATGAAGCTGTAAGGTTTCAAATTTTAAGTTTCTCTCTGCGTATGATTTTTTACTCATAATCTCCTCTTTTCTCAGGTTGCCCTGTTTTTACTTTTCCTATCTGTTTACTATGATATAATCATAAAATATATCTTCTCATATGTCCAATACAGAAAAGCATATACCGGTTATAGATATATCCTATAACTGTGTCAATATCCTTCACCAAAACTGGTATGGTAAATAATATTTATTTTGGCACTTTTTCAGAGTCCACGCTTATGTATAATATAATAAAAATAACAATTTGGAAAGACAAGAGGTTAATTATGAAAAATCAAGCTGTACAGAAAATTGCAATGACCGGCCTTATGGCGGCTTTATCTTATGTAGTGTTCACCTTTTTACAGATTAAGATTCCCCTTCCCGGCGGAGATGCAACTTCCATTCATTTGGGAAATGCAGTCTGTGTGCTGGGTGCTTTGATTCTTGGCGGTTTTTATGGCGGCCTGGGCGGCGCCATCGGTATGACCATTGGTGATCTGCTTGATCCTGTCTATGTGATCTATGCGCCCAAGACTTTTCTTTTAAAGTTCTGTATTGGTCTGATCACCGGCCTTGTAGCCCATAAAATTGGAAAGATTACATTGGAAACCGACCGGAAAAAGGTAACTCTCTACTCCAGCCTTGCAGCCGTCAGCGGCCTTTTGTTTAATGTAATCTTTGATCCCCTGATTGGCTACTTTTACAAATTAATTATTTTAGGAAAGCCGGCGGCTGAGCTGACGCTTGCATGGAATATTGCTTCTACTTCCATCAATGCGGTCACCTCAGCCGTCGTATCAGTAGCTGTTTATCTTGCTCTTCGCCCTGCGTTGAAAAAGGCCGGTTTCTTCTTTACTTTATAGATTGAGGGAAACGCTGACTAAAATGTTTCCTTAGATAAAGCACAGTTTAAGAGGATTTAATAAAACTCCTACCAGCTTAAAGCAGGCGATTCCCAGCGGTATAAAGATCAGTGTGCAGCATAAGACTGCACCGATCATGCCGCAGATTATGGCACAGGGCAGGCATAATGCCAGCTTTAAAACCAGTTTAAGCACTCCCCCCACTAAATGAAATGACAATCCAATTACAAGAAATACAATGAAAAATACTGCTAAAACTGTTAATGTAATCATACAATCCCTCCTTAATTAATCCTGAAAACTGATGTTAATATTTCCTAAATTACAACTAACTTCAAATTCTTTTGAAGCGTGATTATTCACTCTTTGTTCTCTTCCCATGCCTGAAAACCCTGAGCCGCCTATTTCCACACTTCCCATATCGCATTCAATATCATAATTAAAAGAATCCTGATTCTCCTGCAACGAAAATTCTATATTGCCCATATCGGCTTCTACTTCCACATTTCCGGAGGCAGTTCCTTCATAAATCCCTTCCCCCATGCCGACTGTGACAGAAATGTCTTTTGATATCATGTTACTGGCTTCAATTCTCCCTGCTCCCACTTCTACGGAAAGCTCTTCTGACTCCACCTGATACAGATTTAACTCTCCGGCGCCAATTGATGCATCTATTTCTTTCGCACCGGCACCGGTAACTTCCATAACACCTGCACCTACTTCTATATCAAGCTCTTCAAATACTGTTCCCTTGGGAATCACCAGAGTAATAATATTCTCGGATAAATCTGTTCCAATTGTCTTTATTCCCTTAAAACCTTCTATATAAAGAGTCCCGTCATTTACCCTGTAGTCACATTCCCCTCTTCCCTGTACATAAATATCCATCATGCCATCAGATGCATCCTTTTCCTTAAGTACCAGGCTTCCTGCGCCTAATATCAGATTAAGCTCTCTGACTCCGTCTAAGGACTGCTGCGCCTCCCATGCATTTGCTCCCGCGGTATAATTGTTAACTGTAAGATCCTTAGGGTTTTCATCACCAAATCGCTGATCCCAGCCACCAATATAGTAAATACCATACCATGCATCTGAAAGTCGATCTGCCACCCGATCCAGGCTTTCCATAACTCTTTCATCATTTCTCGCCCAGTAGGTAAAACTTCTTCCTCCCGCAATTGCGCTGATCAGGCACAGTATACAGCCTAATGCTGCCAGAATACCTGCTGCCATCAGACTTCCCTTTACAAATTTTTTCATACTGCTACCCCTCCCTTTTTACCGAAAATCTTTTTAAATATATAGCCGATTCCCTGAAAAATACCGGGAATGCATTTTCCAACCAGGAAAACCAGAACCAGTAAAAATAAAATGCCAAGCGCCGCACAGATACAGGCACCCCCGATCAATCCAATTCCGGCCACCGGATGAGGAAGCAAAGTTCCAAAACCGGCTGCTGCCAATGCAAAAGCCACAATAAACAAAACCACCATTGCAATGCCGAATCCAAGGCAAACGCCGAATAGACCAATGGTTACACTCATAACTGCTGCAAGTGCGGTTACTGCCAGCGCAAAAATAACCGGAGATAAGAAAACACATGCGCAGACAATCAACACAACCGCCCATACCGGAAGCGGTTCCTTTTCCTTTGTTACCGCCGCTCCGGAAGCCTGTTTTTCGCCGCTGTTATCTTTATATGAATTTCCGCTGGCCTGTGTACCTTCCTTTTTCCTGTCTGATTCCTGTGCGTCGTCATTCTTTACATTTTCCGAATTTTGTCCGTTGCCGGACGTTCTTTTTATAATTGCATTGACTGCTTCTGTACTGCTGCTTTTAAATCCGCTTTCAGTAAACTCACCAAGGCTTTCATTTCCACTAATCCCCTCCCTGACAATTCCGGCTACCTGCTCAGGCGAACCAAGGGCCTTTATTACTTCCTGCTCATTTTCCCTTCCTGCATCATTAAAATAGTCATTATAATATTGAAGCGCCTCTTCCCTCTCATTTGGTGAGATATCGGAGAGCAGCTCTTCCAATTGTCTCATGAATTCCCATCTGCTCATTTTTTCATTCCTCCCTCAAATATGCTGTTAATCTTTGCAGAATATTTTCTCCATTCGCTTTCATACAGATTAAGCTGCAATCTTCCCTTTTCCGTAGTCTTATAATATCTTCTGTTTCTGCCTGCACATTCCATATCATAGACCTCCAGACACTGATCCTTTTGCAGCCTCCGAAGCACCGGATACAATGTAGATTCGGAAAGCTCTATTACCTGCCTTACGTCCTGAGTAATTTTATATCCATAGGCACCCTCGGGTTCTCTGGATACCACCGCCAGAACGATGGCATCTAAAAGCGCTGCTCCCGTGTTAAAAACCATAACCGCATCTCCCTTCTATTTTATTAAACGAAATAGCTCATTTTTTTACCTCACTATAATGCAATATTTTTTATTTCTATAATATTATATTATATATAGTATTATTTGTGTTAAACATACTATATATCATATAATATTATTTGTCAACATTTATTATATAAAAAACCTGAACCTCTGCGCCGCTGCGCAAAAGTTCAGGTTCTTCTTTGTCATTATGTTGTTTAACTACTGCGTTAATTAATCTTCTTTACTCTACCATCTTAAGCAGCTTTTCCGTAATATCCGCCATATCGGAAGAAGCCTGTTTTGTATTGTGGGAAACTTCCACATTTCTCTCCACAACATCAGAGATTCTGCCAATCTTTCCTGCTGCGTTTGTTACAGTCTTAACATTATCTTTTACCATATCGGCAATTTTCTCCACCTGCTGATTTGCCTGATCAATATTTTCAACTGCCACATCAAATGCTTCTGCTGTCTGATCTGTAATTTCCCTTCCTCTTTCTATGGTTCTCATGGAATTGGTAATCAGTTCATTGGTTTCCTTTGCTGCCTGTGCACTTCTTGCTGCTAATTCTCCAATCTGTGTTGCCACAACGGAAAAGCCTCTTCCCATTTCACCGGCTCTTGCCGCTTCAATAGAAGCATTTAAGGAAAGCATATTGGTCTGCTCCGCAATAGAATTGATTTCTCCAATAATCTTTTCAATTTCTATGGACATCTCACTGATCTTATGCATGGAATCCTTTAAAAGTTCCATCTGGGATTGTGTCTGTTTTATTTTCTCTGCCGAATTTCCTGTTGCTACCGTAATATTGGCGGAAGCCTTTACACTCTGGTTCAGTTCCTGTGTCATCTGATCCATAATCTGTTTTAAATCTTCTACTGCCTTTTCCTGTTCTTCTGTTCCCACATAAATATGGTCTGCATTCTGCAGGGTTTCCCCTGTCACCTGATTTAAGTCCTTACATGCATCCTTCACATTCTGGATCAGCGTCTTGTTGCGCTCCACATCTTCCTTCTGCTGTTCTAAAAGAGCTTCATTTTCCTTAATTTTCAGACTGATATTTCCCACCATTTTATTGATACTCTGGGAAAGCATCTCAAATTCCGGATTTCCCTGCTCTTCTACCAGAGTTTCAAAATTTCCACTGGAAATTTCCTTCATGGAACTGCAGATTCGATTGATTCCATCAACAATCCTGCGATCCACCATCCCGTTAATCATAAACAGTAGAACGCCAAAAATAATCAACATACTTAAGGATACCACTATCGTCTGATTGCGGCGTTCCCCATAATATTCTGCGGAAGGCATAAAGGTTCCTATAATCTGTCCTTCATACTCCTGTGCATAATAATATCCCTTTTCCCCATTGATCACAGCCTTACCGCTTCCGGTCAGGTTCTGTGGAAATCCGGCGCTTGCAGCAGAAGTGCCGATCAGGGAAGCATCCTTATGGGCCAGAATTGTCCCCTCTTCATCAATTGCATAAATATATCCTGTTTCACCAAAATCTATCCCCTTTAAAACCACATCAATTGCAGTGCTTGCAAGGGTGTTTTCCAATACCTCCGGACGCACGCCAACCTGCACCAGTCCCTTATCGTCAGACCTTGCCACGCCAATATACTGCATTACGATTCCTTCTGCAACATTTACCTGGGGTTCCTGCACAATTTCAATTGACGGATCATCAACAATCACCATAAACGCATTTGACTGTTCTCCGCTCTTCATATCAAATCCAATATATTCCGGTATGGTACTGCTGGTAATAATCCCGTCCTCATCAATAATATGCAGCTCATTTACCATAAGTCTTTCTTTAATTTCATTTAACTTATCCATATTCCCGTAAATAGACTTATCTGCTGCAAGCATATCGGCAAATGCCCTTGACTTTGCAAGATTGCTCTCACCTAAATTGTCGGTTAATCTCTCTACATTTTCTTCATTGCCAAGCAGCTTTTCCTTCACATCCTCCAGTTTATTTTGACTGGACAAAACGTTGTTTCTTTTCGTTATAAATGTCTGCAGTGCAAAAATTGCCGTAATGGTAACAAGAAATGCTGCAAGCATATAAATAAAAAGTCGTTTGGTAATCATCTTTTTCATAGGGTAGCCCTTTCCGTATAATTATGTATAAACCAGATGAACAAGTAACATAATCTATTCTAACACTTTTTATCGAAATAGCGCAAGGGGAAACAGATGATTTCTGTATCCAAAATGAAACAAATTATCCCTGACTCTTTCGTCAGTCCACAATTTTGGCATTGGGATAAATGCGCTCCATCCGCTCATCCGGGAAATGTTCATCCAAAAATGCATCTATCCCCTGTGCGGCTTCCTGCTCCTGCCCTAAATCCGCCCTCTGCCTTTCCTCATATCTGCCAAGCGCCAAGGCAGAAATCAGGCAGTTGAAAATCATAAAAGCAATCATCAGATTACACAGATGCCTTCCTGCTTTTTGGGGCAGCTTTTCTATCCACTTTGACAGCACTGGATACAGAACTTTCATCCACACCACCGCGGCAATTCCCCAGAAAAAGCAGTAAAGAAGATTGATTCTGCCTCCCAGGTTAAAGCGGAATCCGCTATAGTCCCAAAAAACTGTGCCAAACACCAGCTCCGTAAAAACACTGCAGATATACTCATAGGCGCCGCCCAGCAGCGTCCCCGCTGTAAATATATAAGAATCACTCTTTCCTCTGATTCGGTAAAGAACAGCAGTCAGCAGCGCACACCCAAGCCCCCATACAATGCTAAAGGGGCCATAGACCACGCTGCTTCGGCTCATAAGCCGCCCTGTTGTAATCAGGCAAAAGACCGTCTCCGTAAGATCTCCTAAAAAAGCCCCAATAAAAAACAGACTGGCCAGCTTATAGAAACTGCATCCTTCCGCAAAAACCAGCGGCTTTTCCTTTGGCTTTGCCTGTTTTTTTAACTCTCCTTCTTCCAGTGCCGGAAATGCCTTCTCCATACGTCTGGTGATTCTTTTTGTGATGGCGTTTTCCAAAAGCCTTGATACCTGAACCATTCCCTCAGTAAGCTGGGAAATCTGTTCCATCCGCTTCTGCATTCCCAAGATAGCAAGGGCTGTTCCAACAGCATCCAGAGTAAGCAGCGCCCCCATACTCCAAAGCAGAATTACTCCGGGCAGCCCCGGAACAAGCCTTATAAGCGTTGTTAAAAATGGATTAACAAAATAAATAAGAATTACTGCACATATTCCCCACAGGGTGGAATACTGCAGGCAGATATATCCTTCAAAGTGAAATCTCCTGCCGGAATAATCCCACCATTTCCTGTGAAAGATTTTTTCCAGCAAAGCGCCTGTGAAAAATTCAATAAAGGAAGCTAAAATGGCTCCTCCCAGGAAAAGAAAAAAGATATTTCCATGCAGTTCCGGTAAAAACACAGCAAAGGCGGCCGCACCTGTTCCATAAATGGGACAAAAAGGACCGCTGACAAATCCTCTGTTAATGAATTTCTTCTTATTATATGCCGCCGCACATACCTCGGCTACCCATCCAATAAAAGAATAAATAAAAAAGAACCAGACTATTTCGTAAAATGAATATACCATGATATCCACGCTCCTCTTTCGTTAAAAGATTTACATAAACATCATGGTATCACAGAAACTGCTGACCGTACAGCATTACATTTTCTTTTTATAATAGGTAAAAGTAATTATATAAGTGAAAACAAATACATTTACAAAAAAGAGCAATGCCTTAATTAAAACCGGTTCATATATACCCAAAACCATACAAAATGCCGCAACCACAATCAGCAGCACCATCAGGGTGGTTCGGGCAGCTTTCTTATTAATTTCGTCCAGTCTCTCATCTGCATTTTCAAGCCGGCTTTGCTTTAGCTTTTCCTCATTTCCAAGCAAAATCAGGTTTTTAATCAAAAACAGGATTCCCGCCAGAAAAATTCCTGTGCCAAACCCACAGTATACCCCCATAATATACTCCGGCAGCATTGCTCTTTGTGACTGGTACGCATAAAAAGTACTCCCCGCTATCAAAGCACCCGTTAGGGCAAGCACTGCCATCCAGATATTCCTTTTCTTTAATACTTCTCTGTATTCCTCATTGGTAGCCGCTGTTGTTGTACACAAAAAACCTTTAATTTTCATATATTTTCATCCTCCCTGTCAAAAATAAACATTTCTTCAATTGTCACACTGAAAAACTGTGCAATCTTATGGGCCAGGATCAAAGACGCCTTATATTTTCCGTTCTCAAGGGAAATAATCGTCTGTCTTGTCACATTGACCGCTTCCGCCAGTTCCTCCTGGGTGACCTTTTGTTCCTTCCGGTACTGCGCAATTCTGGTCTGCATAAATTGCTCCTTCTTCCTTCCTCTTTTCCAAATGCCTGTCGGCATTCACTCAGCCTGTTGTTTCAAAAAAAGATGTAAAACGCGCTTTACATTTTAGAGTATAGTACGCTTTACATTTTTTGTCAAGTATGCTTTACATTTTTTTATAATTTTGCCTTCCAATTCATAGCCAAATGCCTGCAGGCGGTCACTTGACTCGTTATCCGCAGAAATGAAAAGGCGCCTGTCATATATTGATAAGCGCCCTTCCTTCCATTATTATGAAATTACTTTATCTTTCCATTTTCCAAAAAGCTGCACTGTAGGGAGGGAGCTCACTTCCGCCTCCAAAATCATGTGTTTTTCCACTGATCAAATCCACTGCCTGCCCGCAGCCTGCATCAAAATGCGCCATATAAGGCTCACTGTCCGCATTAATGGCAACCAGAACTCTCTCTCCCTCTGTTTTTCTTTCAAAAATACACTGTTTGTTGGTTAAAACAACTGAACGGAAATCTCCATAGCACAAAGCCTTTGAGTTTTTCTTTGCCTCTGCCAGTTTTGAAATCCATTCTGAAAGCTCATTGAAAACAGGTTCCGGGTAGCTGGCGCGAAGCGCAGGATCTCCCTGGCTTTTATCTGCTTTGGCTCCCCACTCGCTTCCATAATATACGCAGGGGATTCCCGGCATACCAAAGCACATGGCATAAATAAGGGGAAGATGCTTTTCATTGCTTAAAATGCTTGCCACTCTTGTAACATCATGATTGTCTACAAAAGACAGCATATGCTTTCCTTTGTAAAGCGTCCAGTTCTCCGGCCCAAACTGGCGGAGCAGGGAATGAACAATCTCAAACATATTCATACTGTTAAAGCTGGAGTATAAACCTTTATAGCATTCATAATTGGTTGCGGAATGAAGCATTCCGTCATTAACCAAACGGTTATAATCTCCGTGAAGCATTTCACCTAAAAGATAAAAATCCGGTTTCAATCCATCCGTAAAGCTTCTAAGCCTTCTTACAAAATTCTCATCAAGGCAGTACGCCACATCAAGCCGGAGTCCGTCAATGTCAAATTCATCTACCCAGTATTTTACCGCATCCAGAATATGATCCACTACCTCTCCATTTTGAAGATTCAACTTCACCAGATCATAATTGCCTTCCCAGCCTTCATACCAAAGACCGTCATTGTAATTGGAATTTCCATCAAGACTCACTTTAAACCAATGTAAGAAAGGTGAATTTTCCCTGTTCTTTATCACATCCTGAAACTGGTAAAACCCCCTGCCCACATGATTAAATACGCCGTCTAACACCACTTTCATGCCATTTTCATGGATTTTTCTACAAACCTCCTTAAAATCTTCATTGGTGCCCAGCCGGACATCAATCTTCTTATAGTCTCTGGTATTATATCCATGTGTATCAGATTCAAATACCGGTGAAAAATAAACTGCATTCACTCCAAGCTTTTTCATGTGAGGAATCCAATCCTCCACCTTTTTAATCCTGCTTGTCAGCACACCGTCATTTTCAAATGGCGCTCCGCTAAATCCAAGGGGATAAATCTGATAAAAAACACTTTCATATGCCCACATATTTTTATGCCTCCTGATTTGTTATAGCTTTTTATTACTTTATTGTCTACTACCGGCCATGTGCAAATCTGTCCTATGGCCGAACTTTATTTTACCACACTTTCCATTTTGTGTATACATTCCTGCCAAAATCTCTCTGCGCTTCAAAAAGTGCGTCAAAAAATAGAACCTATGGCCCGGATAAGCACTCTTTTCAGATAAAACGCGTGAGATTTACTGGATTAATACCAATCTGGTCAATTTTTTTCCATTTTCTATTGACCAGATAAGTATTTTTTCTTTTTTGAAACCTTTCCCCTTCAAATATGCACTGAAAACCACTTACAAATTTTTTTACAAAATATGGGGAAATAGTAAAGAAATCCCCAATTTCCACAGAGTTATCCACAATGACACTTATGTCATTTACTATGACCTGCTTACTGTTTTTGACAAAATGCGACGTCATATATTACATAATCCTTCATTTTTCCACTTTTTTCAATCTATATAAGTCAAAATTCAACAATTCAATATATAATGTATTCTATTTCCTTTTCTTTCCACGCGAAACAGATATGTGGATAAGTCCGGGGGTAGCTGCTCCTTACAGCCACTCGTCCCAGAACCGCTCTATTCTTCTGCCAATCCGTTCCAGGGAAACCTGCTCGTACTCCTCCCATTCTCTGGGGTACATTCTTCGGTAGGATGCGGTAAGAAATCTTTCATCAAGCAGCGCTACAATCCCCACATCCTCCACTGTCCTGATTACTCTTCCGGCCGCCTGAAGCACCTTATTCATTCCCGGATACCTGTAGGCAAAATCAAATCCGTTATTTCCCTGACTGTCAAAAAATTTTTTTAAGATCTCCCGTTCATTACATACCTGGGGCAGGCCGGTTCCCACAATAACTGCGCCTATAAGACTGTCCTTCTTTAAATCAATTCCTTCACTGAATATTCCCCCAAGAACACAGAAGCCTATCAACGTCTCTTTCACATCCTGCATGCCCTTCTGCCCTATGGCAATAAGGCTATTATTTCCGACAGCCTGAAAGCGGGCAAGAAAGGCCTCCCTGCTTTCCTCATCCATATGCTCTTCCTGCAGGAGACACTCCGCCTGTAACTGTTCCTCAAAATAAGCGCTGTATACATTATATACATTCTGCAAAAAGGCGTGGGAAGGAAAAAACACCATATAATTGCCTTCTCTCTCTCTGACAATTCTATAAATATAGGATGCAATATTATAGTACTCCATGTCGGAGCGCCGGCTGTACTTACTGGTCACATCCTCTGCAATAAACAGTCCTTTTTTACGGGGATCAAAAACAGAGTGAGCATATACCTCATAATCCTCTTTTTCTGCGCCAAGAAGCTGCTTATAATACTGAATGGGAAGCAATGTTGCAGAAAATAAAATGGTGCTCCTTCCCCTTAACATACATTCCTTTAAATTATTGGAAGGATTTACGCAAAAAAGCTTAATGCTGAAACTTCCGTCAGATTCCATCTGGGTATAGATCACATAGTTTTGATCCAGTTTATCGTTAATCAACAGAAAATGAGAGATTTCAAAGTAAAAATTCAGAACATCCTTTTTTACCGGACTATCTTCATTTTCCTCCAGATAATCCTCCATAATGGAAGACAGCCTTATCAGGTTTCTGACAAAAGGCATGACTTCCTCGTCGTCCAGACATGCGTAATTCTCGCACTCTCGCTTTAATTCAAGCAGATTGCGATTACATTTCTCCAACTGCCTGTACATTTTAATGTCATAATCCTTCACTGTCTTTTTTAATGTTAGGAAATCCTCTTTTACAAGAACAGCACTATACATCTCACGACCTCTGTCTACCAGATTATGTGCCTCATCTATTAAAAAAATATACTCTCCCCGAACCCCTTCTGTAAAAAAACGCTTCAAATAAACATGAGGATCAAACAGGTAATTATAGTCGCATATAATCATATCAGCAAAAAGACTCATATCAAGACACATCTCAAAGGGGCATACCTGATGCTTTCGCGCATAGGCTTCTATTGCCTCCCTGTTAAAATTGTCCCTGTTAGTCAATAAGTCGTAAACAGCCTCATTAATCCTGTCATAATGCCCTTTTGCATAAGGACAATACTCCGGATTACACTCTGTTTCCTCCATAAAACAAATTTTATCTTTGGCAGTCAAAATAACCGTCTTCAATTTAAGCTTCTGCATCCGCATCAGCTCCACCGCATCATCCGCAACTGTCCGGGTAATTGTTTTTGCTGTTAAATAAAAAATCTTTTCCGCCATCCCTTCTCCAAAAGCCTTTATGGAAGGAAATATGGTGGAAATTGTTTTTCCAACTCCGGTAGGCGCTTCTATGAACAACTTCCTTTTGTGATAAATTGTCTGATAAACGTAAACAGCAAGCTCCTTTTGTCCTTTACGGTATTCATATGGAAAAACAAGTGATGTAATGGAATTCTGACGAAGCTGATTCCACTGAAACTGAAAATCAGCCCATTTTTTATACTCCTTGATTATATCGCCAAACCACTGCCGCAACTCTTCCATCTCATATTCAAAATGAAAATATTTGATTTCTTCCGTATCAATATTGCAATAGGTCATTCTCACCCTTATAGTTCTCAAATCATTCTGCTGTCCATATATGAACGCATAACATTTTGCCTGGGCAAGGTGCACCGGAACTGCTTCCTTTATCTTATGAAGATCTCTGTAGGTACCCTTAATTTCATCAACTGTTACTGTAAACAAATCCTTAAATTCCGGCGCAATCTCCATATCTCTTACTTCCGGAACCTTAACTGCATCCGTCACAGGGGATATAATAATTCCATCCGCCCTTCCCTCTATATGAATCTCATACTCCGGAGTCTTAAAAATATGGCGCAGAAAAACCTCCGCATGATAATCAGCCCCCATTCGTCTTTGAATCATGCGGTGAATCCGTCCGCCTTCCTGCATGGCATTATCAGGCGCTGTTGCTCTTCTATTGTCAATATCTCCGGAACGTAAAATAAATTCCACCAGATTTCTTACTGAAATTTGTATCTCCGTAACAATACCCTGCCTTTCCAAACAACAAAACTCCCTAAAAAGATAGTACGCTATCTTCTTTAGGGAGTCAATCAGATGAATATATTGCTTAAATGTAATTGTAGAATATTAATTGTCCGTTTATTTAGCTTGCCATAACAAAATGATTTAGAGTTTCTTCAAACTGAGAATCATATCCATTGTAAGATACAGTCAATGTCTGATTCAAATCAAGTCCCAGAACTCCAACAATTGACTTGGCATCTACAACAAAGCTGTTGTAATAAACGTCAATATCAAAATCACATTTTGAAGCTGCTTCAACAAAAGCATTCACTTCATCCAATCTCAATTTAATTCTGCGCTGCATCATACTAATCACCTTTCTTTCTCCTTACAAATGCAGGTTGTGAAAACGTTTTCTTTTACTTGAAGCAAGATTACCACTATGCAAAACATTTGTAAAGTACTTTTTTTAGAACAATTTTCTAATTTTAGTCATATAATAGCATTTTGTACAATATCTTCCTTCCAGAATATATTATTTACAAAAAATTGGACTATTATACTGCTAATTCTGCTGAAATTCTGTCATATACTCACGATATCTAATCGGCAGCATATTCCTTTGGAGCTTATAATTTCTACGCTCCTTTATTGCTATGGTATGAAAAAAGCAGCCAAAAAGTTCACTGTATTTTTTCTCTCCCTCAGAAAAACTGTGTTCCGCCTGGCTGATTATTTCATCCCCATATACAAGATACCACTCCTTTCCTGCCGGATGCATGGCATATATATTTCTGATCTCATCATAAATAACAAAATTTTCAAGAGGAAGCCTGTCTGCAAAGTGGGGAACAACAAAAGTAAGTACGTTATTTTTCGGTCCCATCACTGCATACAAAATTCCATTTTCAAATTCCTTAAACCTTAAAAATTCCACATGGTAATGCGCTTCATTTGCTGTGAATCTGGCCAGTTCAAATACTCTGCGGATATACGGATTTTGCAGACATCCCATTACCTGACGTCTGTTCTTCATACAAAGTCCTGCTGCCACCGTCTTATAAACAGCTTCACCCTTATCCTCATCCTGCGCCGCCAGTGCCCGGCAGATAGAAAGGTAAGCCTCTTCCCCAAGCTGCCTGATAATCGTCCCTGCTACTTTGGCTGCTTTCTTTTCGTCCGCCTTACAGTCCTCATAAACTGCAAATAACCGGTAGTTCTCTTCCTCACCAACACAAATATGAATCTGTTCATGAGGCTTTTTCTTCAGATAGGCATTATAAATCCCGGTAAAAATTCCTTCCAGAGAATCTTCACAGATCAGATAATATTCTTCCAACTCCTTATCTCCTTATCCTGATGACTGTTAATGTCGTCTGCCCAGCCACTTACTCTCTTATCCACTTACTGCCTGGTTCCAAAGCATTTCCTGATTGTCGTCAAATAGAGAAAGCTGCCTGTAGGTCATGCCATCTCTGTCAAAGGGCAGTTTTTCTTTATTGGAAAGCAGGTTGCGGGTAATATAATCTTCTTCTATTTTAGTAGGGTACATCATCTTTCCACTGCAGGTAATAAAATAAAGCGCCCTCTTTAAGGTAACCCCGATCTTCTTTAGATCTTCAAAATTAAGATTTCCATTACGTCTTGCTCTTACAATCCGCTGGGCACTTTTCACCCCAATCCCCGGAACTCGCAGTATTCTATGATAATCAGCTCTGTTGATCTCCACCGGAAACTGTTCCAAATGACGTAATGCCCAATCAGCCTTGGGATCAAGCAGTATGTTAAAATTGGGTTTATCCTCGCTTAAAAGCTCCTCTGCTTCAAAACCATAAAAACGAAGGAGCCAGTCCGCCTGATACAGCCTGTGTTCTCGAAGCAGTGGCGGTCCCCCCGGCAATGCCGGCAGTTCCTTATCTTCATTTACACTAACGAAAGCAGAATAATATACCCGCTTTAAATCAAACTTCTTATACAGATTTTCAGCAACCATCATAATCTGATAATCGCTCTCCGGCGTTGCCCCCACAATCATCTGTGTTGACTGGCCTGCCGGAACAAAGGAAGGTGTGTTCTTATACACTATAAGCTCATTTTTATTCTGAATGATTCCCTGCTGAATCTGCCGCATAGGCGTGAGAATATTCCTGCGGTGCTTATTGGGCGCCAGTTTTTTCAGTCCTTCTGCTGTGGGAAGTTCCAGGTTCACACTCATTCGGTCTGCCAAAAGACCAAGCCTGTTTACGATCTCCGGATCTGCTCCAGGAATTGCCTTGACATGAATATATCCCTGAAACCGGTATAAGGTACGCAGCTTATGCACCGCCTCGTAAATCAATTCCATCGTATAGGTGGGACTGTAAAGAATTCCTGAGCTTAAAAATAAGCCTTCGATATAATTTCTTCTGTAAAACTGAATCGTCAGTTCACATATTTCATCCGGAGTAAAAGAAGCTCTGGGCACATCATTTGATTTTCTGTTAATGCAATATTTACAGTCATAAATGCACTCATTGGTAAACAGAATCTTAAGCAGTGAAATGCATCTTCCATCTGCACCAAAACTGTGGCAGATTCCTGCCGCAAGTGTATTTCCAATTCCCGTACCATCCCCCCTGCGCCCCACGCCGCTGGAGGAGCAGGAAACATCATATTTCGCCGCATCTGAAAGAATTTTCAGCTTTTCCATAATAGATTCACTTGTCTTTGGCATATGGGTAGTTTGCAGACCGGATGGTCTGCCATTTTTACATAAAATAAAATTGCCTTCCACAGCTACGTACCTCGAACATAAGTTTGTTCTTATCATACCACGCAGCTTTGCAGAAAGCAATACTTTTCCGAACATTAGTTCTTTTATTTTTTAAATGCCTTTATTTCCTTAAGCCTCTCCTTTATCCTTACTTCTTCTCCCTGTTCCCCAGGTATATAATATTCTCTGCCTTCCAACGACTCTGGCAGACATTTCATATTTGTCAGCTTTTCCCTGATATCATGGGCGTACTGGTATCCTTCCCCATAATGTAATTCCTGCATCAGTTCTGTAACGCCATTTCTGATTTGAAGCGGTACCGGTTCAGTCAACATATTTTTTGCATCCTCTTTTGCACTTTCATATCCTGTGTACAGGGCATTGGATTTAGGCGCCATTGAAAGGTAAACCACTGCATGGCTTAAATTTACATTACACTCCGGCATTCCATTGAAATGACACGCCTGATATGCGGCAACTGCAACCAAAAGCGCATTGGAATCCGCCATTCCCACATCCTCACTGGCAAATCTGATCAAACGTCTTGCAACATAAAGAGGATCTTCCCCTGCCTCTAACATTCTCGCCAGCCAGTAAATAGCTGCATCCGGATCACTGTTTCTCATTGACTTATGAAGTGCGGAAATTAAATTATAATGTTCTTCTCCCGCCCTGTCATAAAGGAGCATTTTCTTTCCCATGCACTGCTCTAAAATTTCCCCCTTAACAGTAATGGAGCCATCCGGTTCTATCCGCCCGTTAAGCACTGCCATATCCAGCGTATTAAGCGCTGTTCTGGCGTCTCCATTTGAAAAAGAAGCAATTGCATTTAAAAGATGCTCTTCTATATGAATCACATGGCCGCCCAGTCCTCTTTGATCTTTCAGGGCATTATGAAGTAGCTTCAAAATGTCCTGTCTGGTCAATGCCTGCAATACAAACACCTTGCATCTGGATAAAAGCGCAGAATTAATTTCAAAAGAAGGATTTTCCGTAGTTGCACCGATTAGAATAATGCTGCCCTTTTCCACATAGGGTAAAAATGCATCCTGCTGGGCTTTATTAAAACGGTGAATCTCGTCTACAAATACAATGGTTTGCAGCCCCATCATACGGTCATTTTCCGCCTGCTTCATTACATCCTTAATTTCCTTGATACCGCTGGTGACAGCGCTGAAATCAACAAATGACGAACGTGTCATATGAGCAATAATTCTGGCACGGGTACTTTTCCCTACACCGGCAGGCCCCCAGAATATCATGGACGATATCCAGTCTTCATCCAGCATTTTCCTCAGTACTTTCCCCTTCCCCACCAAG
>VSNT01000100.1 GCA_009774465.1 Lachnospiraceae bacterium
CCATGTATCATAGACCGGCTGCGCCTGCATCAGCATTCCTGCTCCGCCGCCATAAGGATAATCATCCACTTTTTTATGTTTATTTAAAGTATAGTCCCTTATATTTACAGCTTCAAGTGAAATGATGCCATTATCCATTGCTCTTCCTATGATACTGGTGTTAAGTCCCTGCATGATCATTTCCGGAAATAATGTAAGTACATGAAAGTTCATCTTAAAAATACCTTTCTTTCCTGAATGTTCAGTCCAAAAGCCCGTCCAGCAGATGCACCTTCATCTCACCCTTTTCAAGGTCCACAGACAGGATACACTCCTTAATTGCCGGGATCAGTACTTCTTTTCCATCATCGCATAAAACTGTATATACATCATTTGCTCCCGTTTCAATCACGTCCTTTAAAACGCCTGAAAAAGAACCATCCTCATTTTCAACCTTCATTCCGATCAGATCGGCAATAAAATACTCATCTTTGTTTAATTTGACTGCATTTTCTCTGGTTACAAAAAGACTTTTACCTTTATATTTTTCAATGGCCTCAATCGTGTCATAGCCTTTAAATTTAATAATGGCAAACTGCTTAAAAAATTTAACCGATTCTATGTCCAGCGTCAGCAATTCCTTTCCTGTATCAAGCAGTATGCTCTTTAATTTCTTAAACCGATTTTTATCATCTGTCGTTGGAAAAACCTTAACTTCTCCCCTCACCCCATGTGTGGATGATATAATCCCTGCCTGTAATAAATTTTCCATAAATCTCCACCTTTAAGACCGTCATTTGAATAAAAAAACGTGCGCCGCACTGCGGCGCATTGCTGTTAACATAAGGATGGCCTGCAAAGCCTGCCATCCTCATATTTAGACGATTTCCACGTCCACTTTTTGATTTTCTCTGGATGATGCAGCTTTTACCACGGAACGGATTGCTTTTGCAATTCTTCCCTGTTTTCCGATCACCTTTCCCATATCGGACGGGGCAACATGAAGTTCAATGGTAATATACTTACCCTCTTCCTTCTGAGTTACTACAACCTCATCCGGATGCTCAACAAGTGCTTTTGCAATTACTTCTACTAATTCCTTCATAGTCCACCTCCAAAAGGATTGTCAACATGTCTTATTTTTCAATGCCTGCCTGCTTGAAAATTTTGCTGACCACCTCTGTAGGCTGTGCACCGTTTGTAAGCCACTTCTTAGCCAGTTCCTCATTAACCTTAAATGTGCTGGGATCTGTGTTAGGATCATAAGTGCCGATTTCTTCAATAAATCTTCCGTCTCTGGGAGATCTGGAATCTGCAACAACGATTCTATAGAAAGGAGCTTTCTTTTGTCCCATTCTTTTTAATCTGATTTTTACTGCCATTTTTTCACCTCCATAATCATATGATTCTTATATATTTTGAAAAGAAACAAATCATTATTTGAACTGTTTCTAGTTTCAACTAAAATGGAAATCTCATTCCGCCAAAACCTCTGCCCCGTTTGCCTCCCATAAGTCCGGGCATCTGCTTCATCATCTTTTGAGACTGCTCAAACTGCTTTACAAAGCGGTTTACCACAGCCATGTCCACACCGGCGCCTCTTGCAATTCTGCTCTTTCTGCTTAAATTAAGGAGCTTGGGATTTTTTCGCTCTTCCGGCGTCATGCTGAGGATAATAGCTTCTGTTCTTGCAAGCTGCTTTTCATCAATCATGGAATCTATATTTCCAAGCTGCTTTCCCATGCCGGGCATCATTCCAAGAATACTTGCAATTCCTCCCATATTGCGCATCTGTTTCATGCTTTCCAGATAATCTTCAAAGTCAAACTTACCCTTCTTCATCCGGGCAGCCATTTCTTTTTCTCTGGCTTCATCTATGGAAACATTTTCCTGAACCTTCTCAATCAGAGAAAGTACATCTCCCATTCCAAGTATGCGTCCTGCCATCCGGTCCGGATAAAACTGCTCCAAATCAGAAAGCTTTTCACCCATACCCACATATAAAATAGGTTTCCCGGTAACTGCCTTAACAGAAAGCGCCGCACCGCCTCTGGTATCGCCATCCATCTTGGACAGTACCACACCGTCAATGCCGATTTTCTCATCAAACTCTTTTGCTACTGTAACCGCATCCTGTCCTGTCATGGCATCCACCACAAGCAAGGTCTGATGCACGTCCACCTGAGACTTAATATTTTGCAGCTCAGTCATCATGTCCTCATCAATATGAAGTCGTCCGGCAGTATCAAGAATGACTACATTATGCCCGTTTTTTTCTGCATGAGCAATGGCAGCTTTCGCTATGTTTACAGGGTTTTGATTGTCCCCCATAGAAAAAACATCAACCTGCTGCTTTTCCCCATTGATCTGCAACTGTTTGATTGCCGCAGGCCTGTAAACATCACATGCCGCAAGTAAAGGCTTTTTCCCTTTCAGCTTTAATTTCCCTGCTATTTTTGCTGTAGTGGTTGTTTTACCTGCGCCCTGAAGACCACACATCATAATGGTTGTAATTGACTTTCCCGGCTGCATTTGTATCTCATTGGTTTCTGATCCCATAAGAGCAATCATTTCTTCATTTACGATCTTAATCACCATCTGCCCGGGATTTAAGCCATTCATTACATCCGAACCAATTGCACGCTCTTCCACTGACTTTACAAACTGCTTTACCACTTTAAAATTAACATCTGCTTCCAAAAGCGCAATCTTTACTTCCTTAAGGGCCGCCTTGACATCTTCCTCGGTCAGCCTGCCCTTGCTGCGTAGATTTTTAAATACATTCTGTAGTTTATCCGTTAAGCTTTCAAATGCCATAAATTAAAGTTCCTCTAAGATTTTACGGGATAAAACCCTGACCTTTTCCGCCAGTTCTTCCCTTGTTATTTCCATATTTTCAGATAATTTTTCCATCTGGCTTACATTTTCTTTTATTTTCATAAACCGCTCAACCAAATGCAGTTTATTTTCGTATTCCAAAAGCATATGATTGCAGCGTCTTACCAGATCATGTACTCCCTGACGGGAAATACCATTTTCCTTTGCAATTTCCGTAAGAGAATAATCATTATACACTACATCTTCATATATCTTTTTTTGATGTTCTGTAAGCAGTTCTCCATAAAAATCATATAAAAATCCCTGCTCAACAATCTTTTCCATTTCCATCACCTAAAGTAGGATACTACAAACAAAAAGAACTGTCAAGCATTTTTGCTTGACAGTTTACATAAACATTAATATGTATCCGAAGGAATCTTCCCCATCAGCTTCTTATAAGCCCGGCTGAAAGTGGAATAATCCTTAAAACCGCACTCTGCACTGGCTGTTGTTGCGAGATGGCCGGCAGAAATCAGATTTCTTGCCGCCAAAATACGTTTTTCCAATATATACTGATGCATGGTATAACCTGTCTCTTCCTTAAACTTACGCATCATATGGTATTTACTTATAAAAAATCTGTTAGACAACGTTTCTATGCTCAGATCTTTGGAAAGATTTTCATTGATGTAATGAATCATTTCCACAACCTTTTTATCATACCGGGCAGTTTTATGATACACGTCAGGATTATTTAAGCAGCAGCGATTCAGTTCAATCAGGAGCTTTAAAAACAAAATCCGGCTGTACATTTCTGCATATGCCTGTTCCTTTTCTATCCCTTCTAACAGCTTTACTGTTTCGAAAAGCGCTCTGCTTTCCCTGGCGGAAAGTCTTACTATGTTGCCCTGTTCTTCATGGGCTGTCTGAAAGCACCGGTTTAAATTGCTTCCTTCTTCCGAATGTTCCTCTAAGAATCCGCTGGAAATATAAAAAACATACCGCTCATAAATCTTTGAAAAATCCACAAAAGGCCTATGTATTTCTCCCTGATTTACCAGTAAAATATCATGGGGCTCCATTTTGTAGGATTTTCCCTCAATATGATATTCCACATCTCCCTGAATAAACCAGATCAGCTTATGAAAGTCATGGTAATGATACACATACTCCTTAGGCTGACTGTCCTTTAAATGAAACAGCTTAAATTTTTCCGTAAGATATCCGCTTTTAACTGATTGTGTCAGTTCCTCCATCCCGGCTCCTTTACTGGCTTTGATTTGAGAAGTCCTTCATGCAGACATTTAAATCCACATCTCCTTTGATTCCCTCGATGCTTCCTTTGGAAGAATACTGCCATATACTGAACGCATAGGGAAAATACACAGGCGTATCATAATAGGCAAACCATTTTTCGTAATCCTCAAGCTGCTTTAAATCAAGCATAATCATAAATGTTTTTAAATTCCCATAAATCATTGGCGTATAGCCTGCTTCTTTTATTTTTTCACAAAAGGCAATCGCCGCCTTCGTGTACTCCTCCTGCGTCATATTTGCAGTTCTCGCCGAACTGCTGGTACTTTCCTCAAGATCTAAAACCACAGGGTAGGTTACATCATAATCTTCAATCAGATCAATCACAAACTCCGCCTCTTCTTCCGCCTCCTCTACGGTCATTGCCTGTGTATAAAAATAAACTCCCACATCTATCCCATTGTCAAGGGCTCCCTCAATATTATCCTGAAAGTATTCATCCTCCACCAGTTTTCCCTCTGAGCTTCCCCTGAACCCGGCGCGGATAAAAGTATAGTCTATATCCTCCCCGGCAACTTTTCTCCAGTTGATTTCTCCCTGATGTTTGGATACGTCAATTCCCTTTAAGGATAAAATATTTATCTGAGTTTCATCCGTATAAACAATTTCTCCGTTTTCCCGCTGTATAAAATTATCATACACATAATCATTCTTTTTCAATGCATCTAAAACAGGGAAAAAATTATACCCTCCGTCTGCATAAACCACTACATCCTCCGGATAAAACCTGCGAAGTACTGCCGCTGTAGAATTTCCGCCGCTGATTGCAGTCTTTAAATCAGCAAGTACATCCTGCCTGCCCTGTTCTAATGCCTGGAGCGCTGCGCTGTCCGAGTATGCTTCCAAATCCTCCTGGGTATAAATATATTCTTTTTCCCTGATCTCATATTCTTCCAGCCTGCCAAGCACTTCCCTGCTTTCATTTCTCATGCTGTAATTTTGTAAAAGGAGAATAATACAGCCGGTAAGCGCTGTAAGCGTAATCAGACTGAATATAATATTTGTAATCAAACTGATTTTCTGTTTTCTTCTGCTTCTTCTTGCCGATTTATTAGCCATTTTCTTTTGAACCCTTCATCCTTTTTAAACAGTTGTCTTCCTGTGAACTTAGTATATTATGAAATCAAATGTTTTTCAATTGCCTGATTACAGTTTTTCTCCAAAATAGCTTTTGTACCCTTCCCCATAAATTTCCGTTGCATTTGAAATAATCATAAATGCGCTGCTGTCCTCCTGCTTTACTACCTCCTCAACCCTGTAGGCAAGCTGTTTCCTTACCACGCAAAAAATCACCTGTTTTTCCTCTTTTTTATAGCCTCCTGTACCTGTAAGATAAGTGACACCGGTATCCAGTTCCTTCAAAATCCGCTCAGCAATTATCTGGGGAGAATTGCTGATAATATAAATCATTTTCGCCTCGTCATTTCCATAAAGTACCAGGTCTAAAACCTTGGAAGTCACTGCTGCTGAAATAACACTGTACAGGACGGATTCCATATTTTGGAATACGATGCCTCCAATACAGACAATTACTGCATCTATCAGTAAAAAAATGGTTCCCGTCTTTAAATAGGGCTTTTTTAATTTCAGGCATTTTACTATGATATCTGTCCCGCCAGTTGTTGCGCCCACGCGCAGCACCAGACCGATTCCCACCGCAACCAGCGCTCCACCAAACACTGCCCCCATAAAAGGATCTGTTGTAAGCGGTGAAAATGCTGCAAATAAATTTGTGGAAAGAGATACCATAAAAGTGGCATACAAAGTGGATATAATAAATTTTACCCCAAACTTCCACATTCCAAGTATCATAATCGGTATATTAAGCAGTAAAAACAATGTTCCTGCAGAAACAGGGATCAAGCGGCTTAAAATAATGGATAAACCGGAAACACCCCCTGGTGCCAGATTATTAGGATCAATAAAAAGACTGATTCCAACACCAAATATAAGTGCTGCCAATGTAATCATAACGTATTTATTTACTGCCCGTCCAAGCCTTCCCATATAAGTTTTCTCCTTATTTCAAAACTGTCCCCATATTAAATTACGGATGCAGCATGCTGCAAAGCATCCACAGCCACAAAAACCGCACACTTATAGTATGCGGTTTTCCTTATAAATTATATATTGGTTCGCACCAGTCTGGGCTGATAATTATTTTTTTCAAGTGCCTGAATAATTTCATGCTTATGTTCCGTGCCAAAAGCTTCCAGAGTAATTCGAAGCTCCACCGCCGCATTTCTATTGATGGATACAAACTGGTTGTGCTCCAGCTTGATTACATTACCATTCTGCTTTGCAATCACATCCGCCACATGACTAAGCTCGCCTGGCTTATCGGGAAGCAGTACGGAAACCGTAAAAATACGGTCTCGCATAATAAGCCCCTGCTGTACTACGGAAGACATGGTGATTACATCCATATTTCCACCGCTTAAAATGGATACAATCCTTTTATTTTTTACATTTAAATGCTTTAGGGCAGCCACTGTAAGCAATCCTGAATTTTCAACCACCATTTTATGATTTTCAACCATATCCAGAAAGGCGACTACCAGTTCCTCATCCGGCACAGTAATAATATCATCAAGATTTTTACATAGATACGGGAAAATCTGAACGCCCGGCGTCTTGACGGCAGTTCCATCCGCAATGGTGCTGACGCTGTCTAAGGTAACCACCTTACCAGCCTCAATAGATGCCTTTAAACAGCCTGCTCCTTCCGGCTCCACTCCAATCACTTTGATCTTGGGATTTAACAACTTTGCAAGGGTGGACACACCGGTTGCAAGACCGCCGCCCCCTACCGGCACCAGAATATAATCCACAAGAGGCAGTTCCTTAAAAATTTCCATTGCAATGGTTCCCTGTCCGGTAGCTACTGCCGGATCGTCAAAAGGATGAATAAAAGTGTAGCCATGCTCCTTTGCAAGCTCATAGGCATGTTCACACGCTTCATCATAAACATCCCCCCATAAAACCACTTCTGCGCCATAGTTCTTTGTTCTGTTCACCTTAATTAAGGGCGTTGTGGTAGGCATAACAATAACTGCCTTAGCACCATAACATTTTGCCGCATAAGCCACTCCCTGGGCATGATTTCCCGCGGAAGCCGTGATCAGTCCTTTCCGGCGTTCTTCTTCGGTGAGGGTACTTAGTTTGTAATAAGCGCCCCGCAGTTTGTAGGCACCTGTAAACTGCATATTTTCCGGCTTCAAATAAACCTTATTTCCCATCTGAGCACTATAAAAATCACTGTATACCAATTTTGTTTCCTGTGTTACATTTTTGACAATTTCAGACGCTTCTTCAAATTTATCCAATGTCAACATTTTATCTTCCATGTTCCCATCCATACCTTTCTGTCACATATCATCGCTTTTTTCCATATCAAAAAGCGCATCTATGAATTCCTCTGCATCAAACTTCTGCAGATCCTCTATTTTTTCCCCCCGCAGTTTGTAGGCACCTGTAAACTGCATATTTTCCGGCTTCAAATAAACCTTATTTCCCATCTGAGCACTATAAAAATCACTGTATACCAATTTTGTTTCCTGTGTTACATTTTTGACAATTTCAGACGCTTCTTCAAATTTATCCAATGTCAACATTTTATCTTCCATGTTCCCATCCATACCTTTCTGTCACATATCATCGCTTTTTTCCATATCAAAAAGCGCATCTATGAATTCCTCTGCATCAAACTTCTGCAGATCCTCTATTTTTTCCCCTACGCCAATATATTTTACCGGTATATTCAGTTCTGACTGAATAGCCACAGCAATTCCGCCTTTAGACGTCCCATCCATCTTCGTTAAAATAATTCCCGTAAGAACAGCCGTTTCTCCAAACTCTCTGGCCTGGTTCAAAGCGTTTTGTCCGGTGGTGCCATCTAAGACAATTAAGTTTTCTCTGTAAACGCCCGGGTATTCCCTGTCTATAATCCGGTTCATTTTTTTCAGCTCTTCCATCAGGTTTTTCTTATTGTGAAGCCGGCCTGCCGTATCGCAAAGTAAAACATCCACATGTCTTGCCTTTGCCGCATTTACCGCATCATAAACCACACTGGAAGGATCAGCCCCATTAGAACCGGTAATAATGTCCACTCCTGCCCTGTTTGCCCATTCTGAAAGCTGCTCGCAGGCTGCTGCTCTATAGGTATCCGCCGCGGCAATTAAAACCTTTTTTCCCTGCTGCTTTAATAATCCGGCCAGTTTTCCCACAGAGGTTGTTTTTCCTACCCCGTTTACGCCAATCACCAAAACCACTGACTGCTGCTGCTCAAACTGATAGGCAGTTTCCCCAACCTGCATCTGCTCTTTCATATTCTGAATCAGATAGTCCTTACATGCCACAGGCTCCTTTATATGATTTTCCTTCACCTGCCTGCGCAGCTTTTCGAGAATATCACCTGTCGCCTTTACGCCAATATCCCCCATAATCAGAATTTCTTCCAGCTCTTCGTAAAATTCCTCATCAATGCTGGAAAACCCGCTGAATACCGAATCAATTCCGTGAACGATATTATTTCTTGTTTTATTTAATCCTTCTTTTAGTCTGCTGAAAAAACCGGCCATTAATCATCTAACTCCTTATCAATCAGATTTACGCTTACCAAGGTGGAAACGCCTTTTTCCTGCATGGTGATACCGTACAGTCTGTCAGCCTTTTCCATAGTGCCGCGTCTGTGGGTGATTACAATAAACTGCGTATATTTTGTAAGCTTATGTAAGTATTTTGCAAAGCGGGCTACATTGTTTTCATCCAGCGCCGCCTCAATCTCATCCAAGAGACAGAACGGGGAGGGCTTTAAATTCTGGATTGCAAACAATAATGCAATTGCGGTAAGCGCCTTTTCCCCACCGGATAACTGCATCATGTTCTGCAGCTTTTTCCCGGGCGGCTGTGCTATAATTCTGATTCCCGCCTCCAGAATATCCTCATCTTCCATTAATTCAAGCGTCCCCTTGCCGCCGCCGAATAATTCCTTAAATACCTTGTCAAATTCCCTGCCGATTTCCGCAAATTTCTCATGAAACTGTTTGCGCATTGCAGTGTCCAGCTCAACAATAATGCCTTCCAGCGTTTTTTCCGCTTCCACCAGATCGTCATGCTGTGTTTTTAAAAACTGATAACGCTCCATCAGATTTCTGAAATCTTCAATGGCATTTACGTTAACATCTCCCAGCTTTTTGATCTGATCCTTTAAGGAAGCGCTTTCCTTTTTCATGGCGGATAGGTCCGTCATTTCTTCATTTCGCAGGGATGCGGCGTCTGAAAGAGTGATCTCATATTCATCCCACATATAGTTGATCTGTCCTTCCAGGGATTCCTGCAGCTTTTCCTTCTGGGCATTTAACCGATATACTTCCTTATCAAGTCCGGTCATTTTTTCTGCCAGTGTTTCTCTGTCGGTAAAGAAATTTTTCTGTTTTAAGGACAACTGTTCTTTCTTTTCCATATCCTCTTTCAGTTTCTTTTCCGTATCTCCCTGAGAGGTGTGAGATGCCTGAATCGTCTGCTCTATGGAAAGAATACTGTTTTGTTTATTTATTGTATCCTCACTGTTTGTCTTTAATCCTTCTTCAATTTCCTTCAGTTCTCCGGCATACCGGCCGATCTCCCCGTCAATACGGTTCACATTCTGCTGGTGGAAATCCTGCTGCTGCAGCATCTTTTCCACTTCCACATCCCATTCAGAAACATGAGCGGACTGTACTGATTCTTCTTTACGTTTCTCGTCCAGTTCCACCTGAAATTTTCTGATTTGCTGTTCAATTTTCTTTTCTAACAGTTCAGATTCTTCCAGTTCCTTTTGAATTTCCTGTTTATTTAATTTAATTTCCTGTATCTGATTTTCAATTTCCTGCTCTTCTGATTTCAGTTCCAAAGAACCTTCCGATGCTTCCTCTTTGCGTTCCTCGGCTTTTATCACATTAAGCCTTGCTGTATTTTGCTCAATAAACTTTCTCTGTAAAGAAGACTTATCTTCCTCCAGAGAAAGTCTTAATTTGTTTCTTTTTTCCTTGGTTTCCTCAATTTCATTTAACAGGACATCTATCTCTTTCAGGAACTTCTTTACATTTCCCTCCAATTCTTCCATTTCCCGCCTGCGCCCAAGAAGGTTGCTGTTATTTTTAAATGCGCCGCCGCTTATGGCGCCGCCGGGTACTAACAATTCTCCTTCCAGAGTTACCATGCGGATGCCATAGTCATACTTTCTGGCAATCTTTACCGCATTGTCCACATTGTCAACTACAACAATTCGCCCCAACATTGCTTTGGCAACATTTTTATATTTTTGCTCGGTAGAAACCAGATTATCCGCCATACCAATCACGCCCTTTTCTTTTAAGGACTCAGGATTTTTAAATTCCTGGGGATTGGTAATGCTGGTAAGGGGAAGAAAGGTTGCACGTCCTGATCTTGTCTGCTTTAGGAAAGCAATCATTCGCTTTGCAGTCTCTTCATCATCAGTAACAATATTTTGGATATTACCGCCAAGGGCTGTTTCAATGGCTGTTTCATACTTTTTATCCACCTTAATGATATCCGCCACAACGCCGATAATTCCCTTTTCCTTCTCTTTACACTCCATGACTTTTTTAACGCTTCCGCCATATCCTTCATAGCGCTCCGTAAGATTGGTAAGGGCCTCCAATTTTGACTTTTCCTGATGGTAATTTACCTGGGTATCCCGCAGTTTCTGATCTTTTCCTGCAAGTTCTTCTCTGATTAACGCAAGCTTTTCTTCCTTTTCCTCCTGGGAATCATTTAAATTTCTGATCTCTTCATTTATTTTTTCAAACTCTTCCTGGAGCTGTCTGATCGCTTCCTCCTGCTGGGCTTCATCTGACTTAATCCGAAGCAGCCTTGAAGTAAGCTCCGCCTTACGGATATTAATCTGCTCAGTCATGGTATCGTATCTGCCAAGCTTTGATTTAATAGTTGCCCTGCTGTTTAAGGCGTCAATAATTGTATTTTTACCGGCTTCAATATCATTATTTAATTCTTCTATTCTGTACTGGATGCCAAGCAGCTTTTCACGGGCTTCATTTCTTGCCCGCTCAATCTCCGCCACCTGCTCATCAATTACCTTTTTATCGTTTAATATCCCCTCTTTATCCAAAAGCCTGCTGTTCATTTCTCTGGTGAGAGCATCTTTTCTGGAAAGGAAATGTTCCTCATTGCTTTTGGCCGATTTGATCTGTTCCTTTAAAACATTGATCTCACCTTCCAGCTTACCGCGAAGCACACTGGTATCTGTCAGCGACGTTCTTTCAGCCTCAATCTCTTCATCCAGCATTTCCATCTGTCCCTGGATCTGCTCATACTCTTCTTTGATCTTCTCGTACTGGCTGGTTGTCTGTTCCAGGTCGCTGCTGGCAATTTCAAATTTTTCCTGAACTTGAATAAGCTGGTCCTGAATCCGTCCATTTTCAAGCAGGAACATATTTACATCCAGGGTTTTTAATTCTTCTCTTTTTTTCAAATAAATTTTGGCTGTTTCAGACTGTTTTTCCAAAGGCCCGATCTGCTTTTCCAGTTCCGAAAGAATATCATTGACGCGGACAAGATTTTGCTTTTCATCTTCAAGCTTCTTCTGGGCAGCTACTTTCCGCTTTTTAAACTTGACAATCCCTGCCGCTTCATCAAATAATTCTCTTCTCTCTTCCGGTTTTCCACTTAAAATCTTATCAATCTGCCCCTGTCCGATAATGGAATAACCTTCTTTTCCAATACCGGTATCATAAAACAGCTCATTTACATCCTTTAATCTGCAGGGTGCACCATTTAATAAATACTCACTTTCACCGGAGCGGTAGATTCGTCTGGCTACCGTCACCTCGTCAAAGTCAATGGCAAGCTGGTGGTCAGAATTATCCAGTGTAATGGCAACAAACGCATAGCCGAGAGGCTTACGCATTTCTGTTCCCGAAAAAATAACGTCCTGCATGGACGCACCGCGAAGCTGTTTAATACGCTGTTCTCCAAGCACCCAACGCACTGCATCCGCTACGTTGCTTTTTCCACTGCCATTAGGACCTACAATTCCTGTAATTCCATTATGAAACTTAAATACTATTTTATTTGCAAAGGACTTAAATCCCTGAATTTCAATGCTTTTTAAATACATATATCACCTACGCTTTTGGTTTTTGCATAAGCAGCACCTGATATGCCGCCTGCTGTTCTGCGGACTTTTTATTCCGCCCCTGGCCTTTCCCCACAACTTGTCCATCTATCACCGCTTCCACGACAAAAATCTTGTCATGATCGGGGCCGCTCTCACTTACCAGCTTATAAACAAGCTCCTGTCCCTTTTTTTGAACCTGTTCCTGTAATATGGTTTTGCTGTCATAAAAAAGCTGTTTATCCTCAAGGTCGGACAGAACATATTTCTGAACAAATTCATTTGCCTTATCAATGCCGCCATCCAAATAAATGGCGCCTATCACCGCTTCCATCACATCCGAAATAATGGAATCGCGCATTCTGCCTCCGGTAGCCTCTTCGCCTTTTCCCAATAAAATAAAATCCCCCAGCGATAAATCTCTTGCACAAAAGGCAAGCGCCGGTTCGCAAACCATAGAGGAACGCATTCTTGTCATCTGGCCTTCTGCCATATCAGGATAATTTTCATAGAAAAAACGGCTTGAAAGCAATTCAAGCACCGCGTCTCCTAAAAATTCCAGTCTTTCATAATTTTTAAATTTATTAATTTTCTGCTCATTAGAAAAAGAGCTATGTGTCAGGGCCTGCACCATAAGTCTCTTGTCCTTAAACTCATAGCCTATCTTTTCCTCAAGCTTCTTCAATTCTTTTTGTTTATACATACTAATTCATCCTATTGGAGAAAAAAGCCCGTAGCGGGCTTTTTAATTAAGAGCATTTTTGATCATGTTAACTGCTTCTTCTACAGTAGATATTTTTTCTGCATCTTCAGCCGGAATTTCAATATCAAATTCTTCCTCTATGCCCATAATAATCTGAAAAACATCTAAGGAATCTGCTCCCAGATCATCTACAAATGTAGTATCCATTGTGATTTCTTCAGGATCAACGTTTAATACGTCAGCAATTACTTTTTTCAATTTTTCAAATTCCATTTTTCGGTTTCCTTTCTAATTTTCTTCCATTGTTATTTTTTCTTTTATTTTTTGATTAATATTCTGTTCTGTAAATGTAATACACTGCAGAATAGAATTCTTAATTTCAACAGACTTTGAACTGCCGTGCGTCTTAACTACCAGTCCGTTTAAACCAAGCATGGGTGCCCCGCCATACTGCTCCAAATCAAATGCCTTTAAGGTATTTTTAAGAGCAGGCTTTACCAGCAAAGCGCCGATCTTGCTGCGGAGAGAAGTCATCATGCCTGCCTTAACCTGCTTAATCAGGGTTCCTCCTACTCCTTCATATAATTTCAAAATAACATTTCCCACAAACGCCTCACAGACAATCACATCTGCAAGTCCGGATGGAATATCCCTGGCTTCAATGCTTCCGATAAAATGAATATCGGGACAGTTTTTCAGCAAAGGATAGGTTTCTTTCACCAGTGCATTTCCCTTATCTTCCTCTGCACCAATATTTACAATACCCACTTTGGGATTTTTCACTCCCATAACACTTTCCATGTACACGGAACCCATCTTGGCAAACTGTACCAGATGAGAGGGACGTGCATCTACATTTGCACCACAGTCAATCAAAAGTGCGCATCCTTTTTCCGTAGGGATTAAAGGAGCAAGGGGAGGTCTTTCAACACCTTTGATTCTTCCAATAATCACCTGTCCGCCTACCAGAGTAGCACCTGTGCTTCCGGCTGACACATAAGCATCACAAACACCATCCTTCACAAGATAAAGCGCCTTTACCAGGGAAGAATCTTTTTTCCTGCGGATCGCCATAACCGGCGGCTCTGCTGTTTCAATGATTTCTGAAGCATTCACCACCTCTATCTGCTGATTATTATATGTATATTGGGAAAGTTCTTTCTTAATTATCTCTTCCTGTCCGGTTAAAAAAACTTTAACCTTGCTGCTTTCATTCACAGCTTCAACTGCGCCTTTCACAATCTCAGCAGGTGCATTGTCACCACCCATAGCATCGACTGCTACATTTACATACTCTGCCATATTCACCTCTTACCCTCCATACAAAAGTACTTCTTAACTATAC
>VSNT01000101.1 GCA_009774465.1 Lachnospiraceae bacterium
GCTTTTTTACTGTATACTCTCTCATTTTCTCAATATCTGATTGAAATATTGATTCCAGATATTAAAGACTTCTATAAGCAGGCTTCCGGATGATAGCTGTCCTGTAGCTGCCGGACCTGCTCTTCGGTTAATTTCGTTACGGGAGAATTTTCTTCACAGGTATCTAAATTTTCTATAATAAGAACACTGCTGTTTTCCGTAAGGGTATGTGTATGCCACACGCCGGCCTTTACATTATAACATTTACAGGGTTCTAAATTCGTGCTCTGTATGGTGCCTGCTTCTTTTCCGTTTCCTGCGGTAAACAGGGTACAGCTTCCCTTAAGCAGTACAAACACTTCATCAGTTTCCAGATGCTTTTGCATGGTTTTCAAATTGTGCACCTTAAGCTCGTCAATGTCATTAAGTACCGCAACCCTCCACGCTCCAAAATCAATGACCGGTGCGTAGCCGGGCTCATTATATTGTCTGATTTCAATGTCCATTCTTTCCTGATTCATTTCATCCTCCTTATTAACCCTATATTTTAAGTCTTCTTTAACCGCATTATACGAAATTGTCTCATTATACACAATCAAAATTCACATTTTTTCAAAGTACATTCCCCCTGCCTCCATATTTTACCACTCCTCTGGCATTATCCTTTTGATATAAGCTGCAAGCTCTTCTGCCATCTCCTCTGCTTCTTTGGCACGAAGATGTCCCGGCGTCCCTCTTCCGTTCCTATGAAACATATAATGGCTTATTCTCTCATCTGCAAGCTGCCGGCACACCTGTTCAATAGATGCATCCCAGGCTTTATCATGGCAAAGCAATGTTGTACAGCAGATAATTTTGGCCTGTGGATATTTTTTTCGCAGATTGTCCAGAAAATTTCTGTACCTTTCCCTCCATAAAGCCGCCTTTTCCCCATAAAAATCTTCTTTCATATAATCGTAGGGATGGCTGTCATTTTGTCCAACTGCCACAATTACCACGTCAGGCGTGTATTGAGAGAAATCCCACAAAGTGCTTTTTCCCAGTTCCGGCACATAGTGCACCTTATCCCACACAGATTCCATGCCTGTTGCATTCGGCTCAAGGAACCATCCTGTTTTGTCCATCAGTGCAATGCCACCCTGGGCAATATCATGAATCTGTGCATTTAATTTGCGGGCTGTCATCCACCCAAAGGAATACCAGCTGTTGGAATACTCTCCGTTATGTGGCGGATCTTCTTTTCCCAGATATCTTTCCGCCTCCGAAACTTCTCCCGCCGAAACAGAATCCCCATACACCTCTATTTTTCTCTTTGGTACCGATGGCGGTGAAAGCAGCCTGCTGCCTTCTGACAGTTTCAAAGAGCATAAAACCATTTCATGGCATCCGTCCTGACGTTTAAAAACAAGAATTTCATGCTCTCCTGTCTCTTTTTCGTCCACCAGCGCAATCTGTGTCTGCCCTTCCTTATTTAAAAGCCATTTCTTCTGCTGCCCATCCACAATGGCCCCCACATAATTATCCCAGTAAACGTTCCGGTTCTCTATCGTCAATACCGCTTTGTTTCCCAAAAACCGAAAGCACACAGAAGAAGCCGGAAAAATAAGTTCCGGCTTTCTGGGATTTCTCCTGTCAATTCTTCCACTGTAAATCAGCTCTTTCTCATCTAATGCAATCTCCTTCATACTTCTCCTCATTTCTTAACAGAAGAAACAATCAACTCCATTTCTCCCTGCATATCCATTCTGCCAAATCCGTCAGGAAGGATAAAATGATCTCCTTTCCTGATCATCTGTCCGTTAAGCAGGCCCTCTCCTTCTATCACGCTCATAATCATAAAAGGCTGATCCTGCTCAAAAGAAACCGGCTTATCCACATCCAGCTTCCATACGGTATAATAATTGCAGGAAATCAGTTCATTCATTACATTCTTTGGCAAATCTGCTGCATGTTTCACACAGTCCCTGGCTGGCGGTGCCGGAACAGTAATCACATCCAGACTTTGTTTCATATGTAACTTGCGCAGTCTGCCATCCATCAGCCTGTCATAGTCATAGACTCTATATGTAATATCGCTGTTCTGCTGTGTCTCCAGAATCATCATACCGCCCTTAATTGCATGTACTGTTCCGGGATTAATTTGAATAAAATCCCCTTTCTTAACCGGAATCTCCCGAATCAGTTCTGACCACCTTCCCTCACTGATCATCTCTGCAAGCTCTTCTTTGGAGGAAGCATTGTGTCCAATCACTAATGTCGCGTCCTTTGGGCAGTCAAGTATATACCAGCACTCCGTTTTTCCCAGAGAACCTTTTTCATTTACCTTTGCATAAGCATCATCCGGGTGAACCTGAATGCTCAAATCTTCTTTGGCGTCAATAATCTTTACTAACAGTGGAAATCGATCCAGTGTAAGATTTCCAAATAATTCCCGCCTGAAATTCCATAGCTGGGATAATGTCATTCCCTTATAAATTCCTTCTCTTATCATACAATCCACACTGGAATAGGCACTGACTCCCCAGCATTCGCCGGTATGATCTCCCGGAATCTGGTAGCCGAATCTACTTTCAAGCTGCCTTCCGCCCCATATCATCTGCACAAATTCCGGTTTTAAAAACAAAACAGGTCTTGCCTGCTTGTTAATGGAAAGTTCTTTCCCATTGGATTCTATGATTTTCTGATACCAGAAAGCAGAATCCTTAACAATTCTTTTCTGGGTTTCAAAATCCACATGAACAATTCCAAATCTCTGGGTATATCCCTTTTCCCACTCAAAATTATCTAAAAAAGTCCAGAGAAAATATCCTCTTACATCCACGCCTTCATCATTTGCCTTCTGCAGTGCGGAAATATACAAATCCAGAAAGTTCTGCCGGTTGGGATCGTGAACTCTGCCATCCAGGGATACCACATCATGACAGGACATTCCGTTTTCAGTAATATAAATTGGCAGCTTATATCTGTCATATAAAAACCTGACTCCCCATCTTAAGCATTCCGGCGTAACCGGCCAGTCGGCCGCCGTCTTAGGAAATCCGGCAGGACGGTCCACAAACTCCGGCTCCCCGTTCTTTCCCTGACGCACCATATAGCCATTATAAATATTTTGCCCCATAAAATCCAAAGGCTGAGAAATCAATTTCATATCCTCGTCTGAAATTTCCGGAAGATAAGGCGCAAATTTTTCAAGCCCCTCTTTCGGGTATCTTCCTAAAAAGACCGGATCACTGAACCAGGCCACATTCCAGGTCCAATTATCCATCGGCTGATAAAATCCAAACAGCATTTTTCTGGCTGCTTCAATATCTTCAGTTCTGTTTGTTGCCGGATATGCCATCCCGCAGGTAGGCGCATATCCTATTTTGATTGGCCTGCACGCATATTTTCTAAGTTGAATTACCGCGTTTCCATGTGCCCTTAACACATTATGCGTCATTTGAAACACATCCTGAACAGGAAGTTTCAATCCCGGTGCATGAACGCCTGTAAGGTTTCCTATCCCCACAAAACACTGAGGTTCATTCAGTGTAATAAAATATTCACAGATATCTGAAAAGTTTTCTGCTATTACTTTTGCATATTCTCCAAACCAGCCAATTACTTCTTCGTTCAACCAGCCGCCTTTATACTGCAATGCCTGTGGAAATTCCCAGTGAAACAAAGTAAGATAAGGTTCAATTCCGTTCTTTTTCATCTCAAGGATCATATCCCTGTAGAGAGCCACCGCCTTTTCATTTACCTTTCCTGTTCCCTCCGGCATCAGCCTTGCCCAGCTTATGGAAAACCGGTATGCTTTAATGCCAAGCATCCTCATCAGAGCATAATCTTCCCTGTATCTGTGAATATGGTCGCAGGCCGTATCTGCATTCTGCCCGTCTATAATCCGCCCTTCCTCTGCAAAAGCATCCCAGATACTTTTGCCGCATCCATCTTCTTTATCTTTTCCCTCTATCTGGTACGCGCTGCCTGCCACACCCCAGACAAAATCATCACGAAACATATCTGATATCTCTCCTCAATTTTTGTTTTTTACAGTTCCGCTCATATCTCAAATTTATCGATAGAATTTCCAAGCTCTACAGCATCCTCCTGCAGCAGCTTCACCTGATAACTTAAATTTTTAATCACATCCGCCTGATCGTCTAACGTCGACGTAACCTCCTGGGTAGAAGCTGCTACCTGCTCAGACACAGAAGAAATATTTTGTATGGCGCTCTGTATGCTTTCCTCTTCCGCTTCAATTTGTTCCAGCCGCTGCGTCACCTGATGAATTCCATTTACCAGTTCAACAACACAATTATGGATTCTGCCAAATACCTGCACGGTTTCACTAAGTGCCTGCACCTGATCACTGATCATTCCTTCCGCTTTTTTGGCGGAAGTCGTCGTTTTATCTGTAGATGCCCCGATATTTTCAACTATACCGCATATCCTTGCCCCGGATTCTTTCGACTGGTCTGCCAGCTTTCTTATCTCTTCCGCAACTACTGCAAACCCTCTGCCCGACTGTCCTGCCCTTGCTGCCTCAATAGATGCATTTAAGGATAAAAGATTGGTCTGTTCTGCAATACTGTTTATCACCTGAACAAATGCCTTGATTTCCTCTGAGCTTTTCCACACCTCTTCAATACCGACAATCATTTCTCTGGTCAGAGTAACTGTTGTATCAGATTTTTCACTCAACTCCTCCACAATCACTTTTCCCTGTTCCACAGCGTCAATGGCTTCATCTGCAGCGCCGCTCATCCTCTGCGTCTTTTCCGTAACTGCATTGATATTTTCCGTAAAGGAAATCATTTTCTGATTACTGCTTTCTGTATCCAGAGCCTGATTCTGCACTCCTTTTGCCACTTCATCCATAGCTCTTTGAATATCCTGCATGGAACTGTCTATTCTGTTTGTCTGCCCGTAAACATGAGCAGACAGATCACTCACCTTGCTCCCAAACTGTTTCATATCCATAATTAACAGACGTATATTATTAAGCATGGAATTCAGGGCACAGGTGAGAACTTTAAATTCATCTTTTCTTTTTGTTTCAAAATGCTGGCAGAGATTTCCTTCCGACGCTTTTGAAAGTCCCGTTGTCATTGTTTTGACTGCCTTACTGATCCCATTAGAAATCAATCCTCCAATTGCAAGGGCTGCAACAGATGCAATAATGACCATTAAAACCGTCAAATACCTGATTTTCCCTACCTGTTTAAGCAGATTGCTTTGAGGAATCAAAGCACATATTACCGCCCCCGTTTTTCCTATCGGAGTGTAAATATAAACATATTTTTTCCCATTTACCCTGATGTCTCTGCTTCCTGTTTCCGTATCATTTCTGGTTGATTCAAAAAAATCCTGCCCTACAAAATAAGTTTCTTCAATCGTTTCCTCTTCTCTTCCCTGAATAGAAATTATTTCCCTGTTATCACCGGATACCAGCGCCCTGATGCTGTTATCTCCAAAATCCATCTGGGAAAGCATATCCAGCGCCACATTCATGTCAAGATCCATAACAATTGTAGTATTATTCCTAGGAAGTTTCTGGAAAAATGTAAGCGCATAGTTGTCCGGCTGACTGCTCATCTGCTCGTCCAAATAGGTGTGATAACCCATCCACTGATTTTTTAATGTAGGATTTTCCACAAAGAAATTTCCTTCTGTGGTTGCTGTAAAATCCTCATATGGATTTTCCGTCATGGAGCCCGTAAGCGTAGACAAAAAAGAACCGTTTTCAGGTATTACCGAACAGCTGTACACATACTTATTTATGGATTTTGCCTTACTGATTATGGACTTTGCACTGCGGAAAATATCCATTGCTTCCGCATCTGTCTTTTTATAATACTTTTCATAGTAAGCTCCCACATCACTGTCCGAAATCATTTCCAGGGCTTTACTTGAAATAGAATCGCATACCAGACTGCAATAATTTCCCACTGCGCTTACCGTCGCCATAGCTGATTCCTTATATTTGGAAAGCATTCCATCCGATGCAGTGCGGTAAGACACAAGCCCCAATATAATCATCAATAATACCGGCACCATAAAGCCTGCAAGAAGCGTCTGCATTATGCTTTGTTTATTTCTTTTTGCCATACCCTCTCCTTCCCCTGTCAATCAGAGCCTATCACTGAAACCAGATAAAAGGTCACCGCATCATTTTCGTGTTCTTCAATAATTTCAATTTCTACTTTATGTTTTTCCTTCTTCATATGTTTTGTAACCGTATCAATAAAAAGACAGTCCCCCCAGTTTTCTTCAAAGCTGCCATCCAGAATTACTGCATCCTCATCCTTTCCATCTACTGTCACTCTGGCAATTGGTGCAGGACGCCGCACAGATTTTCTATACTGAACCGCCACGCCGGTACACAAAATTTCAAAGCTGATTTTATCTTTCTTATGGCAGCCGGTAAACCCCCCTTTAAATACATCCCTTATTCCATTCTGAATTGACAGATCGGCTTTAAATCCTTCCATCCTGGGCCTGGAGTTTGTATTTTGATATCGAAAGGCATTTTCATATGTATTTTCCGTTATTGGATCGGGAAAGACCTTTTCTTCCGCAAAGAAGAGCTCTTCCTCTATTTGGAGATCACCATATGCCTTTTCAAGAAAATCAATTATTTTTCCGGCAATCAACGCATGACCTGTGTCATTTGGATGCAGATCATCTGTTGTAATATCGCGGCTTTTCAGCCTGCCATTTTCAATTTCCGGCCATATGGTTTCCTTCATGCTGATCATTGGCAGCCCATACGCCTTTGCAACCTTTAAATGTACTTCTTCCGCACTTTTCCCATTGTCATATCTGACATTATTCATCAACAGTACTGCCGGTAAAGGTTTACTTTTACAGACATTTCTGATCAGTCCTTCATATGTTTCTTCGAAAAGAGCATTATTATCGTCATTTACCGCAAACTCAATCAGTAAAAAATCCGGCTGATATTTAAGTACATGCTCTTTTACCCTCACTGCTCCAAATTGAGATGTCGTTCCCCCGATTCCCGCATTAAGATAAGTAATTTTTGACTGTGGGAATTTCTTTTCCCACCATTTATATACAAGATATGCATAACACAATTCCGGGGTGGAAGCGCAGCTTCCCTGGGTAATAGAGCCCCCAAGAAAGCCAACTGTTACTTCTTCTCCCTTTTCTGCCTTTTTCATGCATTTTTTTAATTGATGCCAGTTTCCCCTGTTTAACATTTCCTTATCTCTTTCCAATCTCCGTATCTGACTCCGAAACATTACTGTGTTCCATAATGTACGCCATAATGTCATCAAACTGTGTAAAGGCAAGACCTACATAACTGTCTGCACACCCATAATAAATTGCAATTCTTCCACTTGCAGGATCATGAATCGTAGCGCACGGGAAACACACATTAGGTACAAAGCCTCTTTCCTCATACCACTCCTGTGGAGTAATCAGAAAATTTTCGCACCTGTATTTTACAATGGAGGGATTTTCCAGATCCAGAATAGCTCCTCCTATGGAATAAACATATCCATTACAGGTACCGCTTACTCCATGATAAAATAAAAGCCATCCTTCTGAAGTTTCGATAGGTGCTGCTCCGCCACCGATTTTTAAAGACTCCCACCATTCATTGCTCTTTCCCATTACATGCCTGTGTTTTCCCCAGTAAACCAGATCCGGACTTTCACTGACAAAAATATCTCCAAAAGGCGTATGCCCGCTGTCAGAAGGACGGCTCAGCATCATAAAATTACCATTAATTTTTCTGGGAAAAAGCACTGCATTTCTGTTAAATGGAAGAAACGGATTTTCAAGCCTTACAAAGGTTTTAAAGTCTGTCGTCTTTGCCATGCCAATTGCAGCGCCGAAAAAGTCCTGGCACCAGATAATATAGTAAGTATCCTCTACCTTAACCAGCCTTGGATCATAGGCATATCTGGGCATAAACGGCTTTCCGTCTTCATCCACAAAATTTATTTTATTTTCCTCAAAATCCCAATGAACCGCATCCTTGCTTCTCCCCATGTAAATATAGGGAATCCCATTGGTCTGCTCTCCCCTGAATACGCCGATAAATTCATCTTCATATGGTATTACCGCACTGTTAAAAATTCTTGCAACGCCTTTCATTGGATTTCTTCCTATAATGGGATTTTCCGTATATCTCCAGATGGGAGCATCTTTTATCCCTTCCGGTCCCTCCTGCCAGGGCACGTTTTTAACCTCTGGGGCAATCATTTTAATCTTACTCATATTCACCTCTCTGCGCTGTCTTTGGCGCCATTTTATTTCTCACTATTTTTTAAAAATTCTAAATTCTTTTTGATCAGCTCACATCTCTGCGCCACACACTCCACGCTTCGCTGAGGATCTTTTGGCGTTTGAAACACATAATCAATTAGCTTTTCCACGGTTGTAACCGCCACATGCATACGGGTATCGCTGGCAGCATAATAAATATAAACATCACCGCCGGGCGTTGCTATTGCGCCATTGGTAAATACCACATTGGATACATCCCCCACTCTTTCCCTGCCTCTGGGCGCGATTAAAAGTCCAGAAGGCTCTGCAATCACTTTGGAAGGATCCTTTAAATCCGTAGCAAATGCATAAATCACGTATCTTAACCCTGCCGCAGTATTTCTGACGCCGTGAGCAATGTGTATCCACCCTTTTTCTGTTTTAATGGGAACTGCACCGGCACCATTTTTTGCCTCTGTAATTGTGTGATACTTGCGCAGGCTGGTCATCTTTTCATCATTGATTACCGCATGGGTAATGTCATCACATAAGCCAAATCCAATGCCACCGCCTGAGCCGGTTTCAATAAAATCATCCATCGGCCTTGTGTAAAAAGCATATTTCCCATTTACAAATTCAGGATGAAGAACTACATTTCGCTGCTGCGGAGACTTTAATGTCACTAAATTGGGCAGCCTCTCCCAGTTTTTTAAATCCTTTGTCCTGACAATGCCTGCCGCCGCTACCGCAGCCGAAAGATCCTTTGCTTTTGTATCTTTGCTCTCAGAACAGAAAATTCCGTAAATATAGCCATCCTCATGCTTCGTGAGCCGCATGTCATACACATTGGTTTCCTCCGGACAGGTATCCGGAAGCAGAATCGGGTAGTCCCAGAACCGGAATCCGTCTACGCCATTATCACTCTCCGCCACACCAAAGAAGGACTTTCTATCGTCTCCTTCAATTCTTGCAACAAGATAAAACTTTCCGTTTAATTCAATGGCTCCTGAATTCATAACCGCATTAATTCCCAGCCTTTTCATAAAGCAGGGATTGGTTTCCGGATTCAAATCATACTGCCATGTAAGAGGTATATGATCTCTTGTAAGAACAGGATAAATATATTTCTCATAGATACCATTATAAAAATCCGGATCCACTTTATTTTTTCTTGTAACAAGAGCCTCATATTTTTCCAGCTCTTTATAATAATTTTCATGTAACATCTCAAAACCTCTTTCTAAAGGATGGTTTCATCTTCCTTTACTTCTTTTTATTACTTCAAAGCACATTCTTCCATTATGATAGGGACATTTCCAGGGTTCAACAATTGGACGGTCCGGATAAGGATTTCCCTGCTCATCCACTTCCCAGAACCACTCTGAGTCGTCCCGTTTGTCAATCACAAAAGTTTTAATAAACTCCCATATCTTTTGGGCTGCCTCAAGATACTCCGGGTGATCCTGATTTTTCTGCCATCCATTCACAAATCCTACAACAGCCTCCGCCTGTACCCACCAGATCCTGTGCTCATTGACAACGCCGCTCTCGCATTCATTTGCAACTGATCTTCCGTCAAAAGCCTTTTTATAAATCTGCGCTGTCAAGTCCTTTGTAACAGGAGTCATTTTATTCACATATTTCTTTTCTCCTAAAATCTCTACCCCTCTGTCTATCAGCCAGGCTGCTTCAATGTCATGTCCATAAGAGTGAAGGTCAAGGATGGAATTCATATTGCTGTCAAAAAACACTTCCTGCCGGTGGAGTTTCGGATTGTACACCTTATCTGCAATAGTATCCATTATCCACTCAAGCCTTTTTTGAACAGCTGCATTTTTTGATACTCTGTATAATTCCGTGTACGCTTCAAGCACATGAAGCAGGGTATTCATTGTTTTTTCTGCAATTACGCCATTTTCCGAAAGCTTATCATTTTCAATCTCACAAAACTGCCGGTCAAAGGCTTCTTTATAACCGATCTCATCTCTGCATTTATTTTCAATGATATCAAATAATTCCATTGCCATAGAAAGCGCTTCTTCTTCCTTTGACGCCTGATAATAGGAGGAGAGCGCGTAAATGGCAAATGCCTGATTGTAGGTATGCTTTGTGGTATCTTCCGGCTCGCCGTTACATTTCAACGACCAGAATACTCCTCCCTTTTCTTTATCCATGCAGGCTTCCTTCAAAAAAGCAAATCCATGCTCCGCTTCTCTTAAAAGGCTCTCTTCGCCCAAAAGCATATATGCGTTAGCAAAAAACCATGTAATCCGGCTGTTCAAAATACAGCTTTTTACTGCTGTTTTATCAAGCTTCAGATCAAAACTCATAAAGCCATAATATCCGCCATACTCGTCATCCCTCAGCCTTTTCCAGAAGGGAATTAACTTTTCTCTTAAATGAACATTTATTTCTTCTACCATCATTAAACCGCTCTCCTGTAATACCTTATTTAACCCTTAACTGCACCGGAAGTCATTCCGCTGTAAATCTGCTTCTGGCAAAGAATAAATACGATCAGCGCCGGCAGCAGAGAAATAATAACACCGGCACAAATCAGATTATATTTGCTCCCAAGAGGTCCTACGAAAGTATAAAGAGAGGTTGCCACCGTAGGAAGCTCTTTCTTATTCTGCAAATACAGATTGGCCGAATAGTATTCGTTATATGTGCCTACCGCCTTTAAAATACATGAGGTAACAATCGCCGGTTTTAACAATGGAAGCAGAATCTTATAGAATATGGTAAAGTAATTTGCACCGTCCACAATCGCTGATTCATCCACAGAAACAGATATATTTTCGAAAAACTGTATGTAAATATAAATCGCAATAACATCCGTGCCACACATCATGATAATATATCCGCCCAGCGAGTTGATAAAATGAAGATTAGTCATAATCTCATATACAGCAACCTGCATGGCAACACCGGGAAGCAATGTGGCAAATAAAAACAGATTACGAATCAGTCCATTGCCGGGAAACTTAAATCTGTTAAGTACATAGGCAAGCTGCGTTCCAACCAAAGTGGATATTACAAGTACACATATCAGGACAATCGTTGAGTTAATAAAGGCCTTCCCCATGTTTGCTCTCTGAAATGCATCAATAAAATTGCTGAAATTCAGCCAGTTTTCAGGCAATACCATAACATTGGTTGATTGATACTCCGCATCTGTTTTAAAAGCTGTAATCACACAGGACACAATAGGGAGTACTGCAATAAATGAAAAGAATACCAGTGAAAAATACTTTAAAAAGATTCCCAAATATTTTAATATTTTCTTATAAGTCATCACTTACCTCCCTGCCTTTCTTGCCGCATATTTTGCCAGTTTCTTTTCTCTTCTGACAGAAGCGCTTAAATCCTCATCTTCCGCATTCTTAAATACATACTTAAAGAAAAGTTTCTGCAGGATCGTCGCTGCAAAAATGATAAGTAAAAGAATTACTGCCATAGCAGAGGCCAATCCCACCTTCTGCTGCGTGTGGGCAATCTCATGCATAATAACAAAATATGTTCCTGTACCATTGGCACCGCTTGTAATAACATAAGGCGGTTCAAAAGCACTTAAAGAACCGGTGATGGATAAAATAACATTCAGCGTTACAATGGTCTTAATACTTGGCAGAATGATGTAAATAAACTGCTGGAATTTATTTGCTCCATCCAGCATGGCTGCTTCATACAATTCTGCATCCACTGACATGATCGCACCGATAAAGAGCACCATATTCTGTCCAAAATAACGCCATACGCTTGTAGCAACCAGTGAAATATTATTTATGCTCTGATCCTTTAGCCAGTAAGGAAGATTATCCAGCTCGAAACCACACCATTGAAGCACCGTATCAAAAACAAATCCTCTGGTATAGAAAAATTTAAAAATAAAACCAATTGCAATCCCATTGATCAGGTAGGGAAAGAACATAAAACCTTTAAAGATATTTCCGCCTTTTACTTTAAAACTTAATACCGTTGCAAGGTATAAAGCCAATGCCAGCTGAACAACCGAACCAACCATATAATATAAGCTGAGTTTTAAAGCTCCAAAGCAGTCCTCCCGCTTAAATACATTGATATAATTATCCCATCCGACAAATTTTCTTGCGCCTGTATACTTCATTTTCTGAAAACTGAAACCTACCATTTCACCAAATGGAAGGTAGGTAAAGGTAAACAGCAGAAGAAGCGGAATAATCATAAATGCAATCATCACCAGCATCTGCTGCCCTTTTCTTCCCCGTAGCCATTTGGAAAATGACTTTTTATTTGGATCTAATGTTTGAGTCATTGCCGCCATACCTTACCTCCTGAAATTGTGGGGCAAAGAGATATTTCCCTTTGCCCCGGTTGATCATAAATCTGTCAGTCTGTCATAAACCATTTTCCTTTAGTAAAGAACTTCAATTTCAAGCTCATCCTGTGCATCATTCCAGGCCTGTGTCCATTCAGCCATAATATCGTCATAGTTCTTAGCGCCTGTAGCTGCCGCTTCAACAATCCTCTGAACCTTGATATCGCCGCCTGCATTAAAGGAAAGCTCACTCTCTGCGTTCATTTCATTCATAAAATCTTCTTCCCCTTCAAGTGAGGTTAAGTTTTTAACTATTTCCACACCATCAAACACAAAAGAAGTAGGAGCTGTCTTTGAAATCGGATATCCGCCTTCAAAATCACACCAGCCGGATTCTTCAACCAGCCATTTAACAAATACCATTGCTGCCGCCTTATTTTCATCAGACGCATTTACATTAATTCCATAGCAATAGTCAGGACCTGCTGTTGCATACTGCTTTCCATTTACAGTAATCGGGAAAGGCATATAACCGATATCATCCGGATTGTCGCCTGCAGCTTTCATCTGTGCAATTGCCCATGAGCCAAGAACCATACATCCGATCTCTCCATTATTGATCATGCCCTTGCAGCCTTCCCAGTCAGTTGTTGTGTAGTCATCTTCAATCAGACCTTCTGCAACTGCATCATAAAGAATTTTATAAAGTGCATATGCTCCTGTTCCATCTCCGTTATCTGCAAAAGGTTCTGCAGTATGTACAAATTTCTGATTAAGCCATGTCTCATCACCTGTTGTAATTGCGCCAAGGAATGCGTCCCATTGTCCGCCCATAGTCCAGCCTGCCGCATAGTTGGTATATAAGGGAATTGCATCTGTATTTTCCTTAATCTGCTTTAATGCGGCAATAAACTCATCCGGTGTCTTGGGAAGGGTTGTAATGCCTGCCTCTTCAAATACTTTCTTATTATAAAGAAGCCCCTGTGCATTTCCCATATATCCAATACCATAGCACATGCCATCTGCCTTCCACTGATCTTCAAAATTAATCAGCTCTGCCATTTCCTCCAATGTTCCATAAGGAACAAAGTAAGTGGGAAGCTCTGCCTGATCAACTGCGGGAATAAACATAACATCTCCCCAGTCACCGGCTGACAAACGAAGCAGGGCATCTTCCTGATAATCTGTAATTCCTTCTGTCTCAACTGTTATATTAGGATACATTTCATTAAACTTTTCAATCATCGCGGGAATTGTTCCGTCTTCCTCACGGTCTGTTTTGTGATGGATAAACTTAATTGTTGTAGTAATATCCTTATAGCTTTCTCCAAGGGTAATGGACGCATAGGTCAAAGCTTCTCCTGATGCTGCCCCTGTATCCTGCTGCTCTGTGTCATCTGTCTCTGTGGATGCCTCGGTCTGTGTTGTATCAGTGTTGTCTGATGCCGCAGTTGTGTCTGTCTCTTTGCCGCCGCATGCTGCCAAAGACAATGTCATTGCTGCTGCAAGCGTAAGTGCCAATAGTTTTTTCAGCTTCATAATAACTTAATCCTCCTTTTGATTTTGCAATTTTTAGTTCGCTTTTAATTATTTATTTAGCTTAATTTAATTATATTTAAGTTTATTTTTAAATCATCACTCTTTCTTGTATTTTTTATCTCATTATTGCTATTTTTATACATTTCTTCTATTTACACAAATTTTATAATATTTTTTTGTGCATAATGCATATATTTATATCTCTTCTTTTATCTTCTCCAAAATATTAGCTTATTTATAAC
>VSNT01000102.1 GCA_009774465.1 Lachnospiraceae bacterium
GAACAGCACAGGCCCCCACCTGCACCTGCAGGTGCATAATGCGGAGGGAGAGAAAATCAATCCGGTATTTATCATTCCCTTTTCCACAATAGAAGCGTCAGAAACATTTTAATTTGAAAAAGGCCAACTTTGAAAGGAGCGTGGTTATAGAAATGAAAAAAATAGAAACTCTGGAAGCAATGGCAGAAAAGAAACGTGAAAGCATAAAGCTAAAACAACAATCATTAAAAAAGGATATTGATAAACTTAAGGATATTGAAGCAGAAATAGAAATCCTAAAAGGGGAAGAATTCCGGAAAGATATCAATAAACTTAATCTCACTCCGGAAGAATATGAAAAATTCCGTTTGTGCCTGGCTGATAAAAATAATCTTCTGGATGTGATCAACCGGATGGCAGAAGAGAGCCGAAACCAGAAGGAAGGTGTGAAACCGTTATATGAGTAAGAAAAAATTGAAGCCTGTTGTTATTTTAAAAATCATTTCACTGTCAGTATTTTTATTTTTTTTGTTTTTATTGGCAGGCGCCATATATTTATATGCGACGTCGCATAAAAAATCTGAAAGTGAAACGTCTTTGGAATACCAAATCGAAAATGATGAACTGGCTGCACTTTTAGAAAAAAACAGCAGCTTTGCTGTTGAAAGTAATGAAGTAATGGAAGCAGCAGTTCATACTGTTTCAGGTAATGAGGCAGGAGCAGACAGTAAAGAATCAGAAGAGCCAAATGCAGAAAACGAGAACCATATGCCGCTATGTCTTACAGATCTTTATACAGAAAAGGGTGACACTGCAGTATTCAAATGCTATGACAGCGGAGCAGAATTTTATGTATGGGAATATTATGATATGGCTTTTAATGCATGGAAAAAAGCAGATATGGAAAACGTCCAGAATTCAAAGGATGAGCTTGGAAGGGAGGTATCAGGATTTGGAATTAAAGCAGATGAAAATATGGACGGAACGGTAGTAAGGTGCACGATCCATTTTAAAGATCCTGATAGAGAGGATGAAACACAGGAGGCGTCTCTTTTTATTCTGCCTGGCAGAATAAAAAAGATATCCATAGAAGATAAATTTACTGCTGATGCAAATTATTATTTAAGTACAAGAGAACTGCCTGTGAAGGTAACTTATGCTGACGGAACAGATGAAATCATAACAGGATTAAATCATCTTTATTTTGTCATATCTGAGGAAAAGAAGGATCAAACCGTTTCCATTTCAGGAAACCGTGTGGAAACTACTACACTTATAATGACAGAATGCGATTATCTTTATACCGGCATGAAAGAGCAGGAACAGCTTGTAAGGTACCATCCGGATCTATCTGAAATAGCTGAAACAAAGGCAGTGATTACAGGGGAAGATACCATTGCCCCGGTCATTATGGAAGTAACAGTCAGTCCATATGAAGTAAGCAATACAGACGGGCCGGTAACACTAACTGTTAAAATCAAAGCTGAGGATAATGTTACCCCTTATCCCAATTTAGAATATGCATTTTTGTATTCAGATCAGGAGCCGAAGGAGGAAGACTGGGGAAAGAAATCTTCTTTTGAAACTGATATTGCCAGAAATGGAATATATACTGCATATGTCAGAGACAGCAGCGGAAATGTAGCCCAAATGGAAAAGGAGATTATTACTGTGGATATGAAGGCGCCGGTGATTAAATCCATTTCACTGGCAGAAGAAACTAACTGGTGCAGGAGCAATACAATTCAGGTATCAGCACATGATGCAAGCGACATACTGTATTGCTACGAAAACCGTTCAGGCGGTTCCTCCGGCTGGATTACCTACTCCGAATATACCGTTGATACAAATGGAATATGGATTATCCGTGTGAAGGATGCAGCAGGAAATGTATCAGAGGCAGAAGAAATTGAGATCTCCAATATAGATAAAGAAGCACCAGTCATACATAATATCAGCATTAAATAAAAAGGAGTGAATAAAAAACATGAATAAAAAAACAGGACAGGCCATCAGGAAATCACTGATGGCATTATTTCTGCTCTTATACAGCATCAGCAGTGCAGAATTGAAGGTATGTGCTTCTGACGAACAGGAATATATCACTATATCAGTGGATGCTACTGATGAAAATGGAAATCTGCTTTATGCGATAGATACAGACGATCCATCTGCATTTACATCATCCAATGAATTTTCTGTACCAGCAGGAACCCATCATACCATATATGTAAAAGACGCAGCCGGAAATATTTCTTCACAGGAATTTAATCCGTCAGAAGCAAATACGCAGTCAGGAGAAACCGATAACCGCACAGTTAATATTGATGTCACTTTAAATAATACTCCAGAGCTGCCAGATTATGGATATTCAGGAATGTCAGAACCGGCCGAAGCCGGACAGGGAACTGTTTATGAGAAACTTACAACAGATGCTGCCGATCAAAATGCAGAACGCCTCTTTTATACAATTACAACAGATGAAGGAGAAGTTTTTTATATGGTAATTGATCAGGGGCAGAGCAGTAATAATGTATATTTATTGGATCAGGTCAATTTATCTGATTTAAAAACGCTTGCAGTGGATGACAGCGGTGAAACAGAAACGGAAGAATCCTCTTCTTTGCTGGACGCTTTAAACAGTGATGATCAAAGTATAGAAAATAATATCAAAGATACAGAAGCATCCAATACTTCCAAAAAAGAAAATACTATGATAAGAAACCTGATTTTCCTTTTGATTTTTGCAGCAGCCGGCGGAGGATATTATTATTACAAAAATATTTATAAAGGAAAAAAAGATGAGCAAATGGATCTGATGGATGCATTAGACAAGGAAGATTTTGTCGCGGAGGATGAATCTGATGAGGAAGCTGATTTTGGACTGGATGAAGACTATCAGGAACAGGTAATGCAGCAGCTTATCGAAGATGACGAAGACGACAGCGACAATAATGATGCATTTCATGGCGGTGATGATGCTATTCAAGAGGAAACTTCTGCAGAGAATCTTATGAATCATATGCAGGAAGAAGAACCGGATATTTTTGCTGATTCAGTATCCCATGAAAACAGTGAAAATATTGAAGAAGATGAGGATGACGAGGACGAGGATCTGGATGAGGAGGAGGACGAATAATGCTGAGAAAAATTAATTTCAAATCTAAAAAGACTGTAATTATAGGAAGCATAATTTTAGTCATAGTTCTCTGTGCAGTTCTGGCAGTAGGCGTTTCTGCTAACAAGGGAGCTAATGAGGCGGAAACCTATGATTATAATGAAACCGAACAGGCACTTGCAGAAGAGGTAAAAGAATATCTGTCACAATACATGTCGCTTCCAGAACATACCAGCAACGCTATAGCGGATGCAGCAGTACAAAACTATAACATTGTCATGGAATCAGACACAGATGTTATTAATGATGAGATTACCGAAGCAGTGAGAAAAAGAATCAGGAGTACTATATTTGCTTTTGCTGACAATCCGGAACAATTAACAGATGAAACATTGGATGCCCTGTCATCCGGAGTAACTGAAATCATATGGAACGCAGTACTGCAGCAGCTTACACAAAGGGGAATCATTATTTCGGAAGAACAGAAAGAAGAATATGAATATTTAATTCAGAGTCTTCAAGGACAGATAGATGCCTTAAAGGAGAGAAAATCAAAGATATCCATTCAGGCCAACATCACTGATAACACAGAAAGAGACATTACCAGTGATGAACTGCTTACCAGTATTGACAATTTGAGTGCGGAAGAAATAAAAGCATTGTCTGAAAAGCTTGGCATATCTGCAGAACAATTCAGGGAATGGCTAGAAGCTTCCATGAATCAGTCAAATACAAATATAAAAGAATTAGAAGATGAAATCAGTAAACTGCGTAAGGAGCTGGAAAAGGAAATATCATCCGTTTCAGGAAAGCCAGGTGCGACGGGAAAGACGGGAGAAAAAGGCGCTACAGGAGCGACGGGAGCAGCCGGAAATGATGGAAAAACCACATATATTGCATATGCAGATGATGCTTATGGAAGCAATTTTTCTCTTGTACCTACAGAAACATCCAAGTATATAGGCACCTGTATTTCTAATGACAAGCAGCAGCCTAAAGACTATAAGATGTATAGCAACTGGCAGGAATACCGTACTTATATTATTACATCAACTACTGATCAGGATACAGGAGTTACCACGGTACATATTAACTAACAAAAGGAGACGGTGCACTTGAAAAAAATAAAAGAAATAATTAAAAAATATATTCATCCCTTTTTTATTCTGTGCATGGTGCTGATTATCATTGCCGGCATTTTCATTATACATAACAGCAAGCAGAAATATGTAACAGAAGAATGGGTTTCTGAATACCTGGAAAAATACAATGACCGGCTTTCTGATCTGGATATTCAGATTTTGACTCAAAACTTATCATCAGAAATTGATAAAAAGATGGCAGAGATAGGTTCCGGAGAATTGACTAAAGAACAGCTTATGGCGCTTCTTGCAATAGTCAATGAGGAACTTCAATATGCAGATTTCAGTATTCCACAGGAGGAAGTTTCCAGAATATCCGCCGATATTGTGAAAAAAATTGCATCTGAAAGAATGGAAGAATTTTATGCGACGTCGCATAAAACAGATGAAATGATTGACAGCCTTGAGACGCAGCTATTTGAGATTAGAACTGCAATGAAAAATATAGAGCAAAATGAAGGCAGCATGTCGGAACAGCAGATCAAGGAAATTGCCAGGGCTGCAGGGCTGGATGAGGAAACTGTAAAAAGATGGATCAGAGAGATCCATTTTTCGGATACAGATAAATATGATGCAGCCATACAGGAATTATCCGAGCTGCTTGATACAGATGCTGAAAAATTAAAGAGCCTTTTAGCGGATGCAAATCTGCAGGATGATGCAATAGAATTCCTTGCAAACCGGCTTGAAATAACAGAAGAACGGTTAAATTCTATTTTAAATCAGGCAGGCAATTCCTCCAACCGTGAGCTGCTGGAATTAGCTGCCAGATTAAAAGCAGCAGAGTCAGAACTGCAAAACCAGATGCAAAGTGATATGTCCCTTATCACAAATAGCATTACATCCGTACAGCAGCAGATAGTAACCAATAAAAATATCACAGAAGAGACGATTCAGGAAAACCGGCAGGATGCTTTGTCGGCAATTGCAGCAAGTAAAGCTGAAACGGATGCACAGATAAACACAAATAAGGAAAACACAGATGCAGCTATACAGGAGCTGCAGCAGAATGTTTTATTTTATGAATATGATGAAGACACAAATACATTAAAGCTTTTTGGATGTCAATAGGAGGGACAGGATGAAAAAAAAATTTAAATTTATAATGCCGGCAGCAATATTAATGCTGGTTTCCTGCCTGTTTTTTAGCAGGCAGGTATCTGCAGGCGACCAAAATCTGCACAGCAAAGGCATACTCATTCTTAAGGATGGGGCAGATTTTGCTTTTTATGCAGATGATGTTTATTACTTACAAAGAGAACTGGATGCCCTGTTCAATGAAATAAAATAATTATGTGGAGGAAAGAAAATGAAAAAAACAAACAAAAATAAGAAGATATATCTTCTTTCAGCAATTATATTATTGGCAGGATTAATAGGAATCAGCCTTACTACCAGCGCAAGAACGGAAAAAAGATCTGCCAATATAAAATCCAAGGGAATCATTGATTTTGAAAATGGGACTGCGGTGATTGATTTTTCAGATTTTACGTATCTGGCTGACGAAATTGATCTGCTGGAAGATACCTATAAAGGAAAAACTGTAGAGGCCCTGTCGCAAATCAGTATGTATTTTAACATGGATGGAACAACCACACATGATCAAAGCCAAAGCAATTTGGCAATTGAAAATGCCAGTATTCTTCCATTTGAAGCCATAACAGAAGGTATAATCAATTCCCAAAGTATTCCGGTTGAAAAAACATATACCGGAACACTGCCTGGAGAAAGTGCAGAAACAAGTGGAAATATATCAGCAGCTATTTCAGATAATATGAGCTTAGGATCTGCAGCATGGGTTGGAGGAACATTGATTGTGGGTAATGGAGCAGATAACAATACATATTACAACAAGGGATATGCTGATGGATTTAATAAGGTAATGGATGGAATCAGTATCAGCTATAAATATCATGAGCATATAGATGATAATGGAAATATAAGGACAAGCACTACAATATATTCTACAACTCCTATTGGGGGATGTTATGTAGCTGCCGGACACACTCATAATAAAACAGGAACGTGTGGGATGACCGAAACAGGATACCTGCATTGGCATGGCAAGGAGACTGACAGTATGTCAGACGGTACTGGGGGGCATGGTACATACTGGACTGCTTCTCCATGCACTGTATGCGGATATCAGCCCAATGACTATACTACTGGTTGGACACCGCCAGATGAGCACAGTTATACTGAGGTGCACTGTACTCCCGGATATACATGTGGTTATCCGACAAATACTTATAAAATTGGATGTGGCAAAACAGTAGATACAATAGAAGAAGCAACTATTATATTTGATTAATAATCTATGCGACGTCGCATAAAGAAAGGAGTTTTATAAATGGGTTACATAGATGATATAGCTGCTTTTCAACAACAGGTAAATAATTATATAGAAAGATTAAATACAGGAAGACTTTCCAATAAAGATAATGGAATGATGGTACAGATAGCTGGGAGTTATTATGAATCTCTGGAAGAATACAAGAAACAGGAGCATACAGCGGTTGATGACAAATTTAATGATATTCTTAATGAGATTTTAAATTTTCAGGATGGTATTATACAGGCAGATGCCCAGGCTATAAAGACAGCATACGAAAAGTTTTCAAATGCTGCCGAGATAATGACATTAGAGCATCAGAAGCTGGAATTGATGATGCAGACTTTTAAAACAGATATTGAAGAAATGAACCTGCATGAAATGAAACTTCGACTTATGCAGGATTTTGTAAATATTGATTTAAAATTATATGGTTCCGTAACAGAAAAAACTCTGGAAGTCCTGGATGTCCAAAAATGCGAGCTTGTAAACAACCAGGTGCAGGAAAAAATGTTACAGGAAATTGATTTCGAAGAACAGAATTCTGACATAAATATTCAGGGAAATCATGGAGCAGGCAGCCGGAATACGGGAGAGCTGTTTAAGCTGAAACTTCCTCAAATGGAACCGGCACAAAAGAAATCAATAGAAAAAATGTTTTTTCATAAAGGCGCAAAATACGATAAATACATTATTCCTGCTGAAAGAAGCAAAACTCATGAGGAAATCAAGGGCAAGAGCTGGTATGTAAAGGCAACTGACGGAATGGATTTAAGCCCTTTTATTCCCTATATAAGAGAAGCTATTGTATATGATCGAAAAATAGGGGCTGTAGAGGCAGCGGATAAAATGGCTGATGCAGTTGAATGGAATAAGAAAGTATTTACTGATGACGCCAAAGGACACAGAGCACTTATTTCAGCATTGGCAGAAAAACTGAATGATAAAAAATTGATATGCAGATTTATAGAAAAGCTGCATGGAGAACTGGCTATTGGCAATGACGGGGTGTCTTTGGCATTAGTAGCACATGATGTGCTTAATGACTTCCCAGAAGCAGTTGAGAAGTTAGACCAAATGCTTGCCTTTACAGTTAAAAAAGAAATCATACAACCAGCCCGGACAGGTGCGGTGGAACAGTCTTATCAAGGTTCTGCATATCTGAAAGGAACCGGAGAAAGGCAAGAGCCTGTTATTCTGTATGGAAGCAGCCCGGAAGATATTGTTGCTACTTTGCAGGGGTGGAATAGAGAGCGTACGAAGGAAATGCAGTTAAAGACCTGTTATATCAGAAAGCTGAATACAGAAACGAACAAATATGATAATGTTGCGAAATATGAAGTGGATTCCGGAATTGACATTACCCCTATTTACTTGAATGTTCCATATATGGATAAGGATAAGTTCATTAAGGTGGCTGCTGAATTACGAAACAATGGAGCCAAATATAATCCTGTGAAGAAAGCTTTTTATATTACGAAGCAGAATGATTTGAATTTGTTTTCTAATTATCTTCCAATTGCTGGAACGCAGGCAGAAGTCAGGGAAAATGAGACTTCAAGTGAGAATCAGCTTTCCTATGAAATTGAATCAGGGCAGGAATATTATGATAACAGAGTTCTTGTTACTGTGGAAGGCATGGCGCCTTTTAATATTTATGGGGACAAATTTGACGTTCATTTTCCTTCTCTTTCAGCGAAGGAGACAAGAGAAATCATTGAAAAATTTGTTCTACCTGAACTTGAATTTAATAAGCCTGAAAAAATCATTCCAAAAGAAATTGAATATAACGGACAAAAATATAATCCCTTACAGTACAATGTCCTGGAACTTGCAATTAACCAGAATTTTACTCAGGAACAAATGGCGCTTTTAGAAAAACCTGAACTTACATCTGATCGTATGAATGAGATCCGCTTTGCAGTCAGAGACGGATTAGCTATAGAACAGATTCGTTTTTTTGCAACGCCGGCACATGAACTGTGGCAGATGGATCTGTGCCGGGTAGGGATGCAGCATGGAATGACTTATGAGGAGCTTAAGCCTGTCATTTCTTCGACTGGATATACGCCTAAATTATATGGAAAGCGGAGAAATCAGTTAAACCAGATGATAAAAGGAAGAGAAAAAGATTTAAATGCATTTCAAAGGCCCGATAGGGCATCAGAAAGCGCCCAAAATCAAAAAGACAATAAAACCTCCGTATTATTCAAATTGGAGCAAAATAAGGCGAAATTGGAAGCCGGGCAGGCAGATCATGATCAAGCTGTACAGTATAAAGAAAAAGAGCAAATAGAGTCTGAAAGATAGGAGATTATTATTTATGAGTAAAATTTTAGTAGTAGCAGAAAAACCGGCAGCCGGTAAAGATATTGCAAGAATTTTAGGTGTTACAAAATCCTGCAATGGTTATATGGAAAATGAAGAATATATTGTAACATGGGCAATCGGACATCTGATAGGATTAAAAGATCCGGAGGAAATAGATGAAAAATTTAAGATATGGAATGTGGATGACCTTCCGCTTCCCTATGATAATGGGCTCAAGGTTCTTGCAGGAACAAAGGGACAATATAAGATTGTCAAGAGCCTGATCCAGCGTGACGATATCAGTTATTTAATTAACGCCGGTGATGCAGGAAGGGAAGGGCTTTTAATCCAGTCTTGGCTATACAGGATGTGCAGCAATAAACATCCTGTAAAAATACTTTGGGCTTCTTCCCTTACGGACGAAGCTATAAAAACTGCAATGGAACATCTTCATGATGAAAAAGAAGAAGAGTTTGTGAATCTGCTCAGGGAAGCAGAAACAAGAGCAGTGGCCGATCAGATTTATGGATATAATTATACCAGGGCGTTAACATGTCTTTACGGTTCATCCGGAACGGTTTTATCGTATGGACGCTGCCAGACTCCGCTGCTTAACCTTATTTATAAAAGAGATCTGGAGATAGAAAAATTTAAACCGCAGCCATACTGGACACTGAACGCCGAATTTAACAGTTTCACCGCAAGTGAAATTGGTGATAATGGAGAAGTTCTGAAATATATGGAAAAGGCATCTGCAGATGCAGCCTTTCAGAGCTGCAGCAGATCCGGCCAGGTAAAAGTATGCAAAAAGGAACAGAAAAGCCAGAAGGCGCCTGCATTATTTAATTTGGCAGAAATACAAAATACTATGGGCAAAAAATATGGTTTAAAGCCGGATGAAACGCTTGAAATTGCCCAAAAACTATATGAAACATATAAGATCATGTCTTACCCAAGAACTGACAGCAGGTATCTGTCAACAGATCTGTATAACGAAATAGAGCAGCACGTTAAATCATGCAGTTTTGGCAAATTTGAAAGCTACATAGAAAAAATTGATTTTTCTTCTTTTACTATGGATAAATCATATTTTAACAATAATAAGGTTTCTGACCATCATGCATTAATTCCCACCATTAACAGCAGCATAGCTGATGTATATGACAAATTGTCAGAAATGGAAAAGAATTTCTTTGATGAAATTGTATGCAGCCTGATTGCCATTTTTTATCCGCCTTACATCTATGAAAGTACCGATATTATAATAGAGGTATCGGACCGAACTTTTCAGGCACATGGAAATGTAGTAAAGTCTGCCGGATATAAGGAGACCATGAATATCCTGCAGACAAAAGAAAAGGATAAAGATGATCAGCAGCCGCTTCCAGATCTGACAGAAGGAGAGATTCTTGAAGTGACAAACCTTGAACTTAAGGAAGGAAAAACAAAACCTAAAGCAAGGTATAATCCCGGTAATATTGTAAAGCTGATGAACAAATATAAAATTGGAACTTCGGCCACCAGTGCAAATATTGTTAAGACACTGGAAAAACGAAATTTTATTGAGCTGGATGAAAAGAAAAAGTATAAGACTACAGCTCTGGGCAGGGAATTTATATCCCTTGTTCCGGATATCCTTAAGTCAAAAAATCTGACAATTGAATTTGAAGATTCGCTTGCAAAAGTCAATTCCGGAGAACTTTCAAAGGAACAATTTATTGAAAAAATCATTATACAGATTAAAGGGAACATAGATAAGTTTAAAGAGAATGCTCCTGAAAAAAAGATGGGCGCCCAAAAAAGTGTCGGGGTATGTCCAGTATGCGGAAAAGAAATGAGGGAAAGCAGCAAATCATGGTACTGTTCCGGATATGCAGATGAATCTAAATGCAGCTTTTCCATCTGGAAAAAGATCTGCGGAAAAAATATTCCTGAAGCTTCCATAAAAACTTTACTTGCCTATGGAAAATCAGATCTGCTTAAAGGCTTCAAAAGTTCACAGGGGAACAGCTTTAGTGCATATCTTGTATTAAAGAAAGATCATTCAATTGGATTTGAGTTTCCAAGCCGAAAAAATAAAAAGTAAATGACTGACCGGAAGTGGAAAATTTCTGCTTCCGGATTTTTTATTATGGGAGGATTTCATTAATGGCTGAAAGGTTAAGAGACGAACAGATTGCATTCAGAGTTTCAAATTTTGAAAAAGATTTAATTCAGCACCAATATAAAGAGTCAGGAATCGAATCGTTCAGAGAGTTTGCAGTAAGGCTGTTATCAGACGGATATATACTTAATATTGATACAACACAGATACACAGCTATGCATATGAAGTGAATAAAATTGGAGTCAATCTGAATCAAATCGCACATAAAATAAATATGCTGGACAAAGAAAATCCTGATATGTATTTGTTAAAAAAGGACATGGAAGAATGTCTTTTTTTAATGAATGAACTGACTAAAATTGTACGCAGGCATTGGATGTCTTAAACTACTATGGGAGGTAAAAACATATGGCTGTGTCAAAAATATGGCCACTGTATCAGACACTTGATAAGGCAGTTAAATACATCTGCAATTATGAAAAAACAGCAGATGGAACATTAATAGATACATTTCAGTGTACAGAAAAATTTGCTGATTATGAATTTAATGATACAGCAAAAAAAGCCAGGAAAGTTAAAAATTCCAGAATAGGATATCATACAATAATCTCATTTTCGCCGGATGATGTTATTTCACCAGAAGATGCATTAAAGGTTGGTAAGCAGATTATTGATAAATACACAGGCGGAAAACATCAATATGTGCTTACTGTACACACGGATCAGGCCCATATACATGTACACTGTATTTTTAATTCTGTTGATCATACTGATTTTAAAAAGCTGCAGATCAAAGACAAGGATCTTGACCGTCTTGAAAAAATAACTGATAAAGTATGCCGGGAAAATAATCTGTCAGTTATTGAAAAGAAATCCGGCGAAAAAGGACGCAAAAAATATGAATATGATAAGCATACAGCAGGTGAGTCGTGGAAGGATAAAGTTAAAAACGCAATTGATAAAAATATTTTATTGTCCAATACCTACGAGGAATTTATTGAGCGGATGCAAATGGAAGAAGGATATCAAATTAAGCAGGGAAAGTATCTTTCATTTACACTTGAACATGAAGGTCAAAAGAAAGCTGTGCGGAATAGAAGCCTTGGAGATTTTTATTCTATAGATTCCATAAAAGACAGAATTAAAAATAAAGAAAAATATGCACAGAAAGAAAAAGCAGTTAGTACAAAAACTTTACCAGACAGCATTAAATTTGACAAGCCAATTTCTTATGATGCCAATGTGAAAAAGCTGATTGATGTTAATAAAAATAAGAAAGCACAAGAACATCAGGCATACCGCAGAAAATTAAATATGATAAATATTTCAACCTATGCCGGCATGATAAACTTTATAAAAAAATACCATCTTGTATATGCAGATGATTTTGAAAATGCGAAAAATAATTTAGAGCAAATGTATTCACAGCTTACTGATTCGATCAAAGATACTTACAGAGATTTAAATGCTCTTGAGGCAGATATAAAACAGTATCAAAAATACTTAAATAATAAATCTGCTCATGAACGTTATGTAAGGACATCTGATAAAGATGAAAAATTTTTTCTTAGTGAGGCAAATAAGATGTATGAAAGTGCAATGTATTATTTTAAGAAAAATAATATAGATGTTTCTCAAATAACGCCTGAATCTGTTTCGAAAAAAATGAGGAAAATGGACGAGTTAAGCCAAAGATTAGAACAGTTAAAATCAGAGAGACAATCTGTAAAAAATGATGTTAAACAACTGACAATTATTGCTGACAATAATCGTTCTGTTTTGGGTGATGAATTTAAAAGCAGCTCCGAACATCAAGAAAAAAGCGATATCTATGATAGAAATAAATGAAATAAAACTGTACTTGTAATTTATAGGTTTTCTATAAATGCAAGTACAGTTTTATTTTTTTGCAATATGCAAAATTTCAAAAATAGACTTATAGAAATTTTTTGAAATTGAAGCTGTTGCAAAAGTTTTCAGGGGATTGGGGATGTGCCCCAACAAGCCAATTATGAAAAAAGAAGCGGAGGCGGATTTTTTCATAATTGAGTAAATGGCTAGCCATTTACGTTGCTTGCTGTTCTTTCAAACGGTTCCACCGTTTGCGCCAAATTTGCGAAGCAAATGGGCAGCGTCTGCCTGCCAAAAGCAGAGCAGCGCGTGTTCTAACCTGCATAGGCAGGTTGTTTTGAACACTAAAATGCCATATCTGGCAGAAGAGATACGTATATTTATTAGCAAACTTAAAATATTTTTTATAGATTGAAGCAGAGAAAATCTTTTGATACAATAAATGTGGGTGCTATCCAAAACGGTAAGCGGTTCACCTTTTGCCAAAATGAGTACATTTTGAGAACTTCCAGAATTTCGGAGGCAGTACATATGGAAAATAAAGTGAAAGGTACAAAATAATGATGATAGAAACAATTGTAGGAATTGTTAGTATTGTTGCAACGACAATAAGTATTGTTGTTACCAGTATCAGTATTATACAATCCTGCAGAACACATAAGCATCAAAAAAGCAACCGCCCTGACCAAAGGTAATGGTTGCTTTTTGATAAGTAACTGTTAACCAAGGTGAACCGTTTGCTTTACGGGTAGCACCTTTCTATATTTATTATAAAGAGAAAATACTTATTTGACAATATACTTTTTGGAGAAATGTAAACAAAAACACTTCATGTGAAAGGAATTTAAATTCCCAGTACAAAGGATAAAAAGTTTATTTTAAAAAATGGAAATAAGTGGTATAATTTATCGAATAGTATTTTATTTAAATAGAAAGATTGTGAGGAAAAATATATGGATGATGTTTCTGGAAGTGCTTTTTTATCATTAATTTGGGGATTACCAATAA
>VSNT01000103.1 GCA_009774465.1 Lachnospiraceae bacterium
TTATAAATAAGTAAGTTGTGTTTGACTAAAATATTATAATGCGATATAGGATATGATTCTGCAACTGATATTTGCTTTTTAGAACTTATCAGATTCTTTTATCTTCTTTCCATATGCCTTATAATAACAGGTAATTATAAAGAAGGAGTACTGTGAATATTATGAATACAACTATTATATCAAAATACTTACAATTCCTGCGTAAAAGCCACAATTACACCCAGGAAGATTTAGCAGAAAAATTAAACCTGTCAAGGCAGGCTGTTTCAAAATGGGAAACGGGGACAACTATTCCCGATTTAGAGGCCCTGCTGAATCTTTCCAGGTTATATGGCATCACGATAAACAACTTATTAGAACCAGACATTCCGTCTAAACGAATAAAGGACTTTGAACAAATATCTTTCATTCCTGAAAAAGAATTAAAGGATACTTTAAAGCAGTTTGACATTGACTCTCTTGTAATTGCCTTAATGGGCGCATCTCCTGAAACAAATAATTTGTGCGAAAGGCTGTTTCCTGATGTGGACTTTGAGATAATCAGAAACAGAATTGGCAGAGTTAAAATTGAAACTGTTGAAAAAATGCAGAACCAGATTATTTCCATGATTAATTTGCAGGCGGTTAGCGAAAAAAGTATCGATAAATAATCTTTAATGGGGCAGAATTTTCAAAATAAAAATCCTGCCCCATTAAAAAATTTTTTAATTACATTGTAAATCTGTTTATCTTCCGCCAGCATGTGGAATGTTGGTATGCTCGGATATCTCTCTGCTGATTGTGCAGAGATCCTCCGTTGAAAGGCTGTGGATATCCTCATTTCCAGTGATTCTGGCAAAGGTTCTTAATTCCTCTGCAGAACACTTTAAATAATTCTCCACCCGCTTTGCAGCAGTATCAATATGTAATCTTTCACGGAGTTTTTCATCCTGAGTAGCTACGCCTACCGGACACATTCCGGTGCCGCAGATACGGTACTGCTGGCAGGCTGCCGCTACCATAGCCGCTGAAGCAATAGCCACAGCATCCGCTCCCATAGCAATTGCCTTTGCAAAATCAGAAGATACCCTGAGTCCTCCTGTAATTACCAGATCAATATCTGAACCTACAGAATCAAGATATTTTCTTGCCCGATAAAGTGCATAGATTGTAGGAACGCTGGTGGAATCCCTTATAATGGCAGGGGATGCTCCTGTTGCGCCGCCCCGGCCATCAATGGTAATGAAGTCAGGCTCTGCGTAAACGCAGAATTCCAGATCTTTCTCAATACGTCCGGCGGCAATTTTAATACCTATAGGCCTGCCTTCACTGAGCACGCGCAGATCACTTACCAGCTTCTTCAAATCCTCCGCGCTGTTTATTCCCGGGAATTTGGAAGGACTTATCACATCTTTCCCCAAGGGCTTATTTCTTATTTTGGCAATTTCAGGAGTTACCTTTTCTCCCGGCAGATGTCCGCCCATACCCGGCTTGGTTCCCTGCCCGATTTTAATTTCAATGGCATCGGAAGTTTTCAGATTTTCTTCTGTCACACTGTACAGATTCGGTACATATTCAAAAATATATTTATATGCCGCTTCCTTTTCCTCTGGAAGAATGCCTCCTTCCCCACTGCACATAGCTGTGCCGGCGACAGCGCTTCCTTTGGCCAGCGCAATTTTAGTCTCTCTGGAAAGCGCGCCGAAAGACATATGGGAAATGTAAACAGGCATATCAAGCACCATAGGCTTTTTTGCATGTTTACCAATTACGGTTTTCAAAGATACCGGCGCATGTTCCTCTAAAGGCATGGGATTTAACTGCGCCCCAAGCACCAGCACATCATCCCAGTTTGGCATTTTCTTCCGTGTTCCCATCGCCTCAATCGCCGATTTTCCGGTAACTGCCATTTCATGGATTTCCTTCATATACCGATAATCACTGTCCGTTTTGCGGGTTTCTTTAGGATAGCTTAAATCCATGTTCTCAGTCTTTGCAAAAACAGGCTTCTTTTCAGGTTCCGGCTGGAGCTCGAACTTCTCCGGCGGCTGTTTACAGATGGGGCATTCCGTCAACTGGGAAAATGTCTTTCCTTCTTTTTCCTCATCAAACACATATCCACAGATACTGCATTTGTAGATCATCATAAGTACCTCCTTTTTTCTTTTCTGCATTTTGGCAGAAATCATATCCTTTTAAGCCTATCGTAACAGTTTGGACTATCCTATACAAGCATTTTCCATACGAATCAATTACAGCAAATCTTTTGTTTCCACATTCCACTGCCTCTTTGTTTTAAACTTATCCTTCTATACATAACACCCATTTAAGCCATTTTAAAAGGCTGAAACTCCTTTAGTTCTATAATTTTTGACTTTCCTTACATTTTTGCTTATAAATCTCTTTCAAATCATCAATAGCCATTTTAACGTCAAAAGTGTGGAAACCAAGCCAGCATTCACTCATTGTTTCAGCATCAGCGATTTTATATATTTCATGACTATATTCCCCTGTGTAGTAATGCCAATAGCGATAAGTATACCCTATCCAATACATTACTTCCGAGGAATAAGTTGTGCCAGCCTTTTTAAGCTCGCTGACTTCATCATTTAATTCCTCAAGAATATATTCTTCACCCGCCCATTGTAATCGATCATAGACATCATCAAGGGCAGCCGCAGTTTTACTGTTCATAAAAGATTTTATAAATGATGGACAATCCAATCCGGTTGTCAGAGCAAGTTCAAACAATCGTCCTTGTATATCACAGAGTTGACGCTTCTCAAGAGTAAGCTTTTCCTTTTTTTTATTCACACTTTCACCTGCCTTTAATAATTTCATCAAAGAACCGACCATCACGACGATATTTCCGGCAAATTTCATCTGCCATTGCAACGCCTTTTGAACGCCTGGCTTCACTTTCCTGTTTTAGTTTATCCCGATCATTCCCGGTGAGTACTTGTTCATCAAGAATTTTTATTTTTTTACAGGCCTTTTCTGTTAAAGCTACGTATTGCTTACCAAGCTTCAACGCCGCAAGACTGTTAATAAGCGCCATATCAGTAATATCTCCATTGAAAAAGCGATCCAGAACAACAAACATTCTATCGTTGGCAATATATCCAATAATCATATCACAATCTTTGCTTAAACTTGCAAAACGATTATAGACAGTTGAATGTTTTATGAATTCCAATTTGCCGCGATTATATGCAACTAACAATGCCCAATCTAATCCCACTTCCACATTAAAAATATTGAGATCTGATAGATTGACACTTAGCGTATACATTCTGGCATTAGGATAATTGCAAATTAAAGTAAGCGGCTGAGTTCGGTCAGTTCCCATATAAAATCCTTTTCCAAAATCGCAGTGTTCCCGGCTTATAGGGGCAATGGAACCGCAAATTCCTGATTTCGAGCCATGATAAAGAGTTACAGTTTCATCCGTTCTAATCATATGATTTCCTTCCAATTGAGAAAAATCAATATTACTGTCAGCACACAAATTTTTAACTTCATTAACTTCTATAATTTCGGAACTTTTCATAGTGACCTCTTTGAGTTGCAATATAACATTTGAACAATCTGATTATAATACATGAGGTATTGGAATACAAGCAGGGAAGCAGTTACAGCAAATCTTTTGTTTCCGCATTCCAAACAGACAAAACTGCAAATATAATTGATATGGTTGTCAGAATAACAGGAAATACCCGATTTCCAGCCAGTGAAAAGTCGCCAATATTTGCCTGTGTCAGGAAAATCAGTACAAAAGAAGTGACAATTGCTGCTTTCGATGACTTCATCATCATACCAACAAACAGGGCAATAAAGCTCATGCTTACAATCACAACAGATTTTAACAAAAGCTGAACATAAAAGGACAGACTCCCCATATTAAAATCAATGGCAAATGTTGACTCCATGCTCTGTGAGCCCATGTAAATACAGGTATAAATCAGCAGCTTGGTAAATACCAGCGCAGCTAAACAAAAAAGCCATACTGCAAGCATTTGGGACGCCAGAATTTTCTGCCTTTTGACAGGATAAGAAAACATCAGGTTCATTGTTTTGTTTTTATATGCGCTTACAATAAAAGAAGAGAGCATAACACTTGTAAAAATCAGAAAAGACATACTTGTAAATAACTCAACCGGCGCAGAAATCACATTCATTCCCTCCGCTGCATCCAGCGTACCGTCAGGATCTTCTGCAATCCCTAAAAAGGCCAGTGCAAATAGAAACAGACATAAAAGCACTGCCAAAATAAAGGCTGCCATAGTATATTTCCCGATATTATTTTTCTTCCATTCCAGTCTGATTAATTTTAACATTACCTTATTCCCCCTTCTGTCAGCTTTAAAAAATAATCCTCAAGACTTTCTGCTTTTTTACCTATGGAAATAATCTCTACTCCGTTTACAGACAGCACGCTTACTAATTCTGTTGTGTCAATTCGGTCGTTGTAAATCCGAATCTCCTGTCCGTCAATCACCTTAAACTGATCCAGTTCCAGCTTATCTGCCAGAACATAGGCTGCTTTCTTCACGTCGGCAGCAGCAAGCGTAATATACCCGGTATTTTTCTCTGCAATCTCCTTCATTGAGACTTCCTTCATCATATTTCCATGATGAATCACACCGATGGTGTCTGCAATGCTTTCCACTTCGGAAAGCAGATGGCTTGATATCATAATTGTAATTCCATATTCGCTGCACAGCATCCGGAGCAGATCCCGTAACTGCTTCATTCCGGCAGGATCAAGTCCGTTTGTGGGCTCGTCAAGAATTAAAAGTTCAGGCTTACACAGAATTGCCCGGGCAATTCCAAGGCGCTGCTTCATTCCCAGGGAATAACTTTTCACTTTCTTTTCTGCTGCCTCCGATAATCCCAGCATTTCAAGGGCATTTTCCACACTGCCGGACATATAATAACCCATATACTCACAATGAAGCTGTAAATTTTCCTTTCCGCTCATATGCTCATAAAAACTGGGAAACTCAATCATACTTCCCATTCTTTTCAGCACTTCATAGGAAGCAGGCCTCAGTTTTTCTCCAAACAGCCATACTTCTCCGCCTGTAGGCTTCCAGAGATTTGTAATCATCTTCATCACAGTTGTTTTGCCTGCTCCGTTAGGACCTAAAAACCCGTAAATCTCTCCTTTTTTTATATGAATATTTACGTTTTTAACCAGATCTTTTCCACCAATGGTTTTTGTTAATTGATTTGTCTGTAAAATATTTGGCATATTCACTGCCCCCTTTCCAAAAACCATTATAGCCTCCCCGTTTTTCAAAACTCTTGCACAATTCTTACAAATTTCTTTCGCGGCAGGTTTTATAATATTTTTTGCAGCCTGACTGTAAATACTGTCTTTACATTCGGTTCACTTTCCAGCATAATATCTCCACCCATCTGTCTGGCAAGATTTTTTGCAATGGTAAGCCCCAGCCCATTCCCCTGCACCTGACGGTTACGGGAATCTTCCACTGTGTAAAGTCTTTCAAATACATTGGCTGCAAACTCTTTTTCAATCCCCCTGCCCTTATCCACGATATCAATAAAAACAAAATTTTTTTCTTCCCACAAAAAAAGCCCCATGTATTTTCCATCACTCCCATAGCGGATTGCATTTGACAAAAGATTACTTAAGATTCTGTCTATAGACTCCTTATCCCCCTGCACAAAAAAATTCTGCTCCGGAATAGAAATTTCCACAGCAAATTCTTTTGAGAGAAGCAGTTCGTAAAACCCAAGCACATTTTCTCTGCACAATTCATTGATATTTATTTTCGTTAATTCAATATTCTTATCTCCGGCTTCCAGCTTTGCCAGCGTAAAAAACTGATTTATAAGCTCCATAACCTGCCGGGCCTTTGCTTCCACCTTCTGCAAAGCTTCCCTATTGTCATTTTCTTTATTTTCCATCCCCATGATTTCCAGATAGCCTAAAATAACCGTCAATGGCGTTTTGATATCATGTGAAATATTTGCAAGCATCTTCCTTGTAGAAATCTCCTGTTTCCGATAATCTGTTTTTATTTTCTGCCGGTCTAAAAGCATCCGGTTCATCTGCCCGCATAAATTCATCAAAACCTTATTATCTGTAAAAACCATAATCTTTTCATCACTGTCCTTATCTAAAATATCTGACAGTTTTTCACTGATTTTTCTTAATTTATCCTGAATGCCTTTGTTAAAAACAAACTGCTGATAGCATACAACTGCAATCAGCAGAATGATAATACAAATCAGTAAAAATATGATTAACCAATCACTCATTTACGTCTCCCCCCAACTTATATCCAATCCCCCAAACCGTAACAATATATTGGGGATTACGGGGATTATCTTCTATTTTGTTCCGCAGCCTGCTGATATGGACATTCACTGCATTTTCATCTCCTAAATATGCATCCTTCCACACCAGAGAATAAATTTGTTCTTTGGTATAAACTTTTTGTGGATTTGCCATCAGAAGCTTTAATATTTCAAACTCCTTTGCGGTCAGTTCTATCTTTTCACCCTTTTTCACAACAGAATAATCATTGGTATTGATGGAAAGACCGCCTCTTGTTATGCTGGTCTCTTTGCTGTCTGCTGATGCCGCATATTTGGTGTTTCTTCTGATATTTGCTTTGATTCTGGCCAAAACTTCCGTTACGGAAAAAGGCTTTGTTACATAGTCGTCCGCCCCAAGCCCCAGCCCCAGTGTTTTATCAGAATCTGTGTCCTTTGCAGACAGAATAATGATTGGAACCATGCTTTTTTCCCTTATGATATTCATCACTTTCATTCCATTTATTTTAGGAATCATAAGGTCAAGCAGCACCAGCGCATATTCTTCTTCAAAAAACCTTTCGCAGGCACTTTCTCCATCATAGGCTGCTGCCACTTCAAAGCCTTCTGTTTCAAGAAAGTTTTTCAGCATATCACTGATTTCCACATCATCCTCAACAAGTAATATTTTCATTGCTAACTCCATGCCTTTCCATATGCGCTTTCCTTTTTGGCGCTTCTTCCACAATTTCTCAGCCCGCACCTATTCATCATTACACCACTAACCTGGCAATTCGTCAACATTCTAAAGCATGACATTCAATTTTCAGATTCTGGGAAATGTGTGTATGTTATCAGAAAGGGAGGCAGCTCGGAAATATTTCTTAAGGAGTCCTTTCAACAACGTCAGTGGTTAGTGAGGTTAAGAGTTGCAGGCAACACACAAGTTGCTTGCAGCTCTCGAACTTACCACTGTTACGTTGTTGTAGAGCGAAAGCGCGACGACGAAGAAATATTCCGAGTTGCCTCCCCTTCTGCCACCACATACCCTTGCCGGAATCTGAAAGTGGGTTGACCTGTTTCAAAAGTTCCAAAGACTTAATTGCTCCGCAGGATTCTTTTCCTCAAAAGTGTGAAGATACTGGAAAATCTGCTCATTATTATGAACAATCCCATTTTCTGAACATTTCCGGGTAAATAATTTCATCAGCCGGTCATTTTCCGGACTCCCAACGATATACTGATTTCCGTACATTTGTATGTATTTTCTTTTTAATCCTGGAAACAGACGGTCTAACTGCTCATAAAAATACTCTCTGTTTCCCTCCCGAAGCGTCAGCCCCATGCCAAAACAAATGATTCCATAAACCTTTGCCTCAATACACATATCTAAAATACCTGATATGTTTTCTTCTGTATCATTGATAAAGGGTAAAATCGGGGTTAACCACACTACGGTTGGTATTCCTGCATCCCGAAGCGTTTTCAACACCTGAAATCTCTCTTTTGTGGTGCTTACATTTGGCTCAATTTTTCTGCACAAATCTTCATCACAGGTAGTTAGCGTCATTTGCACAATGCATTTTGTCTTTTCATTTATTTTCTGTAAAAGGTCCAGATCCCGCATAATACGATTTGACTTTGTGATAACTGTAAATCCAAATCCATACTGGTAAATCAGCTGCAGTGCTTTTCTTACATTTCCAATTTCCATCTCCAAAGGAATGTAGGGATCTGTCATGGAGCCTGTGCCAATCATACATTTTTTCCGCTTATGCTTAAGAGCATGTTCCAATAATTCTATGGCATTTTCTTTCACTTCAATATCCTCAAAAGCATGTTCCATATGATAACACTTACTTCTGGAATCACAGTAAATGCAGCCATGCAGGCAGCCCCGGTATAAGTTCATTCCGTTGTTTGATGATAAGATTCCTTTGGCTTTTACAAAATGCATATGACGCTCCTTTTTTACTTAAGAAACATTGATTAAATCATTACTTTCCCTAACATAAAGAATAACATTTTTAATATGACATATAGCTGTCATATTCTTATCATATTTATTCTAAAATAAAAGTATTTGCACATTTTAGTCTCATACATTATAATTTTATCCATGTAGCCCGAACATAAAATAATTTACATATTTTAACTTGTCCGCATTCTTACTATCTATCGGCTGAAACAGAGGAAAATAAAATGTATGCTTACCATGTTGTAACCGAAAAACCCATGTACACAGGACAACAAATTATATTTGATGACAACCATCATAATGGTGTTTTCCAGAGAGTATATGATAAAATCAATATTGTGAATGATATATATGCAAATCCGTCCAAATATAACGCTGAAACATTAGAGCATCACACATCAGTTGCATTAAGAGAACTGGCCCTGGAAGAAGTCCGGCAGAAAAAATATCCTCAGTATCCATCACGTATGAGTTGTTTATATGTTTCCAGGACATTTGAAGAAGCAAACAACTGGGGAAATTATTTTGCTGAAATTGGACGTCCCACATATCATATTGTTAAGCTGCAAATAGAAGGAAACTGTTTTATAGGTGATGCTTCAAAATGCTTTGCAGGTCAGCTGACGAAAGAAGCTAATTTAAAATCAGCAGAACTTTATTGGCAAAATAAACAGGAGCCTGCCAGTCAACCTTCTATATGTGAGATGCTGGTAGATGGAAAAATAGTTGTCATTGAAATAGTAAAAGAAATAAATATCAATATAAATTGAAGCAGTCTCCTTAAGGGCTGTAAAACCAGCCCTCCCCTGCTTACAGTCTTATTTTCAATCCGTCATATGCAAAATGTATTGCGTTCAGTTCTCTCTCCAGTTCTTTATAATCATCATATGATTTTCCCCAGTCTTCCTCTAAATGTGTAATAAAAACTTCCTTGATTCCATATTGTTTCCGAATCGTATCAATTTCGTCCAAAGTAAACAGTTCTTTTCGCAGTGGGTTATCTTCGTTTAATACAAAGCCATTTTTTAATATATCACCGACAATAGTATTGCCAATAATCAAAATATCTGCCCCCTGAAATTTCTCTGACTTTGGAAAAGGCTTTACATCACATGGGGCATAAATTATCTTTTTGCTGTTAGAAGAAATAATAAATATTGCCACGTGTTCCTGTTCGTCTACCGGAACCAGCTCAATCAAAATATCGCCTTTTTTGAAAGCACGAATTTCTTTTGTATATACAAGACCTCTTGCCTCATAATACTCAATGGCTGAACCATACTTTGTGCCCTGCTTTTTAATATCTGCGAGAATGGCAGGTAAAGAGGCAATTTCTATCGGATTATCCGGTTTCTTTCCCAGCGAATCGGCAAGCCAGTCCATTTTCAGTTGTTCAATCACACGCATTCCCATTGTATGATCGGGATCGCAATGGCTGTATAAAATGTGTTCCACTTTCTGTATACCGGAATTATTCAATGAAGCGTTGATATCTTCCGGCGTATCAATCAATAGATTCACATCTTCAACAAACAGACTGCATCCCGTTCTTGCATAAGGAAATCCTTTCCGCCGCGCTTCTGTACATACACGGCAGTTACAACAAGCCCTGGGCGTGCTGACACAGCCTCCGGAACCAGGTATGATTACATTCATGTTATGTCTGCCTCCTTCTTTTCATAAAATGTTAATGTAAGTCTTTCGTTAATGACCTTTGTTTTGCCTGTTTGACGATATCCCATTTTTTCATATAAATGACAGTTTTTAGGCTCCTGCAAAATTGTGTCCAGCTCCCAATTTTCGTTTCCGTGGATTTCTTCACACAGCCGGATTGCTTTCTGAGCAATGCCTTTTCCCTGAAATTCCGGCAATATAAATATCGGGGAAATTCTTTTGTTTTTTCCGTTTTCCTTTTTGTCAATAATACGAATAGCTCCTGCTTTTTGCTGTCCAATACAGATAAAATAGTAAAATGTAAAGTCCTGTTTCAAGCGTGCTTTGACTTTTTCCATGTTTTCATTTGCAGGACTGGTGTCAAAATCCTGATATTTCTCCAATAATTCTTTGAAAGCTTCAACCTGCATAGCGTGTAGTTCTTCTGCATTGCCAATGCTTGCCCTTAATAATGTTACTTCCATATATTACCCCCCTGCATATCGCAAGCTGTGCCTGCGATACTGCACCAGTGAAATCACACCGTTTCTGCTGTTCTGAATTTTTCCAACCGATAATGCTGTTCATCATCCAGCTCTTTTATTCCATTTTTATACTCATATCCCTTTTTCCGATAAAATTCTACCGCAGTAATAGATGCGGGAATTTCTATTCTTTCTGCTCTTAAGAATAATTCATCGGATTCAAGGGTATCAATGATCTGGCTGCCAATCCCCTGCCCATGAAATTCCGGCAGCACAAAAACAGTAAGTAATATACTTTCCGTGGGGCTCCCCCAAAAACTTGATATGGAACCAACGCCCACAATTTTATCTCCATTCCAAAATACATACACATGTGCGTATTCCGCCATTCCTTTGAACCAGTTCACATCATGAGTGGCAACATGAACAGCTATAGCTTCCTCACCATAATCTTTCACATTGACTTCTTTAAAATTTCTGATAATCAGCTTGATAATTTCTTCTGCATCTTCTTCCCTGTAGGGCCTTACAATAATTTCGTTTCCATTTGATAATTTCATAAAAAACTCCTTTCTAAATAATGGGTGCCGGACTTCCCCAGCTCTCCTTATGTGAACAAAAAAATACACTAAACATACAATATGTCCAGTGCACTCTTAAAACGATCGGCTATTACAGGCATTCCACCATAATTACAACTTACACCTTCCGATTTATATGCACAGACATATCAGACCTACCTGCGTAACTGTGCATCCAATCGAAACACAATTACTACTAAGTACGTCTGTAATACATGTACATATAATTCATTGTAAAATGTAAGTTCTGCATTTTTATGTTCCCCTAAACTTTTTTAATAAACTACCATAATTCTATTTATATGTCAAGAAACTTTTTTGCAAAACTGTTGGAACAAAGCTAAAAAGATCTATTCATGATTAATATCCTCTACATCAATTCCATTATTACCTTTCCAACATTAGAACCAACTTTATCCCTTAATTCATCCAATTCTTCGCAAAACTCTTCTTCATTTTTTATTGCCCTTTTTATTCGTTTCATGAGAGCCTCCGTTTTATAATTACTTTTTCTATACCCCGGCAATAACTTCCTCAGCTCATGTTCCGTATACCGTCTTTTCCTCGTTACCTGTGGATTCTCCAACAGTTTGTCCTGATCCAGCTCAAACACCTCATCAAAATGAAGTAACAACCAAAACTCAAAACACGGGTTAGATACATAAAAACCAAATCCCTTTTCCTGACAGGTCCGCAGCACATAAGCATACTGGTTGTTTCCCGGAAGTGCCAGAAAGCTTTCTTTATCTCGATCCACAATTAAACAAATTTTATCAAACCTGTTATCATAAGTAATATTGCTCGCTTGAATAATATCCGAAATATCATCTACAATATTGACTACAGCTGATTCTTGATTAAGGTATTCTGTTAATTTATTGCAATCCTCGACCAGATTATCCACATTGTCATCCAAACATTTCTTTAAAATATTCTTGCATCCATCCTCAAGTATTCCCCATAATGCATGCGCCTGCACCTTACTCGTAGTCAAAATCTTTTCATCATATAAATAATCCATAATACGATTTAACAACGATTCATAAGTAAATTGTCCTGTTTTTTCTTCCTCTAAATTTGATATAATCCGATCCAGTATTTTCTTAGGATTGCTCCAGCCATCTTCACTATAACTACGTATAATTGGGACAAGTTCAATTAACGGATTAATCTCCACATCATCCCGCGCATTCTCTAATGCTTCAAAATATATCTTCTCTGTACTTGCTCCTTCAAAAACAAGAAAATACCTTTTTTTAGCCTCATTAGATTTTAAGACCTTTGTACGTTCTGCAAACCTCCTGCTTTCTCTCATCCACTATACCTCCTTAATCGGAAATACAGTACTGAACACCGGAACCCCGCCATAACGCCCTTCTAAATATGCTTTGTCAATTTTTTGATCGAATCTGGCATTATATTCCTCCAACGAATAGATATCGCTTTCTCCGCTCTTGCGTTTATTCACAAACCAGATTTCATCACGTCTCAACAAATCAAAATCCAACAAACGAGATTCATGTGTTGTAACAATTAATTGGATCTTCTTTTTTGCCGCCATTTGCAAATAAGAATCTACAAACTTATATGTCAAACTCGGATGAAGGCATCTGTCCAACTCATCTATCACATAGGTCATGCCATCGTCGGATAATAAGATTTCTAATAAATCTAAAATCCTGACCGTTCCATCTGATTCCTCCGACATTTCATACAGCATTTCTTTTTTGTTATGAGAAAATTGTATTGTCCGGCAAACCACATCTTCACCTTTTACTTCCAATAAAAAAAAATCTCTTGGGCTTCGCATAATTAAACCATTAATATGTGATTCGCTTTTTTTAGGCGCATCTGAAATCATGTTTTCAATCTTTTTAACAACACTTTCTCTTACCGTTTTCGGCAAATGTGACAAAACTTTTTCTGTCGGAACTTCCACCATTTCAAAGCCAGTTATTCCTGTCCCAAAAGCCTCTATCAAGTTGCATATCTCTCTAACATTCTTTGTGTCAGCCATATAAGAATAATTTGAAATTGGCTCATCAGGGTAATTAATATCCAATGATCTTTCCAGCCATAAGTAAACTTCTCTTAATACCGAAGCTTTTTTATATTTCTCATAAAGACTTTTTTTATTACGATTCATAATAGAAAGAAAAAGCACACTATTATCATCCTGAATGTCTTCTGCATAAACATCCATTTTTTCACGCAATCCTTTTGTATTTAATGTACTTCCAAACTCATATGCTCCTGCTAAAATATCCCTGCTAAAAATCAACTTTTCCTTATTATCAGCAGTCAATTCTATTAGCCATTCTGAGCAAAATTCCCCTCTGCTCAAAAGAATCTCAAAACCATACGCATAATACTTTTCGTTCAATTTAATTTCGACTTCAAAATAACTCGGCTTTTCCTTATTATCTTTTTCTGTCTTACAATATTTTTCCGAATATCCATCTGGCAATTTATCAATAACTGTATCGCGCATGAAATCCATAGCCTTTACCAAATTAGATTTTCCAGATGCATTTGCGCCAAATACAGCGGCAAACTTCAGCAAACGTAAATTCCCATCATCTTCCGTATGTTCCTTCTTATTTCTTACTTTTCCGGCAATCATAGAAAACTCTTCTGTTTTTTCGTCTTCTTTTTCGTTAAACGACAAAAAGTTTCTAACATTGAATCTGATAAGCATATTCTTTCACCCCGATACCATTTTCTGTATTTTAAGTGATTTTTTCGTTTATGTCAATAATCTTTTACGTCATATTTCATATTTTTATATTTATAAGTGTTTTTTTCACTTTTATTTTTGTGAAACGATGTAAATTAAGTAAAAACATTGACAACATATAAGCAAGGGGCTGGTCTTCACCAGCC
>VSNT01000104.1 GCA_009774465.1 Lachnospiraceae bacterium
ATATTATTATGATGATGCTTAAAGTTATTTTTTAATCCGTCTGATTAAAATTCCATTTTTTAACAATGTACTGTCAATATAATGACGTTTATAAAGCACTTCACCTTCTCTTGGAATTTCAATATCTTCCTCTTCACAATTAATAATAACCTCTATATAATTGTCCATCCAGCCTACCTTGGTAAACTCAATTACACGTCTTTTATTAATTTTATTTGGAAAATGGAAATTTCTGTCACGAAGCAAAGGCTCTTCTTTACGCAGCTTAATCAGACTTCTTATCATCTCAATCCGCTCATCAAATTCGCCTCTGTCGATTTTTCCCCAGGGCATACACCTTCTGCAGTCCGGATCATGTCCGCCTTCCATTGCAATTTCTGTTCCATAATAAATACAGGGACTGCCGGGCATGGAAAACAAAACTGCCAGCTGCTGGAAAAACTCATCCATATTTTTCACGTCAGACCGAAGACGTTTGGTATCATGGGAGTCTAAAAGATTAAACAAAACATCATTTGTCTGCTGCATATAGCCGGTATAGCATCTGTTGATTGTAAATTCAAAATCTTCATTGCTCAAACTTTTATCTATCCAGAAATCTTTAATGCTTTCCCCTAAAGGATAATTCATCACCGCATCAAATTCGTCTCCCCGAAGCCAGGGCATAGCATCATGCCAGATCTCGCCCAAAATATAAATATCCGGCTTAATGGCCTTCATACGGTTTCTCAGTTCCTTACAGAATACATGGGAAATTTCATTTGCCACATCAAGACGTATGCCATCCACGTCATACTTTCTTACCCATTCCTCGCATACATTTAAAAAGTATTCTCTCACTCTCGGATTATTGGTATTTAATTTGGGCATCTCATCATAAAAGGCAAAGCTGTAATACTGTCTGCTGCGTGCAGCGCCCTCGTCAAACCGAAAAGGCCATTCACGGATCATAAACCAGTCGTAGTATTTTGAATCAGGCCCCTTTTCCACCACATCCTGCCAGGGAGCAAACTTTGCACCACAATGATTAAACACTCCATCCAGCATAATACGCATTCCCCGCTTATGAGCCTCGCTCACCAGGGTGCACATTGTATTTTCATCCCCGAAATGAGGATCAATTCTGGTATAATCCGCAGTATCATATTTATGAGCAGAAGGCGCTTCATTAACAGGCGTCAGGTAAAGCCCCGTAATGCCAAGCTTTTCCAGGTAATCCAGTTTATTGATAATCCCCTGCAAATCTCCCCCAAAAAACTCATAATTGGTTACACTTCCTTCTTCCCGCCAGGGAAGAACCCCTTCCGGATCATTGGAAGCGTCTCCATTACAAAATCGTTCTGGAAAAATCTGATACCAGACAGTTTCATTTACCCATTCCGGTGTCTTATTAATGTCATCCGGATTCATCCAGGGAAATACAAAGCACTGGCGGCTTCTTCCCTCAAGATTCATCTGTGCCTCACTGATAATACCGTCTTCAAAATAAAACCATTTTTCATTTTCCGTCTGTAGTTCAAAAAAATATTTAAGTCTTTTATAGGGCGGTTCAATCGTAGTTGTCCACCATAACTGGTTTTTCAGACGTTTTTTAAAGGGAATGTTGACCGCATCCCCTGTCCAGTTTTCTCCGCCTCCTAAGATTCCGGCCTTAAAGGGATCTCCCTGGATAATATTCACATACTTTACATCATATCCGGTTCTGATATTAATGATTAGTCTGTCCTCGTCAATGGGATAACAATAATTATCATTTGCTCTGTGATATACTGCATTAAAATCCATACTGATACCCTGCCTTTCCTGACTTTTATCTTAAAATAAAATTAATTTTTAAAACTATGGATAGGCGCCGGAATTCTTCCGCCCCTGTTTACAAAATCATCACAGGAGAAAGGATTCACCGGCATAATCGGCGCATACCCTAAAAGTCCGCCAAACTCCACCGTTTCGCCAACCCCTTTTCCAATTACAGGAATAATGCGCACTGCTGTCGTTTTCTGATTCACCATTCCTATTGCCATCTCATCTGCAATAATACCGGAAATAGTCGTTTCCTTCGTGTCTCCCGGTATGGCAATCATATCCAGTCCAACCGAGCACACACAGGTCATTGCCTCTAATTTTTCAAGAGTGAGAGCTCCTGCTTCCACTGCATTTATCATTCCCTGATCTTCACTGACAGGAATAAATGCGCCGCTTAACCCTCCTACATAGGAAGAAGCCATAACTCCGCCTTTTTTTACCTGGTCATTTAACAGCGCAAGAGCCGCTGTGGTTCCCGGCGCCCCTGCATATTCCAGACCGATCTCGCATAAAATATCCGCCACACTGTCCCCGATTGCCGGCGTAGGTGCCAGCGACAAATCCACAATGCCAAAAGGAACTCCCAGTCTTGCAGAAGCTTCCTGGGCCACCAATTGTCCCACTCTGGTCACTTTAAAAGCAGTTTTCTTTATCGTTTCGCATAAAACTTCAAAATCCTTTCCCCGCACCTTACTTAGGGCTGTCTTTACCACACCGGGGCCGCTGACTCCAACATTAATGATTTTATCCGCTTCTGTTACGCCATGAAATGCCCCTGCCATAAAGGGATTGTCATCCGGCGCATTACAAAATACCACCAGCTTTGCACAGCCCAGGGACTCCTGCTCCTTCGTGGCCATAGCGGTTTCTTTTACAATCTCTCCCATTAACTTTACCGCATCCATATTGATTCCCGTTTTCGTAGAACCAAGATTTACAGAACTGCACACTCTTTCCGTAGTAGAAAGAGCAAGTGGAATGGAGCGGATCAAAAGCTTGTCCGCAGGAGTCATTCCCTTAGATACCAGGGCAGAATACCCCCCTATAAAATTCACTCCCACCTCATGGGCAACCTTATCAAGGGTTTCTGCAATGGCTGCAAAATCTTCTATCCTTTTGCACGCTGCGCCTCCAATCAGAGCAATTGGAGTAACTGAAATTCTTTTATTTACAATTGGAATCCCAAATTCTCTGGATATTTCCTCACCGGTTGTTACCAGATCTTTGGCTGCCTCATATATTTTATGGTAGATTTTTTCATTTAATCTGTTCAAATCAGAATCAATACAATCCAGCAGACTAATACCAAGTGTAATCGTACGTACATCCAGATTTTCCTTGGTAATCATTTCATTTGTTTCAACTACTTCAAATAAATTTATCATTCTCAGCCCATGCTCCTTTAAATCCTGTGCATTTTATCAAAAATTTCTTCTTTCTGGCATTTAATATCCACACCGATCTCTTCGCCTAACGCATGAAGCTCATCCGCCATTTCCCCAAAAATCTTCTCCATATGATTGGTATCAACAATCATCATCATATTAAAATACCCCTGAACAATGGTCTGTGAAATATCCAGAATATTAATTTTGTTTTCTGCAAGGTAAGTACATACTCTGGCAATAATGCCTACTGTGTCCTTTCCTACTACTGTGATTATTGTTTTGTTCATTTTAAGTCCATACCTTTCTTAATTGTATATTTTAAAAATTTTTTTACGCAATATGTATGACCTGTGATGGCTCGCTTCTGGATGCAACATACATGGGAAAATCAGAGGTTTTGATACACGGAAACGCTTCCCCCGACTGTTCTTTATTCATGCTTGCCATTGTAACCTCCACCCGTACCGATTCATAGGCAAGTTCAGGCAGGTTATTTTCCTTGCTCAAATGCCCCAGCATAACCGCCTGCAGCCTGTCATGAAGCAGATCACACAAAAGCTGTCCCGCCCTTTCATTTGACAGATGCCCCCGGTCGCCCAAAATACGCTGTTTTAAATAATAGGGATAAGGGCCTACCTGAAGCATATTCACATCATGATTGGCCTCCAGCAATAAGGCATCCATTTCTTTTAGGCATTCTACGGTATAATCATTGTATGTACCAAGATCCGTAACAATTCCAACCTTTTTCTTCCCGTGGGAAATTCGGTAAGCCACCGGCTCTGCCGCATCATGAGAGATTCGCATGGGATTGCAGATGATGTCCTTTACTATCACCTTTTCATCTGCAGTAACCGTTTGAAATAATTCTTCCGGTATCTCTCCCACCGAAGCAGTTTTTTTGATCGCCTCAATGGTTCCTCCCGTTGCAAAAATGGGAACGCCATATTTTCTTGCAAGCACGCCTAACCCGGCAATATGATCCGTATGTTCATGGGTGATAAAAATCCCGTCAATGTCATGCATTGACAAATCAAGCTCCTTAAGTCCTGCTTCCGTTCTTTTTCCACTGATCCCAACATCAACTAAAAGATGTGTGGCATCTGAGCCAACATAAATACAGTTTCCACTGCTTCCGCTGGCAATACTGCAAATTCTCATTTCTGCTCCCATCTGCCTGCCAAAGCAGGCATTTTATTAACATAAGATGACTCGCGAAGCGTGGCATCCTTATGTTTAGTCCTGCCGGCTTAATTCCGCCAGTAAACCTCCATCACATCCCCTGAATGAATAGGCTCCAAATATTGTGCCGGCCTCCCGTTTAATGTTGCAACAATTCCTTTTCCTCTGGTTTTGGACAGGTCAAAATCTATCACATCAAAAATATCCACATAAACATAACCTGGCTTACCGCTTAAGGTTATCGGCCTTTTATTGACAATAATCTGAATGACTGCGTTTTCCCCATCAGTTGCCTGAACCGGCTGGTAAACGCCCTCTTCCTTTTGCTGTCCTTCATTTTGCTTTGAACTATATTCTTCCTGCTGATTTTGTACATAACTTTCCTGCTCTATCTCCTGGCTCCCACTGTAGGTATTGGCCGCAAGGCTGGCATAATCCTCCATCGTCCATACAACAGAAAAATTTTCATAAACAGGAGTATCCATATCTGCCAGTTTATTATTTACATACAGGTTCATATAGGGATCAATAACCACATCCATAAATTCTGTAAGCTGCTTCACTGTATAATAATTTAATATTTCAACTGCATCCTGATCCTGTATTTCATAATAATTTGATTTTAATACTCCATTTACACTTGTAAATCTGGGAACCTTTACCTTCTTATCATTTACATAAACAGATAAGCTTTCGCCTGTTTCCGGCAGTGCGCCCAAAGTCATATGGGCCGGTTCTCCGGCTGTTGATTCTATTACTTTGATAATGTCATTAGCATGAATCGGCGTATTGATATCACCCCGTTCTCCATTTACAATAATGATTGCAGCCTCCCCTAATTCTCCTCTGGCCATACGCTGCCTGCCGTTTACCGTGAAAGTAACCGCCCTGCCTCTCTTTGGGAAAAGCCCGTCATTGGGAAACTGCGCCTGCATTGCAGCATCGGCAACACTTAACTTGTTATTATCATAAATCTTAATTCTGCTGTCATTAAAGCTGACAAAAATAAAGTTATTACTCTGTTCATAAAAATTAAGGCAGATACCGACAGGGGTTACCAAAAGACTGTCCTTTTTCACCTCTTCTTCAAATATGATCTGCTGCATCACCTCTTCGCCGCGAAGGGCTACACGCTCTCTGGCAATTTCCAGCTTGTCCGCAACAGCATCCGTATAGCCTGGCATTTTACCGCCTCCGCCTACTACAAACACCGCGCTTACCGCTTTATCACCATTTAATTCCTTAATCTTTTCCGCAGCCTGTTCCGCCATATTTTCAATCAGTCCGGCCACTACGCCCTTTATCTCTTCGCTGCTGATGGTCTGAGGCAAAAGCATGATATCCGTAAAAGAAACTGTATCCATCTCACCAGCATCCCGTTTAATCTGTTCCGCTGTGGCAAAATCCACCAGACAGTGCCTTGCAATTTCTTCCGTAAGTGCATCCCCGGCAACAGGTATCATGCCATAAGCAAGAATACAGCCATCATTTGTAATTGAAATATCTGTTGTTCCGGCCCCCACATCCAGAAGGGCAATGTTCAGCATACGGAACCGCTCCGGAATCGCCAGTTGGATCGCTGCAATAGGCTCCAGCGTCAGGCTTGCAACTGATAATCCAGCCAGCTCAACAGCCTTATACAAACCATCCACTACATCATCCGGCAGAAAAGTTGCAATCAAATCCACCCCTATGGTTCTTGCTTTATGTCCTTCCAGGTTTCCCATAGGATATCCATTTAAGTAAAACCGGACTACCGAATGTCCCACACAGTAAAACTTTGCCTCTTCCTCTTCATTTATTGTAAGAAATTCCTGATAGGCCTGTTCCACTCCTGCAGACACCAGACCATAAATATCCTCCGCAGACACTTCCTTATCACCTGTAAAAGGATATTCCACATGAGTAGTAACTGTCCGCAGTACACGTCCTGCTGCGGCAATACAGACTTCGTTCAGTCTCCTGCCCACTGCATTTTCCAACTGCATTTTCACATCAGCAATGGTCTCTCCGACCTTTTGAATATCATGAATCTGTCCATCCAGCATTGCCCTGGTCTCATGCTCTTTTATCCTCTGTGCCATTACAACAAAATGACTGCCGCTTCTATAGCCCACGGTTCCCACAATGCTTCTGGTTCCTATATCAAGTCCAAATACCAATTGTCCAGTATATCTTGTTCTGTCCATTACAGATATTCCCCCAATTTTTTGTCTATTTGCCGGTAAGCTTCCTTTAATTCCCCACTGTTGTCTATTATAACATTACAATGCTCTCTGAACCCGTCTTCCGATAGCTGTGCTTTCATAATTGCATCAATTTTTTCATCTGAATAATTTCTGGAAGCCCTAAGACGCTTCCGTCTTACCTCTTCTCCCGCGTAAATATACCACATTTCATCTACAAGATTTAAATACCCACATTCGATTAAAAGAGCCGCTTCCAAAAAGAAAAAATCAACCTTTTCTTCTTTTTCTGCCTTTGCAATTTCTTCCAGTATCATTTCCTTTACAGCAGGATGAATTATCTGATTTACCTTTGCAAGCAGTTCCTTTGATTCAAAAATTCTTGCTGCCATTTTTCCTTTGTGTATTGTGCCATCCTCATTTAAGATCTCCGAAGATAAAAGGCTGACTAATTTTTCATAGCAGGGCTGACCAGGTTCCTTTACTTTGTGCGCCGCCTCATCCGCCAAAATAATTCTGCATTTATAATTTCTTCCAATATACTCCAAAAGAGCAGATTTTCCTGATCCAACCCCGCCCGTAATTCCAATTACTTTCATACAACACCCGCATTTTTACTTGGCTTCATACCAGTCGCTTCCTTCATGCAGATCCACTTCCAAATTCACCAAAAGATCCGCCGCGCTGCTCATTTCCTCTTCCAGTATTTTTCTTACCTGATCTGCCTCTTCTTTCAAAGTTTCAATCAGCAGTTCATCATGAACCTGCAAAATCAGTTTCGATTTCAGTCCATCGCTTTTTAACCTGCGCCATACTCTGATCATGGCAATTTTAATAATATCCGCCGCTGTCCCCTGTATGGGAGAATTCATTGCAACTCTTTCTCCAAAGGAACGCTGCATAAAATTGCTGGAGGATAACTCCGGCACCGGCCTTCTTCTTCCAAACATCGTCGTAACATACCCCTGCTTTTTGGCATCAGCCACTGTCCTGTCAAGGAAATCCTTCACCCCCGGATAAGTTGCAAAGTACTGCTCTATATATTCGGATGCCTCTTTTCTGGTAATACTTAAATCCTGACTAAGGCCAAAAGAACTGATTCCATATACAATGCCGAAATTTACCGCCTTGGCATTGCGCCGCTGTAACTCCGTCACCTCCTCAAAAGGAATATGAAATACCTGTGAAGCAGTAATCCTATGGATATCTGCGTGCATTTTATAAGCCTCAATCAACTGCGCATCTCCTGACATATGAGCCAGGATTCTTAACTCAATCTGAGAATAATCGGCATCTGTAAAAATATGATCTTTCGCAGGAACAAAGACCTTTCTGATTTTCCTTCCAAGTTCCATACGCATGGGAATATTCTGTAAATTAGGATCTGTTGAACTGATTCGGCCTGTTGCTGTAATTGTCTGGTTAAAAGTCGTGTGAATCCGCTTATCTTCACCAATAAAAGCTGCCAGCCCGTCCGCGTAGGTAGATTTAAGTTTCGCAAGGCCGCGATATTCCAATACATCTGCTACAATCGGGTAATCGGCAGAAAGCTTTTCCAGCACATCCGCAGCCGTTGAATAACCTGTTTTTGTCTTTTTACCACCAGGAAGCATCAGCCGGTCAAATAAAATTTCACCAAGCTGCTTGGGAGAGTTAATATTAAATTCTGTCCCTGCTGCGTCATAAATCTTTTGCTCCAGTTCACCAATTCGTCCGATCAAAGCTTCTCCATATGCTTTCAGTTCGTCCGGCTTTACCAAAATCCCTTCCTTTTCCATATCATAAAGGACATAAGTCAAAGGCATTTCTATTTCTTTCATTAACCGGAGCATTCCCATTTCTTCCAGTTTTTTTGTAAGAACAGCCCCTGCCTTCATGCTGACATAGGCAAGAAAACAGGCATATTCTGTAAATTCTTCCGGCTTTTCCTCCAAAACCTTCATCATGGATTCTTTTCCGAATTTTTGTCCCCATTCAGGGATCATAAGTCCAAGATATTCATTTGCAACATCTGCACAGGTATAATCATTTTTTAATGGATTCAGCAAATATGCCGCTAAAATCACATCAAAAAAACGCTCCGTTTCGTCCTGATTTAAGTAATCATATTCCTTTTTTATATTCTCGCAGGAAAGATGGCACTTCTCTGCCAATTTCCGCATTTTTTCTTTCAAATATTCTTTTGTCAAAAAACCACAGCAGCAGATAAATCTGCATTCTCCATCCGGGAACGCAAGGGAAATGCCTGCCAGCGCATCCTTTTCTTTCTGATCTCTTAATACCGCAAATCCTATTATTTCCTTACTGGATAATGCCTTTTCAAATATGGATTCTGCCTGATCCAGCTCTTCTATTTTCTTAAATTTAGCAGTAATATCCTCATTGGATATCCCCTGTTCAAAACGTGATAAAAGATTTTTAAATTCAAGCTTTTTAAAGATTACATAAGCATCCTGTGTATAAAACTCTTTCACCCTGGCTTCTTCAAAAGAAAAGTCCAGCGGACTTTCTATATTGATTGTCGCAAGTGTTTTGCTTAAGTACGCCAAATCCCGATTGTTTTTCAGGGATTCTCTAACTGCATTTTTAGACACTTCTTCCAAATGTTCATACAAATTATCAAGACTTCCAAAATTGACCAGCAAATCTGTTGCTGTCTTTTCCCCCACCTTGGGAACACCGGGAATATTATCGGCAGTATCCCCCATAAGAGCCTTTAAATCAATAAACTGAACAGGATTTACCTGATACTTGGCTTCCACATCAGCCGCATAATAGTCTTCAATTTCTGTCTTTCCACCCTTTGTTTTGGGAATTCTGATTTTAATCTGGTCTGTGGCAATCTGCAACAAATCCCTGTCGCCGGAAACAAGAGAAACTGCCATGCCCTGCTTTTCAGCCCTCTTCGCCAACGTACCTAAAATGTCATCCGCCTCTAAACCTGCCTTTTCCATAATCTTAATTCCCATTGCCAAAAGAACCTCTTTCATCACCGGAACCTGCTGGCGCAATTCTTCCGGCATAGGCTTTCTCGTTCCTTTGTATTCCCTGTATATTTCATGACGGAAAGTGGGTGCCTTCACATCAAAGGCAACTGTAAGATAATCCGGGTTTTCCTCCTCCAGAATTTTAAACAGAATATTTAAAAATCCATATACTGCATTGGTATGAAGTCCAGCACTGTTTGTCAGATCAGGTACACCATAAAACGCCCTGTTCAATATACTGTGCCCATCTATTAAAACAAGTTTTTCCATGCCTATACTCCGCCTTTCCGCTCCTGAATCTGATCTCATTTGTCACTGACCATGATACTCAAAGAACGATCAATAATATAATAATAATTACGATTTCCACCAGCACAAGTCCATCCAGCAAAAACAAAAGCCACTTCATGCTTTCCCTGCGTTTCAGGGTATGCTGCGCCCCATCCATCCGGTGCTTTAATTCATTTTGAAGATCAAATACATTTCCTGCCTCCAGTCTGGCCATACCTTCCTGCACCAGAAACTGAATGGAAAGCTCCTCTCTGCATTCTTCGCATTCATCTATATGTCCCATAAATTCCCGTAAATCATCCGTATCCAGATCATCCCTGAGAAATAAAGGAATCCATTTTTCCACTTCTTTACATGTCATAACAGTTCCCCACTGCAATGCTCAGTTTATACCTTATCCTAATAAATATACACTAAAAACTCCCTAAAGTAAATGTTTAAAAGACCGAAGATCCAAATGGACCTTCGGCCTGCTAGGGATTTCAGTATTATTAAAAATAATACCTTATAACATTTTCTTCATTTCGTCTGCAACGAACTGTACCTTAGTACCAACGATTACCTGTACAGAAGTTTTGCTAGGTCTCATAACACCTGCAACACCTGCTGATTTGATTTTCTTTTCATCAATCTGTGTGTAATCTTTAATTTCCAGACGAAGTCTTGTAACACAATTGTCAAGAGATTTAACGTTTGCTTTTCCGCCAAGTCCTTCCAGGATAATCTTAGCAACTTCTGTAAAGTTATCATTTGAAAGAACTACTTTCTTTTCAGCTTCTAAATCATCATCTTCTCTTCCGGGTGTCTTTAAATCCAACTTAATGATCAAAGTACGGAATATTACAAAATAAAGAGCTGCAACTGCAAGACCAATCGGAATGATCATCCATGTATTCATAGCTGCAGGAAGTTTTGCACACAATACCCAGTCAATGAAACCGCCGCTGAATGTAAATCCTGCTCTAACAGGAAGCAGTGCACAAATTGCACAAACAACACCAGTGATTAATGCATGGATAGCATAAAGTACAGGTGATAAGAACATAAATGCAAATTCAAAAGGCTCTGTTACACCAGTTAAGAAAGAACAAAGTGCTGCTGCACCAAGTAAGCCGGCTGCAACTTTCTTTTTCTCTGTCTTAGCTGTCTGATACATTGCAAGAGCTGCTCCAGGAACACCAAACATCATTACAGGGAAGAAACCTGTCATGTACTGTCCAACTTCACCAGCTGCTGCTGCTTCGTATCCGCCCATTCCCCAGAATTTATAGAGGTCAGCAATACCTACTGCATCAAACCAGAATACGGAGTTAAGTGCATGATGCAGACCAAAAGGAATCAGCAATCTGTTAAAGAAGCCATAAATACCAACACCAAGAGCTCCAGTTGCAGAAATAGCTGTACCAAATGCTACAAGTCCGCCATAAAGAATAGGCCATACAAAGAATAAGATAACACTTACTACAATTGTAACACCTGCTGTTACGATTGCAACGCTTCTCTTACCACTGAAGAATGACAATGCATCCGGCAGTTTTGTACTCTTAAACTTATTGTAGCATGTTGCACCAATAAGACCTGTTAAAATACCAATAAACTGGTTACCAGCAATCTTAGAGAAAGCTACATTTGCTTCTGCGCCTGTAAACATTTCTACTGCTCCAGGTGAAAGTAATGTAGTAACCATCAGATAGGATACCATACCAGCTAATGCTGATGTACCATCATTGTCATCTGACATTCCCACTGCTACACCAATTACAAACAGAATAGCCATGTTATCAATAAGTGCCGATCCTGCTTTGCATAAGAAGGCTGCAAATACATTTCCGCCTCCCCAGCCTGCCGGGTCAATCCAGTATCCAAGGCCAAGCATGATACCTGCAACCGGAAGACATGCAACCGGAAGCATCAATGATTTACCCAGTTTCTGTAAATATTTCATCATAAAATTTTACCCCCTTGTCTTTTCATTTTGCCCTAGCCACAAAATGATTTTTATTTTGCATCTATAGATTACCTTTAAAGAACTCTTCTACTGCTTTCGCAGCCTCGTCCTCGTCAGGTCCTTCTACCTTAACTGTAACTACTGTGCCTTTTGTAGCGCCCAGACTCATCAATCCCATGATTCTCTTTGCGTCTACTTCTTTTCCATCTTTGGTAACTGTAGTGGTACTCTGATAACCGGACACCAGTTTTACAAGCAGACCTGCCGGTCTTGCATGGATACCAAGTTCATCATTGATCGTGTAGTTGAATGTTTTCATTAGAATCCTCCAATCTGTTTTTTACAATTTTATTTTTAATTGCCAGTCTCTATTTTGTACAGGTGATTACTTCGTCTCCTGCATCAACCATTCCTTCCTTTTTACACTCTATTTTCGCAAAAGCATCACTGTTACAGATAATCATTGGCGTCACCGTATCATATCCTGCCTTGCTTATCTCCTCAACATCTGCCTCAAGAAGAAGATCCCCTTTCTTAACCTGCTGATCTGCTTCTGCCAGCACTTTAAAATGCTGCCCCTTTAACTGAACTGTATCCAGGCCCACATGAATCAGCAGTTCAACGCCGTCAGATGTGGTAATTCCAATTGCATGGCCAGTCGGGAAAACAGTACTGATTACTCCATCTACCGGTGCATAAACCTTACCATCTGCCGGTTTGATTGCAATCCCCTTTCCCAATATCTCCTCTGCAAACGTGGGATCTGCAACTTCACTGATAGGAATGCACTCTCCCTTTACCGGTGCTGTCAAAACAGTTCCCTTTTTACCCTTCATAAAATCAAATAACCCCATATTTCCTTCCTCCTTGCTTTTTATTTGTGTCCGTTTATCAAACTCAACATCTGTAAATATCTCTGGTTCGCCTGATACTTACTGTCAGATAAACCTTTTCTTCATCCGTCATGGAACATTCATATTTTTCTTTCAAAAACTCATTCATTTCGTCAACCAGTAAATATTCTTCTGCACAATGCTTTCTGATCATATCATAAAACTCTTCATCCTCAATCCCCTCCGTTGCCGGAAGCTTCATAATCCGATGAGCCATATATTTCAAATTGCTGACCAGCCAATCCATATGCATGGAGTTTTCTTTAAATTGAGGAAATTTATTTTCAATGCAATCCACCATTTCCTGAATCATCATTGTCATATGAAAGGTTTCACTGATCTTGGAATTATATTCTGCATTCACTAGATGAAGTGCAATTGATGCGGCTTCATCATCAGGCATCCTTAAGCCTGTTTTTTCCTCGATCAAATTTAATGCATACATGCCTACAAGATATTCTTTCGAGTAAAAAAGCTTTATTTCCTCAAGCAAAGCATTGGTAAAGTGCATTCCCTCTTTAAATCTGTCAATTGCAAAGCTTATATGATCCATTAATGTAAGATATACATTCTGGTTTAATTTAATACCTATGGATGCCTTAGCATAGGATATAATATTATTGGATAACTGAATATACTCCAGCGGCAGATTGGCAAGTAATTCTTTAAATCGTTCCAAAGCATCTTCATTATCCATGCGAAAGATTTTTTCCACAGTACTTTCTTCAATCATTTGCCCCGTCTTTTTCCCATAGCCGATGCCTCTGCCCATAACAATCAATTCTCTGCCATCTTTATCTATGCTTGACACAATATTGTTGTTAATTATTTTCTTGATTTCCATAACACGTTTGCGTACTTTCTCCATAAATTCGGTTTTTTTACTTATACAAGTTATAAGTCTTTTACAAATAAAAAAACCAAACTTCATAAATCAATTCGGACACCGACGCAAGCCAGTGATTAACTTACAAAATTTGGTTTTGCCTGCAACGCAGTAACAATCCGCATATGTAGCTCTTGAATACATATTAACAACTTGCACAACGTTTGTCAAGGTTTTTTATTTATTTATTGTTATTTTGTTGATTTGAGTGACAAATTATATGTTTCCAATTGTCAATTATCACAACTTTTCTAAAAATAATTTTAATATTC
>VSNT01000105.1 GCA_009774465.1 Lachnospiraceae bacterium
GCGGAGCTATGCGATCATCAGGCATTTGCGGCAAAGGCAAAGCTGGTGCTTGTTTTCTGTGCAGACTGCCGAAAGTGGTTGTCTTTTTATAAAGAAGCAGGGCTGTCTCCCAGAAATCCCGGGGCGGGAGATCTGTTGTTAGCTGTTGAGGATGCGCTGATTGCAGCGCAGAATGCGGTAGTGGCGGCGCAGAGCCTGGGAATTGGTTCCTGTTATATAGGGGATGTGATGGAAAATGGGGAGGAAATGAAGGGGCTTTTAGGGCTTCCGGAATACGTGTATCCGGCCTGTATGCTGGTATTTGGCTATCCCACGGATCAGCAGAAAGAGCGAAAAAAGCCGGAAAGATTTTCTTTGTCCGATATGGTCTGTGAAAATGTTTATCAGGATAAAAGTCCAAAAGAAATCCGGAAGATGTTTTCAGGTCATACAGGAGAGCAGAATTATGATGAGTGGATGAAAGCATTTTGGAAGAGAAAGTATGAGTCAGATTTTTCAAGAGAAATGAACCGTTCTATGGAAATGTATTTAAAGGAGTTTCTTGAAAAGGAAAAGGGCGTAAAAAAGGTTTGACTCTGACATAGTGGCAGGCATTATGATAAGGATGAGCTCAAAACACACATATATATGTGAGGTGAATTTATGTTAAAAATTGGAGAATTTTCAAAATTGTCCAGAGTCAGTATTCGTATGCTTCACCACTATGATGAGATTGGATTGCTTAAGCCTGCGCAAATTGATTCTTTTACAGGGTATCGTTACTACAGGGAAGAACAGCTCCCCATAGCAGGAAGAATCAGGGCACTTAAAGATATGGGATTTGGACTTGCCCACATTGGTGAGATTTTAAGCTGTTTTGAAGATCCTGTAAGATTGGAAAAATATCTTTGTAGTAAACAGGCGGAGCTTGAAGCGGCAAAGGAAGTGGTAAACAGCAGAATACGACTCCTGGAAACAGCCAGAGAGAGGCTGAGAAAGGGTGTAAATACTATGAAATATGATGTGACATTAAAAACACTTCCGGAAAGGTATGTTGCCAGTGTGCGCATGATATTATCCGGTTATGAACAGGAAGGGATGTTGTGGCAGGTAATGGGAAAAGAAACAGCCCACATGAAGCTGGTGCCTGCTGATCCATGTTATTGCAGTGTTACCTATCTGGATCAGGAATACAAAGAGTGCAATGTGGATGCAGAGGCTCAGAAAACGGTAAAAGGGCAGTATCAGGACACGGAGCATGTAAAATTTAAAACAGTACCGCCGCTCACATACGCATCTGCAACCTTTAAGGGCAGCTATGATTTAATTGGAGAGGTAAACGAGGCAGTGGCAGAATGGGTGAGAGATAATGGTTATGAGTTTTCAGGGGCAATGTTTAATATCTATTATGTGACTCCAAATGACACTTCAAATCCGGAGGAATACATTACGGAAGTCTGTTATCCGGTAAGGCGTTCTGCAAAAGGATAAAAAGAACTGGTGATTTAAGAGGCAGGAAATTTGAGACAGATTTCCTGCCTTTTAGAATTTTGTGACAGAAGTTGTAATTTTATTTTTTGGTGGTTATAATAAAAATGTGATTAAAAACACAAAAATCTTAATAAAAATGTGAGGACTGAATCTATGAAACGATTTATTATGAAAAAGCTGTTAAACTGGAAGAACTCTCCCTACCGTAAGCCTCTGATCTTAAAGGGTGTGCGCCAGGTGGGTAAAACCTGGATTCTGAAAGAGTTCGGCAGGCGATATTATGAAAATACTGCTTATTTTAACTTTGATGAAAACGAGGAATACAGACAGTTTTTCGAAACTACCAAAGATGTTAACCGCATTCTGCAAAATCTGATGCTGGCCAGTGGTCAAAAAATCCTGCCTGAAAAGACTCTCATTATCTTTGATGAGGTGCAGGACTGCCCTAAGGTCATCAACTCCATGAAGTATTTCTGTGAGAACGCGCCCCAGTATCATATTGCCTGTGCCGGTTCTCTGTTGGGTATTGCTTTGGCCAGGCCATCTTCTTTTCCGGTAGGCAAAGTTAACTTCATGCAGATTGACGCTATGACCTTCTCAGAATTTTTGATTGCCAATGGGGACGAAAACCTTGCTGTATATTTGGAAAATGTGAATGCCATTGAGCCCATTCCCGATGCTTTTTTTAATCCTCTGTACGAGAAATTGAAGATGTACTATGTCACTGGCGGTATGCCTGAATCCGTTCTGATGTGGACAGAAGCGCGTGATGTTTCTGCCATGCAGGAGGCACTGTCCGACATTATCGGCGCTTATGAGCGTGACTTTGCAAAGCACTCTGACATCAGTGAGTTTCCTAAGATCTCTATGATCTGGAAGTCCATACCCTCTCAACTGGCGAGAGAGAACAAAAAGTTTATATACAAGGTTGTTAAAGAGGGTGCAAGAGCCCGTGAATATGAGAACGCTCTGCAATGGCTGGTAGATGCCAGGCTGGTGCATAAGATCTACCGCAGCTCCACTCCCGGTCTGCCCATGACAGCTTATGATGATCTGTCTGCATTTAAGATATATCTGGTAGATGTGGGTTTGCTCCGACGCCTGGCTCAGCTGGCTCCTACGGCTTTTGGAGAAGGCAACCGCCTGTTTACTGAGTTTAAGGGCGCACTGACCGAGAATTTTGTACTTCAAACTCTGATTACGCAGTTTGAAGTGGTTCCTCGTTATTGGACGCAGACCAATCCTCCCTATGAGGTGGATTTCCTGATTCAACGGGAGAATGATATTTTCCCTGTTGAGGTTAAATCCGAATCCAATACCTCCAGTAAAAGCCTCAAGAAGTTTAAAGAATTGTTTCCGGACAAGGTCAAGCTTCGTATCCGTTTTTCTCTTGATAATCTCAAATTGGATGGTGATGTGCTGAATATCCCACTGTTTATGGCAGATCAGGCTGATGGACTAATTGGATTGGCGTTGGAACAAAAACCATTTATTTTTACTTGACAAATTCACATACCTATTTTAATATAAACATATGAACAGTTGTTCAAATGTAAATAGGCGCAAAGGAGGTACCACATGGCTGTCAATGATGTAGAATGCTGTGAAACATTTCAAACCCATGAGGAGCTTTTAAAGCTTGTAAATGAGCAGATGCCGGATGAGGATGAGTTGTATGATTTAGCGGAGCTTTTTAAGGTGTTTGGTGATTCCACCAGAATCCGGATACTGTATGTTCTTTTTGAGGCGGAAGTCTGTGTATGTGATCTGGCGGAGACATTAAATATGACGCAGTCGGCAATTTCCCACCAGTTGAAAATCTTAAAGCAGTCCAGACTGGTGAAAGGAAGACGGGAAGGAAAATCTGTTTTTTATTCTCTGGCGGACAGTCATGTGAGGACGATTATTGCCCAGGGAAGAGAGCACATTGTAGAAAAATAAAAAGGAGAAAAGGAATGAAAAAGAAATTTAAACTGGAAGATTTGGATTGTGCCAATTGTGCAGCAAAAATGGAAGAGGCAATTAAAAAAATAGAAGGGGTAAATGATGCAACCGTCAGTTTTCTTGCGCAGAAAATGACGATTGATGCACAGGATGATAAATTTGATGAGATTATGAAGGAAGTTGTGAAGGTCTGCACAAAGGTTGAGCCTGATTGCAAAATTTTAATGTAGTTTCAAATACTGCAAATAGGAAGGGAGGAGACTTACAATGACAAAAAAACAGAAAAATATGCTTACACGAATTATTGTCACCTTTATTCTGTTTGTGGTGTTAATGGTTTGTGAGCACACAGGGATGCTTGAAGCAATAGAAAACACATGGATTTTATTTGTGATATATTTGATTCCTTATCTGGTGATTGGATACGATATTGTATATAAGGCAGCCAGAAATATAAGTCATGGTCAGGTGTTTGACGAAAATTTTCTGATGATGATAGCAACTTTTGGTGCATTTGGGGTAAAGGAATATTCGGAAGCGGTTGCAGTGATGATTTTTTATCAGGTAGGGGAACTGTTTCAGGGATATGCAGTGGGAAAATCCCGCCAGTCCATCTCAGATATGATGGATATTTGTCCGGAGTATGCCAATCTTGAAGTGGATGGAAAGTTGGAGCAGGTAGATCCGGATGATGTGGAGCCTGACAGTATCATAGTAATTAAGCCGGGAGAGAGGATTCCTCTTGACGGAGTTGTAGTGGAAGGGGAATCTCTGATTGATACAGCAGCGCTTACCGGAGAATCTGTTCCAAGGAAGGCTTCTGTGGGAGATGAAATTATCAGCGGCTGTGTAAATGGAAGCAGTACGTTAAAGGTAAGGACGACAAAGGAATTTGAGGATTCTACCGTTGCCAGGATATTGGAACTGGTGGAAAATGCCAGCAGTAAAAAGGCAAAAATGGAAAATTTCATTACCAAATTTGCCAGGTATTATACGCCGATTGTTACCATTGGCGCTGCATTACTGGCAGTACTGCCGCCCCTAATTTTAGGCGGTGGCTGGGGAGAATGGATTCAGAGGGCATGTATCTTTCTGGTTATTTCCTGTCCCTGCGCATTGGTGATTTCTGTTCCGTTAGGCTTCTTTGGCGGAATTGGAGCAGCCTCTAAAATAGGTGTTCTGGTAAAGGGAAGCAACTATTTAGAAGCAGTTGCAGAAATGACTACCATTGTATTTGACAAGACAGGTACATTGACCAAAGGCGAATTTAAAGTGCAGGAGATTTGGCCTGTGAACTGTGAAAAGGAAGCGCTTTTGGAACTGGCAGCTTTAGGGGAAGGATATTCCACCCACCCCATTGCCGGCTCCATCAAAGAAGCATATGGAAAAGAAGTTGATTTAAACCGCATTGGTCAGGCGGAAGAAATTGCAGGTCACGGCATCTGTATTCCTATTGACGGAAAAGAAGCTCTGGTGGGAAATGAAAAGCTGATGAAAGCCAGAGGAATTGAATATACCCCATGTGAAAAAGCAGGCACCATCGTTTATGTTGCACAAAGCGGCGCTTTTAAAGGGGCAATTGTCATTTCTGATTCAGTTAAGGATGGCGCCGGGGAAGCCATACGAAGCATGAAACAGGTAGGAGTAAAAAAATGCGTTATGCTTACCGGTGACGGATATGGCGCGGCAAAGGCAGCAGCAAAGGAACTTGGAATTGATGAAGTATATGCGCAGCTTCTTCCCGGAGATAAGGTGGCAAAGGTTGAAGAGCTTTTGAATGGTCAGAAAGGAAAAGAAAAGCTGGCCTTTGCGGGAGATGGAATTAATGACGCACCGGTGCTGACCAGAGCAGATGTGGGCATTGCGATGGGAAGCATGGGCTCAGATGCGGCAATTGAGGCAGCAGACGTAGTTTTAATGGATGATGATGTACGAAAAATTGCCCAGGTTGTTAAAATTTCCAGAAAGACCTTGAGAATTGTAAAGCAGAATATTGTTTTTGCCCTGTCTGTAAAGGCACTGGTGCTGCTTCTTGGAGCCCTTGGTATGGCCAATATGTGGGAAGCTGTATTTGCGGATGTGGGAGTTTCCGTTATTGCAATTTTAAATGCCATGCGCACATTAAAAACCACAGATTAACACGAAAAAAGAGGGTGCTGCCTGACGACAGGTTTTGTTCATAAAGGCACTTGAGTCTGTTTCCGGGGTATGTTACAATAATTTGTAACCTGTATCAGAAACAAAAGAGAAGCCGGTGACGTCTGTTGAAAAAGAGAATTTTACATTTTACAACATTATTTTGTATTTGTTTTGTATTTTTTTGGTTCTCATTCTCTATTTATGCCTATGGCGAGGAAGATACGAAAGCGTTGCAGATAGCTTATGAAAGCTATCAGCAGCGCTTTTTGCAGATAAATACAAGATGGCAGATAGACGGGGCAGGATTTCAGGTGATAGAGGAGCAGGTTTTTCCCATAGAAACAAAAAGCTATGGGCAGGTTTTTATGGTACCTGCCATCGACAGGGAATATCACAGGCTTGTTCTGTTTTTTGCCAGAGAAAACGGAACCATTGTGTTTAAGACGGACCAGCTTGAATGTAATAACCGCAATCCGGGAAAACTGGAACAGCCGGTTGCGGAGCTGACAGCAGTTTCCTTTCAGGAGCTGAACAGAGATGGAAAGATGGACATTATACTGATTGTGACCTGCATCAACAGCAGCGGTTCTTATAAGGGAAATCCTTATAAAATTGGGGAAGTGCTGTTTCAGAATGATCAGGGATTTTATCGGGATTATCGGATATCAGATAAGATTAACCGGTTCAGTATGAATAAAAGTGCCAAATGTATTGCTGCATTTGTGAAGGGAGGCTATTCTACGGAATTTCTGTATACTGCTTCTACCAAACAGGAACTTTTATCCCACGGATTTGAAATTGCCAGAGAGCAGTGCTATTACAGACAGTTTGAAAAGCTTGGCAGGCTTGAGGTGGTGCCGGGCACCTATACAATGGCGGATTTTGCCACCTTTATGATTTACCTGATTAATGAGCAGGGGGACATTGTGTGGAGCTTTCAGCCAATGGGAGATTATGATAATCTCTATGCATTAAAAGGCATTACCTGTAAGGATATTGACGGAGACGGGATGAAGGATCTGCTTGTGCTTGCCCGCTACAGCTATGAAGGGCAGGGAAATGAACTGATTGTGGAAAGTGATTATTCGGTTTATTACCAGCGCACCGGAGGCTTTTATAAGGATACGGAACTGGTAAGGCAGAATCCATGCAGTGATGAGGATACGGTGGCGGCGCTGGTAGAGAGGGCAAGAGCTTATTGGGGGTGGAAGGTAGAATGATAAAGATACTGATAGTGGATGATGAAAAACCAATTTGTGACCTGATTGATTTAAACCTTTCTGCATCCGGTTATCAATGCAGGGCAGTGCAGAACGGGCTGGACGCGATTGATTTGATTGAAAAGGAAACTTTTGATCTGGTTCTGCTGGATATTATGCTGCCGGGGGCCGACGGATATGATGTGATGGATTACATAAGGCCATTGAAAATACCAGTTATTTTTATTACTGCAAAGCATGAGGTTAAGGATCGGGTAAAAGGACTTAAGCTGGGGGCTGACGATTATCTGGTAAAGCCTTTTGATGTGGTGGAACTGGTGGCCAGAGTGGAAGCAGTTCTTCGGCGTTACAACAAGACAGAAAGACTTTTAACTGCCGGTGATGTGGTAGTTGATGTGGAGGCGCGCAGGGTATTAAAGGGAGGAAAACAGATTATCCTTACGAACAAGGAATTTGGCCTGTTGGTACTCTTTATGCAGAATAAAAATGTAGCATTATTTCGGGAAATTCTGTATGAAAAGGTCTGGGAGGATGAATATATCAGCGACAGCAGAACTTTGGATCTTCATGTGCAGCGTCTTCGAAGGAAACTGGGATGGGAGCAGAATCTGGTAGCGGTATATAAGGTGGGCTACCGGTTAGAGGTGCCGCAATGAAATTTTCATTAAAATTATTGCTGTGGACAATGATTGTTATGGCAATTGCCCTTGGATTCAGTGGCTTTTACTTCATTAATTACGTGTTTGAAACTTCGCTGGAGAGGGAAGCAGGGCAGGCCCTTGATGAAAACAGCATTTTAAGTTTTGCTTTTGAAACAGCCGCTTTAAATGTTCCTGCCAAATATGATGTATTGCAGGATTCTACGGTGGAGCAGATCGCTTATAATCTGGAGAACAGTGGGCAGAATACCAGCCGTATGCTTCGACTGTCAAATGAGGAAAAGGAAACTTTGTATGCAAGCGATGGGTTTGATGTGGATGACAGGCTTTTGCTTGAAACCGGGCAGGGAACAAAAAACTATCGTACCATAGCAATGAACGGGCGTTATTATATTCAAACGGGCAGTACGGTAAATGCGCTGGACCGGGTATTGTATTTAGAGACGCTCAGGGATGTTTCCGTGGTTTTTAATGAACGTGAGCTTGGGTTTCGGGTATACCGGCAGGTCACAGTGGTTATGCTGCTTTTGGGAACAATCATTATGCATTTGATTGCCTCCTGGCTGACGAAGCCGATCAGGCTTCTTACCCGTGCCACCAAGCGGATGGCTGCAGGAGATTATGATTATCGTGCAAGGCTGGTCAGTAATGACGAATTAGGGCAGCTTACCCGTGATTTTAATAAAATGGCGGAGGCGCTTGAGGAAAATATGAATGAACTGGAGGCAGAAATTCAGGCCAGAGAGGACTTTGTGGGAGCTTTTGCACATGAACTGAAAACCCCCCTTACGTCCATCATTGGTTATGCGGATCTGCTTCGTTCAAGAAAACTTGATGAAGAAAAAAGCTTTATGTCCGCTAACTATATCTACACGGAAGGGAAACGTCTGGAAGCCATGTCAATCAGACTCCTTGATATTATGGTTACAAGGCACGGGCAGGCGCAGTTTCAGGAAATTCAGGCGGAAAGTCTGTTTTCCTATCTGCGGGATATGTTTCAAAACAACAACAGTATGGAATTCGTATATTCTTATGAAAAGGCTGTTTTGCTGGCAGAAAGCAATCTGATTATTACGGTTTTGATTAACCTTTTGGACAATGCATGTAAAGCTTCAGAGGAGGGAAGTGTAATAGAAGTAAGCGGGTATAAGGAAGAGGAAGGTTATCGTTTTACGGTAAAGGATCACGGAATCGGGATTCCGGAAGAAGAGCTTCAAAAAATTACCAAGGCATTTTATATGGTGGACAAATCCAGATCCCGAAGCCGCAATGGAGCAGGACTGGGGCTGGCTCTCTGTACGGAAATCCTGGCTCTTCATCACAGTAAACTGGAAATTACAAGTATTCTTGGAGAAGGCACCAGCATCAGCTTCCTTCTGCCGGATTTAGAAAAGGAGGGTGAGTGGAATGAAAAAGACAACCATTAATTTTACTCTCCTGCTTGGAGCAATAGTAGTGATGATCCTGTCGATATGGGGGCCGGAACAGCTTGCCAGGTACAAAGACCGGATGGTGCTTGATCATATCAATACGCAGGAGGTGGAGACGGAAGGGACAGGTTATAGGTATACTCTTGCAGTTAATGAAAAACTTTATATTTTGTCTCAGGCGCTGCTTAGCCAGTCCCTTCCGGAAAGCGAGCAGAATACATTGACAAAGATAGAAAGTGAGGCCACGGATTATCTGGATTTGGATGGAACCTATGCTTTTGTGGTGAATCACAGAGGCCCCACAGGAAAGGAAATTACCAACGAAGAAATTTTTTCCACCTGTAACCAGATGCTGGCATCTTTAAAGGAGATTCAGATTTTACCGGACACGGTAAGAGAGGTGGACAGTACCAACTATGAGGCGGTTCTTTATTCTGCCATTGACGTTTTGGAGCCGAGAAATAATGTGGCAGTATGGAAGGTCAGCCTTTCCACTAAAAGACAGAATGCGGACAAGTCCAATCGATTGATTGATGCTTATCTGGATGCAGACAGCGGAAAGGTTTATGAGTTTTATGTGAGAACTCAGTTAAAATGGGAAGAGATTGACACAGATGAGATTATAAAGGCCTGGGGCAGTTATATGGGGCTTCCGGAGCCTTCGGAATATGAGACGGATAACCCATTGCTTGAATCCACGCCTTATTATAAAAAATATGTTTTTTCAGGGCTGGGAGAGCAGAAAACGATTGTAACCATCGGGTTTTATGAGGGGATTAACGAGCTCTTTTTAAAAGTTTCCAAATGATGCAATTTTGATGCAAAAATGATGGAACTTTGATGCAGTTTTGATGATAAAATGATGCACCCTGCGCGTAAGATGATAATAAGCAGATTACACGTAAGGGGCATTATTTATGTATAGGAGAAAAAGGCGTTATCGCAGAGGTACGAAGGAAAAAGCAAGGAGAATGTGGATGGCGTTTGCCAGCATGGTTCTGATTACAGGTGTGATGGGCACATTCACTTTAATGGCAGCAGTGGTTTTGGCAGCGCCCAAAGAACAGGGGGCGCAGAGTCTGCTGCAGTGGATGGACGAGACAGGGGATGTATCCGGCAATAAGCTCCTGGAAGGGGTAATGGACGTATCCGGCAATAGTCTTTTGGCAGAGGCAGCAGAGGAACCATATATACCCCTTATTGTTGTGGATGCAGGACATGGGGGAGAGGATGTGGGCTGCGTGGAAGGCGGGATTGCGGAAAAGGATGTAAATCTGCAGATTGCTCTTTTAGTAAAAGGTGCGTTGGAGGAAAAGGGATATCGGGTTATGATGCCCAGAATGACAGATGAATATCTGGAAAAAGAAGAAAGGGTAGAGCTGGCAAACAGCTATCAGGCAGACGTTTATATCAGCATTCATCAAAACACTTATGAAGGGACTGATAAGTCTGTAAGCGGTATTGAAACATGGTATGATGGTTCTGATGATACCAGAGACAGCAGCCTGCTTGCAAGACTGATTCACCAGCAGACAATTAAAAGTACCGGGGCGGTAGAAAGGGAATTATTGGAATGTGCAGATTTCTGTGTTACAGGAAAAACTTTAATGCCGGCCTGTCTGATTGAAACAGGGTTTTTGTCAAATCCAAAGGAACGGGCGCTTCTTTCCAGTGCAGAATATCAGGAAGAAATTGCTTTGGGAATTTGTAATGGCATTGACTTGTATTTTCATCCAAAAACCATGTATCTTACCTTTGATGACGGGCCTTCCGCAGAGTGTACGGATAAGGTGTTGGATGTGTTAAAAGAAAAGGACGTTAAGGCCACATTTTTTCTGATTGGAGAATATGTGGAGAAATATCCGGAAGTTGCAAGGCGAATTGTGGCAGAAGGCCATGCCATAGGGATTCACTGTTACCGGCATGATTATGACATACTTTATGCAAGTAAGGAAAGTTTCCTTGAGGATTTTCAGAAGGCCTATGATGTGATCTATCAGGCAACAGGAGTGGAAACCAGACTGTTCCGCTTTCCAGGAGGAAGTGTTAATGCATATAATGAAGATGTGCGGGAAGAGATTATTGAGGAGATGACAAGCAGAGGATATGTTTACTTTGACTGGAATGCAAGTCTGGAGGATGCGGCAGGAAAGTGTGAACCGGATCAGCTCATAGAAAATGCTGTCAGCACCACTTTAGGGAGAAAACGGATTGTTATGCTGGCCCATGACAGAGTTTTAAATACAGCCCTTTGTCTTGAAGAGCTGCTTGATAAGTTTCCTGAATATCAGATGGAGCTATTGACAGAAAGTACGGAACCCATACAGTTTTAAGGGTTTGTTTTTTTCATGTATAAAACTTCTTTTTTTATCCATAATATGGCATAAAGAAAGGAGATTTTATTATGGCAGTTGATTTTAAAAACAGTGAAACCAAGGATAACCTGATGCGTGCTTTTGCAGGAGAAAGTCAGGCAAGAAACCGCTATACCTTTGCAGCTTCTCAGGCAAAAAAAGAAAAATTACATGTGATAGAGGCTGTTTTTACCTATACAGCAAACCAGGAAAAGGAACATGCGGAAATTTTTTATAAGCATTTAAAAGAACTGGCAGGTGAGACGATTCATGTAGATGGCGGCTACCCGGTAGATATTACGGAGGATATTTCAAAACTTCTGCGCATGGCACAGCATAATGAATATGAAGAGCATGACTCTGTGTATAAAGCTTTTGGGGAAAAGGCAAAGGAAGAAGGATTTATGCAGGTTGCCAATTCCTTTTTTATGATTGCGGAAATAGAAAAGAAGCACGGAGACCGATTTGGACGGTTTGCAGAATGGATGGAAAAGAAACAATTATTTAAGGAGGAGAAAAAGCAAAGCTGGATTTGCCTTAACTGCGGATATATTTATGAAGGAGAAAAGGCGCCTTTAAATTGTCCGGTATGTGAGCATGACCAGGGGTACTTTGTAAGACTGGAGCAATCGCCTTTCGAAGGGTAAAATTATGTGAATACTTCAAGTTAGGAATTGACATAAGCAGCGATTGAAGAATATAATGAAACCATTATGAGCAGAAACAGGTTCTGACCGAAATGAGGCAGAGTATGAAAAAAAGAAAAAAATGGCTGATTGTTTTGGCATGGTGGATTGTATTTATTTCTTTAGTCGCTGTAGTCGCTTACCTTTCCTTCCAAAGCGGAGAAAATGCAAAAGAGCTGGGAAAAGAGACCATCCTTCAATTTGCGGAATCCCATAATGAAGGCGGACTGGTGAGCCAGGAATATCTGGATGCGCTGACCTATAAGATCAGGCAGAGCGGACGGGTGCTTGCATTTCTCATGATTGGAATTGTGGGAACCATCACCATTCATATTTCCTTTTATAAAAGTAACTGGTTGGCGCGGACTACGATAACAGCGGTAGTGCTGGTAGGAATTGCATATCTGACGGAATGGCTGAAAAAATACATTCCTTCCAGGCATTACAGCTTTGAAGAAATGATGGTCAGCATTTTGGCAGTGATTTTGGGATTTGTGTTTGTATCGGTAGTTACCCTTGTCTTTAAAGCGGTGAAGGGGTTCTTCCGGCTGGTAATGGCGGGACATGGGTGAAATACTGAATTTTTGATTAATTATGAAGGAGAGATGGATGATGAAAAAAACAGTTGTGTTATTCATAGCGGTGATGATGGTTTTTAGCCTGTTTGGATGCGGCGGTAAACAAAATAATGGACAGTCAGGTCAGGAAGGCGGGGAGTCGCAGTATGCGGATGCTCTGGAAGTGATGAATGAGGTTCTTAAAGTTTATGGCGAGGATGAGCTGTTTGCCATGTATGGAGGAGATCTGGAAAATGCAGTGATGGATGCGCCGGGTAAATTTGATATCAGTAAGACGGAAGAATTGGAAAATGCATATGGTCTTCCTGAGGATATAAGCTCCGATATTGAAGATGCCGCATCCATGATGCATATGATGAATGCGAACACTTTTAGCGGTATTGCTTACCGGCTGAAAGAAGGAACGGATATGGATGCCTTTGTGGATTCGATAAAGTCCTGCGTTTTGGCAAAGCAATGGGTATGTGGCCAGCCCGATACACTGGTGATTATAAATGTGGATGGCAGATATGTCATAACGGCTTTTGGGGCTGCTGAATTAGTGGAAGATTTTAAATCAAATGCTTTATCTGCGCTCAGTGGGGCACAAGTGGTCACAGAAGCGCCTATTGCGTGAGGCGGTCATGCTGTTTTCAAGTATTACATTTTTATATTATTTTTTGCCTCCGGCGGTGGGTTTGTATTTTGCTGTTCCCAGGAAATTTAAGAATGTGGTTCTCCTTTTGGCAAGCCTTGTGTTTTATGGGTGGGGAGAACCAAAATATGTTATGCTGATGGGAATATCCATTATATTGGGTTACGGACTTGGGCTTTTGGTGGAAAAATACAGGGCTGAAAGAATTGGAAAGATACTTTGCTTGATATCCGTCGGCGTAAGTCTTTCTTTTTTATTATGTTTTAAATATGCAGATTTCTTTGTCGGGAACTTTAATGCGGTGACAGGGCTGGGGATTCCGCTCCTTCGCCTGACGCTTCCCATTGGAATCAGTTTTTATACGTTCCAGATGATCAGCTATACGGTGGATGTGTATCGCGGGGAGATGGCGCAAAGAAATCCGATTCATCTGGCGGTTTATATTGCCATGTTTCCTCAACTGATTGCAGGTCCAATTGTACGGTATTCTGATATTGCGGGGCAGTTGGCAGGAAGAGAGCATTCAAGGAGCGAAGCGCCTTACGGAATACGCCGCTTTGTGGTCGGTCTGGCGAAAAAGGTTTTGATCGCCAACCAATTGGGGGAACTGTGCGG
>VSNT01000106.1 GCA_009774465.1 Lachnospiraceae bacterium
TATCTGTAGGCAGCAAGCACATGGTTCTTCGGGGGAGAACACGAAGAACCATGTGCTTGCTGCCTACAGATATGCGGTGGAATTGTTTGCACATCTTTGTCAGCAGTTTGGCTTAGACCCTATGGCGGACGGTGTGGTGATTTCCCATTCCGAGGGATGCAGGCGAGGCATTGCCAGCAACCACGGCGATGTGGAGCATTTATGGTCTAAGTTCGGCTTAACCATGCAGCAGTTCCGAAAAGACATCAGGGCGGCGATGGAGGGAGGCTCTGCGGCGGATTCCCTTACCGCCATTATGGGGAAATCGGCGACGACTGCGGAACAGATTAAAGCATACCTCAAAAATAAGAACCCGTCCGTGCCGCAATCCGTTCTGGATATGATCCCGCTCTACCTTTCGGAAGGGGAGGCGGAGGGCGTGAGGGGTGATATCGCCTTTGCACAGTCGTGTTTGGAAACGGGGAACTTCACTTTCTCCGGCTCTGCGGTCAACTTAAAGCAGAACAATTTCTGCGGTCTTGGGGTGACGCAGAGGGGTGAAACAGGGCTGTCCTTTGACACACCACAGCTTGGCATCCGGGCGCAGATTCAGCACCTCAAAGCCTACGCCTCCACGGATAAGCTGCGGAACGCACTGGTAGACCCGCGTTTCCGTTATGTGAAACGGGGCTGCGCTCCCTATGCGGAATGGCTCGGACAGAAGGAGAACCCGCAGGGGAAGGGCTGGGCGGCAGGAGCGAAGTATGGGGAGAAAATCCTCTCCATCCTGAAAGCCATTGTCAGCGAAGGGAAAGTGCAGTTCATGGAGAGCCTCACCCTTTCCACGCCATATATGGTGCGCGTGGCAATCCCCGACCTGAACATCCGCCGCGGCCCCGGAACGGATTTTCCCAAGACGGGCAAATTCACGGGTGTGGGCATTTTTACCGTGGTCGAGGAAAAGGACGGCTGGGGGCTGCTGAAAGCCTATCAGGAAAAGCGTGATGGGTGGATATCGCTTGCATTCACCACAAGGATATAGATGGAAAGGAAGGGGAATTTTATGCAGGAAATAAAGACTGAAAATGTAACGGTGCCGGTTAGTGAGAAATATATGCTGACCATCCGGGAGGCATCGGTCTATTTTAATATCGGGGTGAAAAAAATGAGACGTCTGGCAGAAGATAACGCTGGACGTTTCGCAGTTTTCAGCGGGAACAGGTACCTCATCATCCGCGCAAAATTTGAGAAGTTCGTGGAGGAATGTTCCGCGATATAAATCCTTTTTATTTGCCGTAAGTAGTTGACTTTTAGGGGCTTTAGAGTGATAGATGTCATGACCGGGAAACCCGGCAGACAGAAAGGAGGAAAGCCAGAATGAAGAAACCATCACCGGAACTAAAAGACGTCCTGAACCCGGAGGAAGCAGTCCAATACTTCGGATTCAGCAGGAGGAAATTTTTCGGGATGCTCAGGGAAGGGAAATTTAAAAAGTACACTGCTTTATACGGCAGGCGCAGGCTGATCCTGCGGAGGGAGTTTGAAAAATATCTGGAAGAAAACCCGGAGGTAAAGGAGGGGCTGTTAAATGGCGGGAAAAGCAAAGTCACGGCGTGATTCCAAGCACCGCGTCCTGCGCAGGGGGGAATCCATCCGCGCGGACGGGAAATACCAGTTCAAGTACCATGTGAACGGAAAGCCGCATTTCGTCTATAGCTGGCGGCTGGAGCCGACCGATACCCTCCCGGTGGGGAAGAAGCCATGCCTGTCGCTGCGGGAGCTGGAAAAGCAGATCGGGTATGACCTTGATTCCCTGTCAGACCCTTTGGGAAAAAACATCACGGTAGGGGAGCTGGTGGAGCGGTACCTTGCAACGAAAACGGGGGCCAAGCCGAACACGCTCACGAATTACAGGTTTGTGCAAAACCTCCTCAGAGGAGAGGCTTTTAATGACAAAAAGATTTCGCAGGTAAAGACATCGGACGCAAAGCTGTTCTTAATAAAGCTGCAGCAGGACGGGAGGCATTACAGCACCGTTAAGACGGTGCGGGGCGTCCTGCGCCCGGCTTTCCAGATGGCGGTCGATGATGACGTGCTGATGAAGAACCCCTTCGGCTTTGAGCTTGCCGGAGTGGTGGTCAATGACAGCGTGACGAGGGAGGCCATCACAAAAGACCAGATGCGGAAGTTCCTAAAATTCATCCATGACGACAATGTCTACTGCAAGTATTACGAAGTGGTCTATATCCTATTCCACACGGGGATGCGCATTTCTGAATTCTGCGGGCTGACCCTTCGGGACATCGACCTGGAGAACAAGGTCATCAACATCGACCACCAGCTCCAGCGGACTTCCGATATGCGTCTGGTCATCGAATCCACCAAGACGAATGCGGGGACAAGGAAGCTGCCTATGACGGAGGACGTGGCGCAGTGTTTCCGCGGGATTATCGAGGACAGAGAGCCGCCGAGGTTTGAAAAGGTGATCGACGGGTACAGCGGATTCCTCTTTGTGGATAAGGACTGCAACCCACTGGTGGCGATGCATTGGGAACACCGATTTAACCACATGGTCAAGCGGTACAACGATATCTACCGGGTGCAGATGCCGAACATCACGCCCCATGTCTGCCGCCATACCTACTGCAGCAACATGGCGAAATCCGGCATGAACCCCAAGACGCTTCAATACCTGATGGGGCACAGCGACATCGGGGTGACGTTGAATACCTACACCCACCTTGGCTTGGAGGATGCCACGGACGAGCTGCGGCGGATGGAGGACCTGGAGAACGCCAGAAAGGAACTGGAGAAGAACAGGGAGGATAAGCCCGTCTCACAGAAGATGTTCCGGGCAATCTGAATAAGGAGAGTTTTGCGCCCTGCTTCGGCAGGGCATTTTTTTTATTTATTCCCACTATATCCAAATGGGCGGATTTATGCTAAAATATCAAAGGAGTAAACTTAGATAGAAATGAGTATCAAGGAATATTAAAATAGAGTATTATTCACAAATTTTGGTACATAGAGAAAAGAGATTGAGATTTGGCTTGATGAAAGATAATCAGGGAGGTATATATAATGTCTCCAAGACGTAAGTTTACTGATGCTCCGTATATTCCTAAGCCTAAATGTGCTGCTTGCGAACATCTTGAGCAATGTACAAACAGTAATAACTCAATGACAATCAAACTAATGGTGCTTGAGTGCGAAAGTTTTATCATTTATATATGCAATTAGAGGAATTTGAAAAAATGCCTACACTTTGTGAAAGTTTGGAAAAAAGTCAGGAGATCATTGATGATTATGTGAAACGACATGAAGATATTCCATCACTCAGGTCGCCTCTTGTTGTGAATGGTGCATTAGCAGCAGAATTAGCTCTTAAGTTTCTGATAAGTCAAAAATAGCCGAATAGTTTCATTTGAACACCCTTTAATGATAGCAATTGCTGGAATTGGTGTTGCGGGGTATAGTATAAATAAAAAAGTAATTCTTTCTATAAAACGTAAATTTAAAGAAGAATGATAAATTTGTTGAGGTAGAATAAAGCGAGGGGGTAATAGTGAAGAAGTGTGTTATTTGTGGGATTCCATTAGACAATCAGAATAAATCGAAAGAGCATATTATTCATAATGCAATTGGTGGAACGCTGGAAGATGATGGGATATATTGCAAGACTTGCAACGGATTGTATGGTTCTGATCAAGACAAAGCGTTTACCCAGATATTTTCTCCCATTGTAGATGGGGTAAATATGCATAAAACTCGAAAAACGAAAGGAACATCGTATACGGGGGTTATGTGTGATCAGGACGGTAATCTGTATACTGCAACATATAAAGCTGGTAGAGTAGTGAAGTTAGAAAATGCTAACTCGGAATATGTGAGATATGAAAAAGGCAAGTTTAAGACATTATATCATCATTTTAAACTTGATAATGAGGCGTTTAAGCTAGGTATGGCTAAAATAGCCTTTAATTATGCGATTCATTGTGGATTGGATACCTGTTGCCTTGAGAGAATATTTGATGATTCTACGAAAAAATTGATTAATAAGCCAGTTGTTATTCCGTTTATTCCTATGACACTGTTTGATCTTGTAATGGAAATGCATCCAGTTGAGAGACTTTTCCATGCAGTACGAATTTTTAATAATGGGAATTTATTATACGCTTATATCGAACTTTTTAATACTTTTCAACAATATGTTTTATTGTCGGATAAATATAACTTCACAGAATACGGCAATATTGACAAGTCGTATGGCAATGTTGTAGAGATGAATGAGCCCTTGGATGAAAATTTACTAGAATCTGTAACGCCTAGAGATTATAAGGATGCAGATATTATTCGGACCCAGTATCATATCGATATAAATAAGCAAGTCGAAGTGCTAAAACAGTATCATAATTATGATTCACTTGATCATTTGGAACAAGTGAATATGTTGTTTGCGCATATAGGTAAATTGGCTTATGAACAAATACGCGTACAATCGTATATTAAAGAGTATGAGGGATTGATTGATCGTCATTATGATTCCATTGATTTCTTACAAGAATTTACAGGCTTTGATGATTTTGAAAAAAAGTCGCAATTTATGCAGGCTTTTCAATTCTATACAATTTATAGCGATGATTGTATTAACTTTAAAAAGTATAAAAAAGTTCTTCCAGATGGTTCTGACTATCCAATTGCTATTGGTAATATTTTAAATAGTGGTCAACAAGTAAACGCCTATGGTCACATGAAATTCCATATGTTGGCAAGTCGATCCGATGGAGGCTCTTTGGCTTGCGAGCGAGAGGAGTGAACTATGCCGAATTTGAACTGAGGCCAACTGAATCATCTGCAGATCGGACGCTATGCAGAATATAATATTATGCAAAGATAGATTTTTTGCCCAAGCTAAGCGCACTGTTTTAAGGAAGATATGCTTGTATATGGTTTTGATAAATCTAAAAAATAATAAAGATATGATAAAATAGGGAACATAAATAGTTTGTGCAGAAAAATATTTTAGTAGAGTAGTAAAAACCCCCAATTCCTACTACGTTTTTACTACGATTGACGGAATCAATATGCCACGTTTTGCCCCGATTTGCCATTTCCGTTACATTTTTAACAATCTCCACAGAAAAAGCAAACCTCGCAAATCGCGTCAAAACAAGGCAAATCGAGGCATTTTAGGAAGGAGAAATAACATGATTTCGATACTTTTCGTCTGCCACGGCAACATCTGCCGCAGCACAATGGCCGAGAGCGTCATGACGCATATGGTAAAGCAGGCAGGCCTGGAAGCCGATTTTCAAATCGCCTCCGCTGCAACCAGCAGAGAAGAGATTGGAAACCGCCCTCATTATGGAACCGTTGATAAGCTGCGTGAAGTGGGGATTTTGCTGGTGCCTCACAGAGCGGTCCAGATGACCAGGGAAGACTATATGATTTACGATTATCTGATCGGCATGGATGACTGGAATCTGAAAAATATGCAGAGAATTACAGGGGGTGATCCTTTGCATAAAATATACAAGCTGCTGGAGTTTGCCGGAAGTACCAGAGACATTGCAGATCCCTGGTACACCGGAAATTTTGATGTGACTTATGAAGATATTACAGAAGGCTGTCAGGCCCTGTTAAACAGCCTGACAGCCCATTAAAGCCAACGTTCAGTACTTGAGTTTTTCAGCCGCGTGGGAAAGAACTGCACATACTTTATCACACCAAGCGTCGAATTCAGGATCTTCCTTTTGACATTCGGGGTGAGAAAACACATAAGCTACCGTATCTCTAATTCCCTGATCGGCCCGGATAGAAGCGGTAAATCCGGGCGCAAGTCTTTTTAGCTTGCTGTTGTCAAATACCACAGTATTTGCCTTATCGCCTAACAGACTTCCAGTAAAGTCATAGGGAGAGCAGGCTGCCAGGAACTCGGAGGAAACATGGACAGCATTAAGCCTGACACCTAAAGCATCTGCAATAATCTGATAAATCTGATTCCAGGTAAGGGATTCGTCTGAGGTAATCTGTACAGCTTCTCCAATGGCATGGATGTTTCCAATCAGTCCTGCAAAGCCTTTTGCAAAATCCTGGCTGTGTGTCAGTGTCCAGAGAGAAGTCCCGTCTCCGTGAATGATCACCGGCTTTCCTTCCAGCATTCGTTTGATTACTGCATAACTGCCATTTGCGCCATGAACGCCAAGGGGGACTGACCGTTCGCAGTAGGTATGGCTGGGACGGATGATGGTAACAGGAAATCCACTGTCCCGATACAGCTTCATTAAATAGTCTTCTCCGGCAATTTTATTGCGGGAATACTCCCAATAAGGATTGGCAAGGGGAGTACCTTCGTTGATCCGGTAATCAGAAAGCGGTTTCTGATAGGCGGAGGCAGAACTGATGTAAATAAATTGCCTGGTTTTCCCCTGAAAAAGCCTGTAATCCCGTGCAAGCTGGTCTTTCGTAAAGGCAATAAAATCTACCACTACATCAAAGGAAAGATCTTTGATCAGACTGTTGACAGACGCTTCCTCATTGATATCTGCTTTTAGTTCTATAATATCTCCGGTAAGTGTGTGACTGCGACTGCCTCTGTTTACAAGATAAAGAGTGTGGCCTTGCGATAAAAGGAGTTTTGAAACAGCCATGCTGATGGTGCCGGTACCTCCGATAAGAAGTATTTTCATACAAATTTCCTGCCTTTCTGTAAATTTTTCTGGATACAATTTCAAAATACTACCTTCATTATAAAAATTTTGTGTCTGAAAGAAAAGAAATTTAATCATAAAATTTTTAGAAAATTTTTAGCGAAAAGTATTAGATACAGTTAAATATAGGATTGTAATATTTTTATAAAATAGTTATAATAAATGCATTGAATAATAGAGGAAAATGATTAATTCAAGGAGGCTTTTTTATGAAGGAACAACAAAGCTTTAAAAAGAAAGTGAGATTAGTATTCACTGCGATCTGTATCATTGTTGCGATCTCGGAGCTGACAGCAATTTTGGGAATGCTGGGGCTGGGAAGCAAGGTGATGCAGCTGGTATTTCATTCCCTTATATTTCTTGCGGTAATTATAGCATCTACACGTGGCTATAAAGTATTGGTTGAGGCATTGGTAGATCCGCTGATTGAAATGGATGCTGCTGTGAAAGGCCTGGCACAGGGAAATCTAAATGTTGAGGTTACTTATGAGGGAAACAATGAGCTGGGAACTCTGGCGGACAGCCTTAGACAGACCAGTAAAATGTTGAGAGAACTGCTCGATGACCTGACCTTTATTTTAGGCGAATTCAGTAAAGGCAATTTTAAGGTGAAAAGTAAAAATCGGGGTGCCTATATTGGAGACTTTAAGGTATTGCTGGAAGGCTTGCTTGCATTGGTGAAGGATTTCAGCAGCACAATGAGAAATATAGATAATGCGGCAGATCAGGTATCGGAAGGTTCTAATGATCTGGCGATGAGTTCACAGGAACTGGCAGACGGTGCGACCAATCAGGCGGCATCTATTGAAGAATTGCTGGCTACAGTTACAGATGTAACCAATCAGGTTGTGGAAAATACCAGAACAACAGACAAGGCTCACGACAATGCAAAACTCATCGGAGAGCAGGCGAAAGTCAGCCAGGATAAGATGAAAGAACTGACAGAAGCCATGAATACAATTAACGAAACATCCAGTGAAATCAGTAATATTATTGTTGACATTGAAGAAATCGCATCACAGACAAATCTTCTTTCCCTGAATGCAGCAATTGAAGCCGCAAGAGCAGGCGAAGCCGGCAGAGGCTTTGCAGTGGTTGCTGATCAGATCAGAAAGCTGGCGGAGGACAGTGCGAATTCGGCAGTTACAACGAAAGAACTGATTGACAAGTCTCTTCGCGAGGTACATAAGGGAAATGAAATAACAGAACAAACTGCCGATTCCTTAAATAATGTAATTAAGGAACTGGATAACATTGTTCAGGCAGTTGCGGACATTCGGGTTGCATCTGATAAACAGGCATCATCTGTAAAGGAAATTGAAAAAGGATTTGAGTCAATCAGTGCAGTCGTTGAAAGCAACTCGGCAGCGGCGGAAGAGACTTCTGCAACCAGTCAGGAGCTGTCTGCACAGGCAGCAGCCCTTAAGGGTATGGTAGACCGGTTCCAGCTTCGCGATTAATGTAAAATTAACGGTATTTGCGGACAGCAAACATACACAGGATTGTCTGGACAGCCTGACTGACCAGCAGCCCCCACAGATAGCCATGAATGCCCCAGAGAGGGATGCCCCAAAATACAAATCCTAATCGCACCAGCAGGCTGGCCATGCTGAAAATAAAAGTAAGACTTGTTTTACCAAGGCCGTTCAGGATGCTGCCTAAAGTACTTGCAATATACATTAAAGGGCAGAGAAAACTGAGCACAATAATAAAGCTGCCTGCAAGGGCGCTCTGGTAGAGAAGATTTCCCAGAAATCTTCCGGTTAATAAGAAAAATAAAGTAAATATAATACCTAAAAAAAAGCCGTAGCATATGGATTTATGTACGGCTTTTTTGATTGTGCCGGTATTTTCTGCCGCATCAGCTTCTGAGACGATAGGAAGCAGCAGCACGCAAATGGAATTCGTAATTGCGCTGGGAAATAAAATTAGTGGCAGCGACATTCCGGTCAGAATGCCATATACACTTAGGGCGGTTGCATTATCATAGCCATAGCTTAATAACCTGTTTGGAATGAAAATTGCTTCCAGGCTCTGGAGAAAATTAATAATAATCCTGTTTAAAGACAGCGGCACTGCCAGGGTAAGAAGATTTTTGATAACTGGCGGATAAGCAGCCAGCTTTGCACAGAGCAGCGCCCCATAATTTTTTGGAACAACATGGGTAAAGTGTGCTTTTATGGCAATCAGGGAAACAATCATGGATGCAGCTTCGCCAATAACCAACCCCACCACTGCAAAGCTGATAGTGGGATTCATATGATATTTTAAACAGAAATAATAGATGACATATACGCTGCCTACGCGTATGATCTGTTCGGAAAGCTGGCATATGGCGGGGATGGATGTTTTCCGTATCCCGTAAAAATATCCGTTGATGCAGGAGTGAACAGTTGCCAGTGGAATAGAAAATGAAATGATTCTAAGGAGCGGTGCAGTACGTGCTTCCATAAGAAAGTAAACCGCAATTTCCTCAGAAAAACAGTAAATACCGGCACAGCATAATACAGAAACTGTCATTGAAAGAATAAAGCCGGTGAATAAATGCATGGCCGACGAACGATAATCTTTGGAAATCGTCTCGCCTGCAACATATTTGGAAATAGCTGTCTGCATACCTGCTACGGTCAGGGAAAAAGAAAGAGCAAGAACCGGTGAAATGAGCTGATAAATACCCATGCCTTCTGCACCAAACAGGCGGGATAAAAAGATACGGTAAAAAAATCCAATAAACCGGCTTACAAAGCCGGTAGCAGTCAGGATAATGGTTCCTGTAATCAGGGGGTTTTTTTTATGTAAGAAAGTCATAAAATACCACCGCTTTTCAGTTATTGATAAATATATGTCCCTGCTTTCATTGACAGAACAAAAAGAGAATGCTATAGTAAAAAATGTTGAAAGCCTAGTAATTCAATGGGAATAGAAGAAAGGAGCCTGAAAATGGATAAAATCATATATCTTGATAATGCAGCAACTACAAAAACAGCGCCTCAGGTTGTGGAAGCAATGCTGCCTTATTTTTCCAATTATTATGGAAATGCCAGCAGCATTTACCGACTGGGAGCGGAGAGCAAAAAGGCGGTTGCAAAATCCCGCGAAGTGATTGCAGGGAGCCTGAATGCGGACAGTTCTGAGATTTACTTTACTGCAGGAGGATCAGAATCAGATAATTGGGCGATTATCGCAGCGGCGGAAGCTTATGAGACAAAGGGAAAACATATCATTACCTCCAGGATTGAGCATCATGCAGTGCTTCATACCTGTCAGTATCTGGAGAAAAAGGGATATGAAATAACTTATATAGATGTAAATGAAGAAGGCATTATAGATTTGGAAGGCCTAAAAAAGGCAGTTCGTCCGGATACCATTTTAATTTCCATTATGTTTGCCAATAATGAGATTGGAACCATTCAGCCGGTAAAGGAAATCGGAGAGATTGCAAAGGAAAATGGTATTTTATTTCACACAGATGCGGTGCAGGCTTATGGGCATGTGCCCATTGATGTGGAAGCTCTTCATATTGACATGTTAAGCGCCAGCGGCCATAAACTGAATGGCCCCAAAGGTATTGGATTTTTGTATATTAGAAAAGGAGTAAAAATCCGTTCTTTCATTCATGGCGGCGCTCAGGAGCGGAGCAGGCGGGCAGGAACAGAAAATGTTCCGGGAATTGTCGGATTAGGAGCAGCGGCAGAGCGTGCTTTTGAAAGTATGGAGCAGCGCAGCCAGAAAGAAAGTAAGCTGAGAGATTATCTGATCAGCAGACTGGAAAAAGAAATACCCTATTGCAGACTGAACGGGGACAGAGAAAGAAGACTTTCCAACAACGTAAATTTTGTATTTCGATTTATAGAAGGCGAGTCTATGCTGATTATGCTGGATGGAAAGGGGATTTGCGCTTCCAGTGGTTCTGCCTGTACATCGGGTTCTCTGGATCCGTCCCATGTTCTTCTGGCGATTGGTCTGCCCCATGAAATTGCCCACGGTTCCCTCCGCCTTACCGTAAGTGAGGAAAATACACTGGAAGAGATGGATTATGTGGTAGATTCCATAAAGGAAATTGTAGACAGACTAAGACAGATGTCGCCTCTTTATGAGGATTTTATCAAAAAATCATAACATTTATAAATTGCAGTTTTGAAAGGATAAAAATATGTATAGTGAAAAAGTAATGGATCATTTTACGAATCCGAGAAATGTAGGAGAAATGGAAAACCCCAGCGGCGTTGGCACGGTGGGAAACGCAAAATGCGGCGATATAATGAGAATTTATCTGGATATTGACGAAAATCATATCATCAGGGATTGTAAGTTTAAAACCTTTGGATGTGGTGCAGCTGTGGCGACCAGCAGTATGGCGACGGAGCTTGTGAAAGGAAAGAGCGTAGAGGAGGCTATGAAAGTGACCAATAAGGCAGTTATGGAAGCGCTTGACGGGCTGCCTCCGGTGAAGGTTCATTGTTCTTTGCTTGCAGAGGAAGCCATTCACGCGGCTCTCTGGGATTATGCACAAAAAAACGGTATTGAAATTGAAGGGCTTAAGGAACCGAAAAAAGACATCCATGAAGATGAAGAGGAAGAAGAATATTAATTGATGAAAAAGAAAGTAGTAGTAGGCATGTCCGGAGGAGTTGACTCCTCTGTGGCTGCTTATCTTTTAAAAGAACAGGGATATGATGTGATAGGGGTAACCATGCAGATCTGGCAGGAAGAAGAACCGGAACAGGTGGAAGAAAACGGTGGATGCTGTGGACTGTCGGCAGTGGAGGATGCCGAAAAGGTTGCCCGAATACTTGAGATTCCTTATTATGTGATGAACTTTAAAAAGGAATTTCAGGAACAGGTAATTGATTATTTTGTAGCGGAATATTTAGCGGGCAGGACGCCCAACCCCTGCATTGCCTGTAACAGATATGTAAAGTGGGAAGCTCTTTTAAGGCGGAGTATGGCACTCGGTGCAGATTACATAGCAACCGGCCATTATGCCAGGGTAGAGCAGATGAAAAATGGGCGGTTTGCAGTCCGCAATTCGGTAACTGCCGGAAAAGACCAGACCTATGCCCTTTATAATCTGACACAGTTTCAGCTTGCCCACACATTAATGCCGGTGGGGGACTACACAAAGGAAGAAATAAGGAAGCTGGCGAAAGAAAATAACCTTCCGGTGGCACAAAAGCCGGACAGCCAGGATATCTGCTTTGTACCAGATGGAAACTATGCCGGTTTTCTGAAAAAACAGGCTCCGGATAAGATGCCGGGGGAAGGAAATTTTGTATCGGAAACAGGCCAGGTGTTGGGGACGCATAAGGGGATTACCCACTATACCATAGGGCAGAGAAAAGGGCTTGGATTGTCTATGGGACATCCCGTTTTTGTATCGGAGCTCCGCCCCGAAACCAATGAAGTGGTAATCAGCAGCCATGATGTGTTTCAGACAGAACTTACCTGCAATCAGATTAATTTTATGGGAATGGAAGATTTAAAAGAGCCCAGGAGACTTTGGGCGAAAGTGCGTTATGCCCACAAGGGGCAGTGGTGCGCAGCAGAGCAGATTGGTGAAGACCGGATCAGATGCAGTTTTGAAGAGCCGGTGCGGGCGGTTACTCCGGGACAGGCAGTGGTTTTTTATGATGGTGAATATGTAATGGGAGGCGGCACGATTATGTAACGCCTCCCATTCTACAATGTATCTGGTAATCTACGTTTTTAAAAGTATCTTACAGACTAAATTCTATGAAATTCCGCCACTCTTTTTTCAAAGGTAGCATAATATTTAAAACCACATTCTGTCAAAACCTCTGCCGCGCGCACAAAGCCTCTGGCAATGGCGGAAGGCGCATGCGCATCGGAACCAATGGTAATAATTTCACCGCCAAGCTGCTTGTATTTTTTCAAAATATCCATACAGGGGTGCAGATCGCGGAGATGATAACCGAGTCCGCCGGTATTTATTTCAATTCCCTTTTCTTTTTCAAGGAGTGTTTCCAGAATTTGATCCAAAATATCTTTATATTTTTCGTAGCTGTAACCAGCATCTTTGGTGGGGCCATAGCGTACCACGTAATCCAAATGTCCATAAACATCAAAATTGCTAAATGCCCTTAAGTTATCTAAAATAGAGAGAAAATATTCTCTGTAGGCTTCTTCCTCAGGCCGTCCTTCATAAAAGGAAGCGTATCCGGGATCTTTTCTGTTGCATATATGGGAGGATGCGATAATAAAGTCAAAGTCATAGTTTTTGGCATAAAGAGCAAGCTCTCTTTTAAGGTGAGGCTGAACGCCCAGTTCCACACCGAATAAAAGCTGTATCCGGTCAGAATATTTTTCTTTATATTTGATGAAATCATACAAATAGGAATCCGTATTTAAGTCAAACATTCTTTCTTCGTCAGGCAGCTCATATACAAAATCCATGTCCATATGTTCGGTAAAGCAAAGGCTGTCAAGCCCCAGTTCAATCCCCTTTAAGATCATCTCTTCCATAGGAGCAGTGGAATCTCCTGAAAAGGAAGTGTGCATGTGATAGTCAGATTTAATTGCCATGTGGGTGATTCTCCTTTGGTGTAATAAAATGTCACATTCAGTTTAGCGGATTCCATGAAAAAACACAATTATTTTTCATTTACATCTTGAACTTTTTGGACAAATTAGGTAAAATAATCCTGTTGATAAAATTTTGTCAATTCACATGAATTGCAAAAAAAATATAAAATAATTATTCAATTTTAGGAGGAACAGAAAATGGCAGTAAGAGTAGCAATTAATGGTTTTGGCCGTATCGGTCGTCTGGCATTCAGACA
>VSNT01000107.1 GCA_009774465.1 Lachnospiraceae bacterium
CAATCAAATCCTAACACAGAAAAAGGTGCTTTCCTATTTCTTTCTATTCTGTTTTCCTACATAAACTTTACCCTAGCTATAGGTAATGTAAATATGCATAAACAAACTGTGTTTAAATACTCTCAGAAAATGTATTAAGGAAATCTATTATTTCATTAAACCAAGAAAAATATTGTCAAATTGGTTGCCTGTCACTGCTAAAAAACTTCAAAAATCTTCTCCCATATACAGTTAATGTATTTGAATTGGATTTGGTCAAGGAGCTTACTTTCAATCTGTTATTTCTCACTCCTCTTTCAGCTTTTTCTAAATAATCTGCTATGTTCCGGACATTTTCAAATAATTTATCATAGTCACTTTCTCTGCGGCTTTCTATTAATCCCAGCCTTGAAAGTTTTTCATTTATGAGATTTGTCTGTGTTCTGTCAATATTGTAGTCCTGCCAGATCTGTACAATACTGTCTTTATCCTCATCCAGCTGGAGGGTTTTAAGTTTCAGTACTCTAAGATCAAGCAGCGTTAATTCGTCCAACGTATCATAATACATCATCACAACATCTTCCTGCGGATGGCCATCTTTTACCAGATTGATATATCCATTTACAATGTATTCTATTTTTTCCTCCTGCGCTGCCTCTGCTGCATGATCTGCCATAATTCCAAAATACTGGTTTTTGACCTGCTGGGCAATCTTATCATCCAGTTCTGCATAATACCGATTGAATTCGTTCATCCTGTCCATCAGTTCTGAAATCATTTTCTCAATATTCTTTTCAAACCGAGCCTGTTTATATGACATTATCATACCACCCACTCCTGGAATAAGTGAACCTGCTATCTCACCAACAGTACCCGCAACTACTGCCGGAACAAAATTTTCTGCTATTCCCTCCGCGATTTCAGGAACAAACAAATCTGATACTATATCCAGCATTGGCCCCTGAGCCGGTTCAATCATTTCTTTTATCTTTTTTATGAACTGTTTTTCTCCCATGTAATAAATCCTCCCAACACACTTTTTTATATCATACACTTAAATAAGACCTTTTACCAGATTGCCTGCATAAAATGCAGAAGTACCCAATCGTATCAATGACTGGGTACTTCTAAAAATGTATTGAAGGAGTTTTTACTGACTACACTATAACACAGATTGAGTGTGCACTTCTATGCACTCTTTTACATTTTGAAATTTTTCAGTGCATTACTATGAATATAATGCACTCTTCTACATGACAACGACATCTTTATATAAATATCCTCCCACTTCATCAACTTTATATACCTATACATCAAAACGTCTTTTTCATCCTCATTTTCAAGCTGCTCTATTCTATCTATTATTTCCTTACACTTTTTAGCTCCCTGATACCGGTATTTCCTATACTTCTTTTCCTCCTGATCAAGCAGGGCCGCATAGGAAGAAAGATCATTATTATTGCGTGCATGGGGCATTCCATCATTTATAACTTCGGGCATCATTCTATTAAGACGCATTTCCTGAATCCTAAGTTCGCTCCGTTTCATCTGGCGGACTATCTTTTTATAGCTTTTAAGGTATTCTTTTTTCAATTCAATATCTGCATTCTTTTCTTGTGCCATTTTGTTTCCCCTTTCATTTTATGCCTGCTGCCTTAAATAATTTTTATTCCCATATATCTTCCAACTGTTCATCAGGCTTTTGGGCTTTTTTATTTCTGGATTTGTGATGGCCATACATGTCCTCACTATTCAACTCTCTTTTCCATTTCTCCCAATTTTTTGGAATAAATTCTTCCCACGTTAGAGCCGGAAGGAATATTGTTAGATTATCCTTTGCTTTATCATCTATGTTGAGAGGCGGTTTCCATAGATTAATAAAATAAATCTCATATAGGTTCATGTCCGCTTCCGTCGAAAGCTCGGTATACTCTATCCTGGATACGTTATGTATATCTATTGCCCGGTGCATTGGTGCCGCAAACATATGCCCGTGTATCCTTGCCTGTAAGGGCTGTTTGGTTCTGCCCAAGTACGCTATGAAATCTTTGTACCATATCCTGTACAGGATAAATCCTTTAGGGCCTGCCAATTTTGCATCACCTGCCTCCTTTTTCTTTCATGTTGTGGCCCTCTCCACAATATTCTTTATTCTTTTTTTAAGTTTAGATAGCCTGTGGCTGATATGGTTCTGTCAAATATCTCCATGCAATAACCGGCATATCAACTATTCCAAATTCTTCCGAAAAGGAAACACCTTCAAACCATCCCTCCGGTATTATGTAAGAATCTGTATTTTCGTCATATTCCCAATTGTCCCCTTCATTCCAAATACATATACTTTTCTCTGTTGGAAGCGTTCCGTCCTCGTAAAATGCCCTTGCTGTCATATATAATGTTTCACCCGTTTTATAACTTTTACTGATATAAGTTATCTCTACTTCCGTTTCGTTCTCCGGAAGCTTCTTGCTACATGGAATCCAGCCGCCGATTTTAGATTGACTGTTAATCATATCAATTAGTGCATTTCCATACTCATTATCAGCAATCATTCCACTTTGCTTTAATTCGTCTATTAATTTCTTTTCATCTATCATTTTCTTTTCTCTCTTCCTGCAGGACTTTTATTACCTCAACATTTTCTAACGGAATACAGAAGCTGCCTTCCGGTTCCCACTCTTTCCAGTGTTCGGCAAATTCTTCTAAAGTATCATACAGGCACATTCCGGCTTCTGTTTCTGTGATAAACACAGTTTCCATTACTGCACGATCAGCTTTGAACTTCCAATTGCATAAATGCCAGCTTTCGTAATTATCATAATCCCATAATGTCAAAATTAATGTATGTCCATCTATCGGCCAGCCTGTATTACTTATTTTTCCTTCAATTATTTTTGGCAAATAATCTTTCATTTTCTACCTCCACTAAATTTTAGACTGCGGCGCCCCAATTGTTATAGACATATGTAATACTCTAAATACCTTATCAGCACTTTCTACACTCATATTCTTTTTTCCTGCTTCCCAATAGTTAATTGCTCTTTTTGTAACCCCTGCCTCATCAGCAAGTTTTTGCTGGGACAGTCCAAGATTAATTCTTTCTTTTTTAACCATTTCTCCTAAATTTAACATTTGCAACTCCTTTTCTATGTGAAATTCTCTTTTACCTCCACTTACTGTTTTTGAAAATTCTGTTTTTACAATCCGTATAGCTGCTTCCATAGCTTCTGCTCTTCCTCCATCATAATCCATACAACTTTCAGAATAACTCCTGTACTCATACGCAAATTCTTCCATTCTTCCAAGGATATTATGTTTTAATTTTTCTGGATTTTTAAGCAGCTGACCTTGTTCATCTAATGTTTTATATGTATTAAATTCTTCCAGCGCTTCAAAAGGCTTCATGCAGTTCGCGAAGCAGTCCGTTACATTCCCTTTCCAATCCCTGCAATTTTTGCATTCTTCAAACTTTAATCTCTCCATTTTTTCCTCCATGATTCCACTAAATTTTAGTTTATCCGAATAACTTCTTTAAAAAATATGTCCCTGGATCCTCCTTTACCCTTCCATCCTTGATATACCCAATACATTTTGTCGTTATTTTTACATGTTTCAATACATGACTATTCGCAATATGTTCCTCCATAGCGACTGTTTCCTTATCCTTGCAAGTATTGCGTCTTGCGCAACTATAGCACCATGTCGCTTCTTCGTGAGCCTGTTTAAATAGGCGATTAAATTCTTCGTCCTTCATGCTGATCGTCTCCATAAAATTTTTTAGTTTAGCAACCTAAGTTCTCATCCAATTCCGCCAGATTTGACGATTCCAATGGCATGATGATAAGCCAGTCTTGCTGAACTATCATCAGTAGCATTAAAATGCTCTTCCAGCTTTTCCACAACCTTATTCACGTCATAGGCAGTAGGCTGTTCATCAATCATTTTTGCAATAGATTTCTTCGTTTCCTCCATGATGGTAATCGCCATAGCATTTGCCGAACCAGTAATTCTCATGGAGAAATTATTTATTTCTTCCAACAATGCACTTCTGCTAATTAAATCGTTGCTCATTTTTCCTTACCTCTTATTTTCTCAATAATTAAAGTTTAAGTTGCATTTTTTGTTTTACCAGCCTCTCCATTTCCCTGCCACACTGCACAGGAGCCCGCAACACCAACTGGTACCCGGTATATTTTTATTTCTTCCATTTCTCTCCGTCCGGATGCTCCGGCTTATATGCCCAATAACAAAACTGTGTGTTAACTCCCTGCGGATATTCTTTACAGTGAAATCCCCTAAGTTTTGAATAATGTCCCATTACAACATCATTCAAATTGTTATGTCTGATTGCAAGAAGGATATAGCCTGATTTTTCAGGTGTCTGCACCATTGGGTGCCAATCAACTGTATTTTTCTCCATTTTTTATCTCCTCTAAAGTTTAATCAACTTTTACATCCGCTTCATCTATGATATTTTCTAATCGTCTTATCTCATCATCCACACACGAAGCTACGGAAGTTGCAAAAGTTCTAAGCGACGTATCTATTTGGGCCTTTTCCTCCAATTCCTCTATACATCCCTTTGCTTCTTTATTCCGCAGGCAACACTCCTGTATTTTAAGTGCATTATCATACACATTCCGCAAGTATTCTTTCCTTTGTTTTACTTCTCTAACTTTCATACTCTACCTCCGCTAAAGTTTAATTTAACTGCTCTGCATTTCTATCCACGCCTGCACGCCTGCTGCCTCTTTGAGCCAATTATAAACGTCTGTTCTTTCAGGACTTCTTATGTGGGTATATAAATTTCTGTTACATCCACGTACCGGATGCCGAAATATATTGTCTTTTCCACTTTAGGTTTCCTTGGCACTGCAAATTGTACAGGGAACTCCGGCCCTAATTCTTCTTCATTTTCTTTTTGTTTTATATGATAATGCACTAAATCTTTCGAATAACCGGTTTCTTCCGCAATCTCTGCGATCGTCATTCCTTCCTGCCTCATCCGGTGGAATTCTTCTATCTGTTCCAAGGTAAGCCGGCTTCTTTTTCTGCATAATTTATATTTCCTGAACAGGTATTCTATAGTGCCCTGATTTTTCCCCAGAGCTTCGGCTATTTCACGGTTTGTCATTCCCTGCTGCCGCATCTGGGATAACTCCTCTTTTGTGGGATGTTTCACTTTTCCTCCTCTCCGGGAGCCATAAGGCTCCCTGGCTTTTTATGTGATATGTTTTGACCAAAAGGCTATAAATATTTGTCTTCCGGAAGCTCTATATTTTCCAGAAGAGTGAGATATGTTAACAGCTCTTTATTGTCTTCGGGGACGTCGATCGGATATACTGCAAATGTCATGGTTTCGTTTCTCCAATACAGGGCGCCGGGAGAATCATTCAGCGTTCTGGGGCCTTCGGGTTCAAAATCATCCTCCGTCCATGCACTTCTGTCGAACAGGTCTATAAAGAAATTGTTTATAAAAAAACATTTCTGGTCCTGCCTGTTTTGTATGACTCTGTATGTGCTTAAAGAATCCTGATAGAGGGATCTTGTTACTGTCATACTGCATTTACACTTTTCAAAAGTCTTTTCTACGTCCCACATATCAGTCATGACCATATATTGGGATGGCATGTCCTTTCCGGTTTTCATTACCTGTCCTTCTTCCGGAAGCTCCCCAATCAGCTCAATGACTGCTGCCTTTTCCTTGTTGGGAAGCATGTCCCTGTATACGCTTATGATCATGGTCCCGTCTGAAAAGAAATATTTTCCTTCTGCGCACCCTGCAATAAAGTGATGCGGCTTCCACGCTGCGGTGATCATCTTTTTAAATTTTCCTGTATTGATAAACATGTTTTACCTCCTTAAATCTTTGTATTTGTCATAGATGAAATCTTCTTTATTCCATCCGGGATAAAGGTTCCTTAGGTAGGCTTCAAAGCGCATGAGCATATCAGGCCTTAAGCCTTTGTTTCCATTGTCCATAAGGCTGTGATGGTACCGGCAGCCTACCGCGCCATTCTGCTCTACTCCTAATCCGCCCTGGGATTTTGGTATGCAGTGCATGATGTCTGTGGGCTGTAAGTCAAGCCATGTGGCGCCTTTTGCCGGATATCCCATTGTGCAGAAGATACAGGCGCCTTTATCTCTTTCCCTGATTTTCTTTCTCGTTTTTGTGTCAAACTGACGCTGCTTCGTTGATCTGTTCATCCCTGTTCTCCATATCTGCCGGTTTTTTTATCTGTATCAGTGCTTTCAGCGATCTTTCCGCCAGCATCATGTACAGCCCGGCGTCTTTATATTCTCCGGCTTCTGCATATTTATAAACTTCCTCTAAATGATTCTTTAATTCCCTAAGGTGTTTTCCTTTGTTCTGGTTTTCCGGTTGCACCGGTGCAACTTCTGCTTTTTCTGTTTCAGGGCAGTATTCCGGAAAATCTTTTTCCAGCTGCATCTGCCCGGGCAGTTCATCCTCCCCTGCATCTGTTTCTCTTTCAGGCTCCGCTTTTGTTCCGTCTGATTCAGGAGCAGACAGCGCTGCACCTGCTGCCTCCGGCTCTTTTGCAGTGCTGTTTTCCTGTTTTTCTTCTGTTTCCCTGATTTCACCGGCTTTTTCTTCTTTTACAGGCTCTGCCCTGGTAACCCTTCCCTGCTTCTTCGGCGCCGGTCTGGTCTGTACCGGCGCATCTTCCGCCCATTCCGGCTGGTCTTTCAAAGGAAAGGTTTCCCCATACAGCATTTCCCATTCCTTTTTATAGTCTGATGACTCTCCCTGAGCCATTAATGCATCAACTGCTGCTGTCATCTGCTGCCAGCTGAAACTTTCTTTTTCTTCGCTGCGGACATTCACAACAGTAATCTCCCTGTCCATCCCTTTTATGCTTATCATCACGCGCCCCGTCCCGCGGATTCTTACACTGTGTATCGCTTCGCCGGAAGGCGCCAGAATCTCTGCTATGATCCTTGACGCCCTTCCGGCATATTCTTCCTGCTGGTTTTTATATAATCTAGGATAACTCTCACTCTGCGCTTGAAACAGCTTCGCATACAATTCAGGCTGGTCATGCCCCAGCTGGTGGACTGCCTTCTCCAGTGTGGATCCCATTGCTTCCTGTTTCTGATCCCTCCCCTCCAGCATGACTTCTATGTCTGTCACCTTTCTTTCTGCGTCTATTTCTTCCTTAACTGCCTGAATCTCGCTTTTTGAATAGCCGGGGGATATTTCCCCTGCAATGGATGCCGGAAGCAGAAGCATAAGCGCCAGCTTTGCGTAGCCATAGCCTTTGTATTTTTCCATCAGCCGGTCAGAATATCCTTCCTCCGAATATTCGTCATTGATCCGGATGAAACGGGATACCTGGGACTTATCCAGTCCGTATTCCTGATGGGCGAATTCATTGACGCTCCCATAAGGGGTGCTCTTTAAGATGTCCGTATCCCTTGCCAGTTTTAAGAGATATCCAATCCGTACAAAGCTTTCCGCCGACTTCTGCATTTCACTGTCGACTGCTGCCTTGTAAGCCTGATAAGTCTTGTATTCGTTATTAATGTTGATTACTTCGCCTGCTACTTTTTCCATATTTTCTCCTATCCTGCTGCCTGGGCTGTTCTACCGGCAGCTCTCTGCCTGATTTCCTTCATCCATTCTTTCAAAAATTTATCTGCCTGCTTCTGATCCGGTTTCATATCATTTTTTCCGTAATACTGGATAATCTCCATCTGGTGCGGATCAAATTCAATGGTATACCAGCTTTCTTCCGGAACCTGAATTTTCCGCATAAAAAAGATATAGGTTTTTTCTTCATTGTGCTGTTTCAAGTATCTGTCGCCATTGGCCACACAGTGGTGCAGCGTCCTTCCCTCATCCACAATCTCCGCCGCGTTCTTCGGCGCCCGGATCAGGTATTTTTTATTTTGGAATCCATACATCTGATCCAGACATGGGGAAAGTTTTCTGATATTGGCATATTTAATCAGCACCTCTTTTTTTCTTTTATCCAGTTTAAGTGTGTCAAATTCCATGAGCATCCTGTCATGGGCCGCCTTTATGTCTTTAGGGTACCGTACTGTGCTCTTTGTCATGTCATATTCCAGTGCCTGGGCCATGCCTGTGTAGTCCCGGTAGTGGGTGTATTTGTCGTAAAGTTTCCTGTATCCTTCCGCCTTTTCCAGATAATGCAGCGTCTTGACCAGCTTTGTCTTCTCCGCCACCGCTGCCAGCTCCCCTGGGCAGATCCCCGCCTGGGCAAGTTCTTCTATCTCCCTGTCGTTTAATCCGAAACTGTTTTCCTTTGCATCCTGAAATACTGCAAGCACGTTTCTTCCGCTGTCATTTCTTAACATGTAATGCAGGGCCGGCCTGGTAATTCCAAGCATTTTCTTAAGTTCTCCGTCTCTTTTCTTTAAGCCGATCCGGCCTGTTTTGATATATTCCAGGGAAAGTTTCCTTAATCCTGCCTTATACAGTTTTTCGAATATCACTGGTGTATTACCATATCCGGCAAGCATTTCTTTCAGCGGAAACGCTGTGCCATTTTCCCCCAGCTCAATCAGCATCTGTGCCCATCCGCCTTCAATCAAAAGTCCCAGTTCTTCCCTGTTTCCCGTGTACAGGCATGTCCTCCGGCCATACGCCACGGTATTCCCCTGATACATTTTGTCTGACCAGAAAAGGGTTCCCTTCGCGCCTGCATACTGTACATACCTCTTTTTAAAATATTTTATCCTTCCGTCATGGTAAGTCCTTACCGACTCTGTAATCTCCAGATCTTCTTTTCTGTCTATCCCTGATATCAGGGAGCATTTAAAATATCTGAGGATAATGTCATTTTCCCACTGCATGATATAAAGGACTTCCCTGCGTGCATCATGTTCCTTCTTCCTTCCTGCCGATTTATACAGGATCCTTTTTCCACAGAAAGGGCACCGGCCTTCCTGATTATGCCTGGGCTTTCCTTCCAGCGCCGCTTCTCTTCCGCATCTGGAGCAGAACCCTTTCTCTTTGTCGTAATAAAGGTAATGGTCGTCCCTGTATGCCTTTTCCATGACATATTTCCTAAAATCGTCCGGCGCCCCGGGCAGCCGGTTCATTTTTTCCTGTATCCGTTCCAGTCTCCTGTCTTCCGCATTCCGGCGGTATTCGCTGCTGATTTCCTCTTCCCAGCTCTCCACGCTGATATCATGCAGGTAATCTGCAGCACGCTTCCTATCCTCTTGAGATGCCCATGTGTAATCCCTGCAGCCATAATCCCATCCATGCACCACATCCATCCCGCGCGCCATTCTCGCCGCGTTGTTCAGTTTTATTTTTTTCCATCCGCTGCCTGCCAGCCAGACACAGGAAGCGCGCTGCTCTTCATCTGCAAAATATCTTGCTTTCAGCTCTTTTTCCTGATACAGGTCTATCTCTATAATTTTCCTTCCCTCAACTGTCATGATCTGGCTCACCGCCATAATATTCATTCCAAAATCAATATCGCCTGCCGGAGGACTGCATGGGGCTGTTCCTAACAGTTCCTTTCTCTTCATCCTTTCACCTGCTTTCCAAGATAGTATCCGGATATGATTTCTTTCGCCCTTCCCATCCCGGGGATCCCCAGCGTGCACCTGCCTGATACGCCTGCTGCCTTAAGGATGTCTTTGTCAACATCATGCTGGTTTTTAAATGACCATTTCAGCAGTTCTCCTATGCATCCTTTCAGGCTTTTTCCTTTTTTCCTCACTGCCGCAGCCATACGTTCATCTTCCTGGCAGCGCACTTTGATGTAGGAAAGCCAGTCCTCCATGATTTCATAAGGCTTCAGCTCCTCCGCCTCCACGGCCAGCTTTCCGAAAGCCGCCATAAGGGAATTTGCCAGTTCCGGCACTGTGCCCTCTATAAAATCCTCCGCATCTTCCCGGTCTATCCCGTTTTCCAGGGCTATGGCATAGACTGCTTCTATGTCTCCCTCTTTCAGCTGCGCTGCGGCTGCCTCATTTATTTCCTGTACGGAATCAAATTCTCCAAATTTATCAAACATTTTTCCTTCTCCTTTCCAGCTCCTTTTTTATCCTGTACTCCATATAATCCGAATAATCATGGCGTCCTTTTATAAATGAGACGGTATACGGTTCCATCCTTCCGGACGCCTGTTCCCATAGTTCTGCATTTGCCAGAGGCTTCCCTTTCGCATTTTTCCACCCGTTTCTTTTCCATTTTTTTAACTGTCCGGCGGCCATGCTCTCCGCCACCTGCCCGCATCCGGTAAATATATCTGCGAATCCGGTTTTCATATAAGACCTGCCAAGCAGGAAAAACATGTTGATCAGACACTTTAGAGCCAGTTCGTTCTCTCTGGTGTCTTCTCCATAAACAAATCCTTCCTTTGTTCTTGGCTCCCCATCCCTTTCATGTTCTATTATCCACATGCCTGCCCCTCTTCCTGTCTGTGGATTATGCAGGGAAGTTTCTATGTACATTTTTACGCTGGGTATGTCCATTATCCTCCCTCCTGCATCCGTTCTGGTTTTTCCCTCATCCGCACCGGCTTTATCCTGTACATGGTAAAATACTGGTATTCGCATCCGGTAACAGGATTGATGCCCATTATGACGGAGCTTTCATCTATGTAATATCCGGGCAGGGGCTCCGGCGGATTCTCCATCTCTTTTTTTAATGCCCTTGTGATCTCCGGCTCCGGTATAATCAGATTCCGGCTCCTTGAATAGTTGCTTTCCTCTCCCTCCTTCTCGGAAGGTTTGGTGATGTAATATGCCAGGCGTTTAAATCCTCCCTCCTCATAAGCATGTCTGTAGCTGGAAAAGCCTGCCCCTTCTATCTTCTTCCAGCAGTCCTTGATGATAATGTCCGCATCCGGAATTCTGTTTACTAAAAGATGGTGGTGGGCAGCTCCCTTTTTCCCTGTTTCTGTCCTCACCACCCACTTAAGTTCATGCCCCCGCTTCCTCCATTCCCTGCGCAGCATCCGGATAAAACGGCCGAAATCTTTCTTTGCTGCTTTTATGTTTGTACGGAATCCTTTCAGGTATGTGAGCAGCACCCATAAATCATTTTCTTCAAAATTGGCAAGAAGAATCCTCCTTAATTTCTTTTCCCTGTTCAGCTGGTTCTGCCTTTTGATCTGCTCTTCTGTGGGCTTTTTCTTTCTCTCTCTTTTCTTTCCCTTTCCTCCTCCACTGCCTGAATAAATACGTTCCACCTCTATCAGATTGGTAAAATAAAAACTCCTCTGTTCTCTTTTATATTTTTTTCTTTTTTTCTTTCTCATGTATCCTCCGGTCGGATCTTTAATATGCTTAACAAGTGATAAAAAAATGAGGCCAAACCCTCATTTTCCTTGACTTTTCCGGCTGAATACGGTATGATAATTATAGGTGTTGAGTCCGTATTCAGCCGGACGTAAGGCGTATGAGGTGCAAGCTCATGCGCTGTTTTTTTGTAAAGGTTCATATTTCTTATTTTCATAACCTCCGTCTCTTTTGACTGCTGCTTCGTAATAGGCTTTCTGCACCTGGTCTTCCGGGAACAGTCCTTCACGCAGGATTACCCCGCGTTCGCCACGTTCTCCAAAGAATTCATTCAGCATTTCTTCATCTGCCTGTAAGAAAAGCAGAACGTCGCGCGTTGTGTCGTAACGGGCTTTTGCATTGCTCCACATCTTATTACGCATGTAATGTTCAAACAGCTCCGGCTGGTTGTAGAGCTTGTCCAGCAGCGCTTTCCCTGACAGCAGTTCTTTCCCCGGCATCATAGGTCCTCCTTTCCCCGAATAAAAATCTTAATTTTTCTTCCTGCTTTTCCTTCCATTCTTCCGTGCCTGTGATCAGGCCGGCATCTTCCAACTGGGCGTACATATGGCACCTTCTTTCTTTTAAACTTTTTTCATTCCATCCACAATTACACTGCCGATTCCCTGCACCATCTCATGCATGTTTATGTATTTTCTGATCATTTCTTCGAAAATAACTTCACCCGGCAGGGCTTCTGCCACAAGTTTCTGCTCTTCTAATGTCATTCCCTTTATTCTTAACTGTAGTTCTTCTTTCTCAAATCCGCTCAATGTAGTTCTCCTTTCTGCTTTATTCTTCTCCCTGATCTGCCTGGCAGCCTTTATACTGCCTGTCCTGCTAATAAAAACAAAGTAATAATTACCAAGAGGGCCGGTATACTCTGATTGTTACTGTCCATTGCAGAAGCTGATAGCATCAGGATTAGGAATGCTGCTTTTTCTTTTAGATTCACAGGCTTGTCCTTTCCGGCTGGTTTACACCTGTCCAGCCTTTTGTTTTCTTTGCTGCTCTGTAAACTTCCTGAATTCTTCACGCAAAATCATTTCTGAAACTCTGGATATTATCGCTTGTTGTTCTTCTGGTGTTTTATTTATGTAGTAGTCGTCGTGGACAATAATATGGCATCCCTCCGGACTGTAATAATCTTTGACTATTGCCATGACATCACCTCAAATCTTTTAGTAAATACTATGTGTTACTGGTTGTACTTCTTTCTATCTTGAAAAATATTCTTTACCTTACACACCCTGCCATGATAAAATATATTTACCCAAATTGGGCAGGAAAGGAGCTGGTTTCATTGACCAAACTTTTGACTTTGCCCTGCTCTCTTTTATAAAGGAAGTTGCGTTGTTGGTACCTCCGCAATATTTGGTATAGGGGTTAAATTTAAAATGTTCAAAGCTAAGCTAATCATGGATAATCATAGAATTATCATTTTTCGCACCCCTATATCAGATAAACTTTGTAATCCACCAGCTAATGGGCCTTTTTATTGTTGCTGAACTAAAACTGCATAAGTGGTGGAGCGCTTGAAGAAGCATTGGTGTCGTACAATGTGGTGAAAACCTGCAAAGTGCATAGAGTTAAAAAATTTAGGTAAAAAGCTGTTAGTGACGACACACTAGCAGTTTTTTGTTGTCTTAAAGCGTCTAAAACAGCAGCTGGAAATGCATTAGCGCAAACGCCTTCTAGGAGGAAAAAATAATATCCAACAAATGATGAAATGGTAGCGCAGATTAAAGAATTAACTGTCAAATTATCTACCATTCAGGATAACTGATATTCCTGGCTGTACTTTCACGGGAACAGACTGCTCCCCGCCAGAAGCGGTCTGTTTCTTTTTAAAGCGCCTCTTTATACACCTCAATATTCCTTTCACTCCCTCACCTCCCTCTTGTCCATTATTTTGTTCAATTCTTTTCCCTATGCTTTTTTTGTTTCCCTTTCGTATCTTTTAAAGTTACTTCTTTTGCAAAAAAAATTTCCATAGGATTTTTTATATTTAATACATCAATCATAATTTGTATTTCATCACTTCCAAAAACCCCTCTTTGCATGCGAAGATAAAACGTCTTTGGCGTTATCCCGATTGCTTTAGCAATGTCTGTTTGCGTTTTTTTATTTTCCGCAATAATTCCCCTAAGTTTATCTGTTTTTATCAAAATAATCACCTCCAGTAACTTTAAAAGTTACTTTCATTATATC
>VSNT01000108.1 GCA_009774465.1 Lachnospiraceae bacterium
TGCTATTTTCATATTCTCTCCGTTTCTAAAACGTATAAAAATGCATAAATTGATTTGTCCCAAAAAGTATACTTTTTGGGACTGGATCAAACGCCACCAAAAGCATATTAATTTTAGCATATCACGTTCATAAATTCAAGCATTTCACTTTTTATAACTCAAGTTATTCGAATATCTATCGCAAAAAAGAAATCCCAAAAAGTATAGTATGTGAAAATATCTCACTCTAAACCTGGCTTAAAAAGCCTATAACAATAAGTTGGAGGTCACATGGTTATTGGTATTGAAAAAGGGATGCGGAGCAGAAAATATGCGGATGCAGCAAGAAAAATGGATATTCCCTATGTATTAATTGATTGCACGAGGAACAATGCAATTAAAAAAATCAAGAAAGTCGATGCATTTATCTGGCACTGGACACAGGATAAATATGCTGATAAGAGGATTGCACCATCTATTATCAAGTGTGCTGAAATAATGGGGAAAATTGTTTATCCTAATACAAATACCTGTTGGATGTTTGATGATAAAGTAGCTGAAAAATATTTATTGGAAGCAATTAATGCACCTCTTATTGACACTTTTATGTTTTATGATGAGCTATCTGCAATGAAGTGGTTGGAAAAGCAGAAATATCCAATTGTCTATAAACTGCCGCAAGGGGCAGGAAGTATCAATGTAAGGCTGATTCATAACTATGAGGAAGGCAAAAAAGTATGCAAATCTCACTTTGATGCACTGAAAAACCCGGCACTGGCTATGCGGCTGCATGATGCCGCAAAAAAAGATTACTTAAATATATTAATCACCAGTACAAAAGACAGCAAAATCTTATATGGAGTTAACAACAAGGGAAGCATCCTGTTTCAAAAATATTTACCTGATAATCAATATGATGTGAGGGTTACAGTAATTGGAGAAAAATCCATTATATTCAGGCGTTTTGTCAGAGATAATGATTTTCGGGCATCAGGAAGCGGAAAAATTGATTATAACGTTACAGAACAGGATCTTCAGGCAATTCCCATAGCCCAGGAAGTTGCAAAAAAAATTAACAGTCAGAGTATGGCATTTGATTTCTTATATGATAATGAGAAAAACTTAAAAATCAACGAAATCAGTTATGGTTTTGATGCCAAGGCTGTTTTTGCGGCAGGCGGATGGTATGATGAACACCTGTGTTTTCACAAAGATAGTGTAGATATACACGAGGAGGTTTTAAAAAGCATAAAAGAGATGTTTGAGGAAAAATAAATTTATGAATAAAAGTTTTATTTATTATAAGGAAAATTCAAAATATCCGGAAGACATTTATTTTAGGCCATCTACAGCATATCCGGAATATCAGTACCCCGGATTGGGGTTTTCGAAGGAACAGAACGATGTATATGAAATGATAAGAAATATGTTCATTGGCCTGGAACTGGATAAGGAACATATAGGTAAATCTGATTGGAACCCTTTATCTTCATATATTAATGAAAATGATACCGTATTAATAAAACCTAATTTTGTAAAACATTATAACGAAACCGTCAAAGGAAAAAAGGGATTGGAATGTTTAATAACACATCCTTCCATCATAAGGTGCGTTATTGATTATGTTCTTATTGCATTAAAGGGAACCGGAAAGATAATTATTGCTGATGCGCCGGTACAGTCATGTGATTTTGAAAAATTAAAAATAGAGGCTGGGCTTGTAAAACTGGAAAAGTTTTATAAGGAAGCCGGGCAAAATATCAAATTTGAAGACTTACGAAATTATAAAAGTGAAAGAGTTGACGGACATATTATTAATGTCCCATTAGATTTTAAGTATAAAGGAAAAGTTGTCAATTTAGGAAGGCACTCTTATTTTTACAACAATACTACTGGTAAAAATCTTAGAATTACCAATTATGATTATCGTGAATTAAATAAACACCATAATGGCATAAATCAGGAATACTGCATCAGCGAGGCATGTCTTCAGGCAGATGTGATTATCAATCTACCCAAACCAAAGACACACAGAAAAGCAGGTTATACCGGTGCCTTAAAAAATATGGTAGGAATTAATGCACGCAAAGATTTTCTGCCTCATCATACAAAAGGCAGTTACTTAAGTGGTAAGGGGGATGAATATTATTCGTCATCTTATAATGCACAAGTAAAAAGCAATATAAATGATATCACAGATATTTTAGATAAAAAAAACCTTTATAAGGCTGGAGATTTTATCAAAAGAATAGGTGAAATGCTTTTAAGTGAAAATTCAAAGGATGAAAAATATTCTGAAGGAAGCTGGTGGGGCAATAAAACGATTTGGAAAACAATTCTTGATCTAAATACGATGGTTATGTATGCGGATAAGAATGGACATTTAAAAAATGAACCCCAGCGCAAAGTGATTACTATAGGAGATATGCTGACCGCAGGTGAAAAAGAAGGCCCCCTGTGCCCTTCACCAAAAGAAACAGGAATTTTACTTTTTGCAGATAACAGTGTCTTATTCGATAAAATTTTAGTAAGGCTGATGGGATTTCAGGAAGAAAAATTCATTCTTCTAAAAGAGGCAGGCAAAAATAAAAAGTTATCTTTAAGAAAGTTTGACGATCATATTGTAAGTTCCAATTTTGCCGGATTTGAAGCAGAATTAACCAAATTAAATTCAAAATATAAATTTACGCCTTCAGGCGGTTGGAGAGAATACTTGAATTAATCGGAGAAACAGACTATGAAAAAATTCATAATTACGATTGATACGGAAGGCGATGATTTATGGACAAAAAAAATCACCCGCCAGGGACTAAAAGAAATTACAACTGCAAATGCCGAAAATTTGGAACGGTTTCAATTGCTATGTGAAAAATATAAATTTATTCCTACTTACCTTGTAAATTATGAAATGTCACAGTCAGAGGCCTTTCAACAATTAGGCAAGTCAGCAAGCATGTCAAATAAAGCTGAAATAGGAATGCATATGCACGCATGGAATAGCCCGCCCATAGAGCATCTGCCATACAATCCCAAAGGAACACATACTTATATTGGTGAATATTCTAAAAAGCTTCAGTGGGAAAAAATGAAATATCTGACACATACTTTAGAGGATGTTTTTCAGGTACCAATCACCAGTTTCAGAAGCGGACGGTGGTATCTGGACGAATTTACACTAAAGTGCCTGCACAGGCTGCAATTCATAGCCGATTGTACCGTCACTCCAGGTGTTTCATGGGGAGGTCATATTGGAAACCATTTATATGGAACCGACTATTCAAAAGACCGTTTTAGAGGATGTTATCAAATATCCGGCAGAAATATCCACAAGACCGGCAGGTCAGGAATATATGAAGTTCCGCCTACCATATTACCCAGACTGCACATCTCCCTTTCTTCGGCAGAGCTGGAAATACGCAGGGAATGGCTGCGCCCAAATGGCGATAATTTAAAGCAGATGCTTTGGATCGTGAATAAAATCAGCCATAATCCCCGAATAGACTACATTGAATTTATGATACATTCCTCAGAATTGTCGCCCAAAGTCAATCCAACCTTTAAAAGTGAAAAAAGTATAGAACTGTTATATAAAGATTTGGAAGTCCTGTTTGAGGAAATAAGCAAAAAATACACCGGCATTGGTTTAAGTGGATATGTAAAAAGTAAAGTAAAGGAGAAGGCAGTTAATGAGAAGAGACTTTAAACAGGATACATGGGAAAAATTTAATGAGGCTGCAAAAGGACGGGATGTGTACCTCTTTGGCGCAGGAAATTTAGGACGGGAACTATTGAAAAAATGTAAAAATTATAATTCCGGTTGGAACATAAAGGGGTTTCTTGACAATGATAAATCAAAGTTCGGCACCAATATAGATGGACTTCAAGTATTTGGAGTTGCCGAATTGTCAAAGTCTGAAAATTATGTGGTACTAATATGCACTATGTACCCGGGAACAATCGCAAATCAACTGGATGCTCTTGGCATTGAAAATTACTGGTCATCTATATGGATGGATGATACAATGCACGATTTTTTAATCCAGGAAGATATTGATGCATTGGAAATAAACAGATTGAAAGAAATACTGTATGATGAAAAATCCCAAAATTTACTGGATGCACTGGTTCAAAAAAGAAAAGCCGGTTTTATGGATTATACAGATATTCAGGATAGTGGAACAGAGTATTTTATAGATGAGTTTTTTACCAAAGACAGCAACGAAGTTTTTATAGACTGCGGCGCATATGATGGCGACACAATTGATGAGTTTTGCAGTTGGACAGAAAATCAGTTTAAAGCAGTATATAGTTTTGAACCCGATGCAGTTATTTTGCAGAAAATAAAATCAAATATGCACAAATATGACCAGCGGATTCATCTTATTCCCAAAGGGGTATATTCTCACAAAACAACCTTATCCTTTATGAATACAGATGCTGTTTATTCCGGTCATGTTGTGGAAAATACAGGCAATATGGGGGGGCTTGGTACAATAGAGTGTGTTTCTTTGGATGAAGAAATACAGGAGAAAGTTACTTTCATCAAGATGGATATTGAAGGTTCCGAAATCCCTGCATTAAATGGCGCTAAAAATATTATTTTAAGAGACAAACCCAAGCTTGCAATATGCATCTATCATAAACCAGATGACTTATGGAAAATACCACTTATGTTAAAGGATTGGGTGCCCGAATACCGAATGCACTTAAGGCATTATGGCAGACGTTACTATGGGACCGTTTTATACGCATATATTCCTTAATTGAAGCAAAAGGATGCTACTCATATGAAACTATTCAGAAAGCATTATTACATTATTTTGCAACATATATTTCAGTTCAATCAATGGCATACAGCAACTATATACGAACGGGAATATGCCATGTGGCTCAGCAAAAAAGTAAACTCTCTTCTTTCCGGCGGCTCTCACGGACAAATTATTGAAGTTGGATGTGGGTTAGGGGATATTTTATCAGAAATTCATCTGCCAAACCATCAAAAAACAGGCTACGACATTGAAGAAAATGTAATCAAAGCGCTTAAATTTGCTCACCCAGGTCTGCATGGAAAAGTTGGCTCTCTAAACAACATTAAAAACCAGACCATAGATATTCTCATTGCTGTTAACTGGCTGCATGCCCTGGATGATGACTGGTTTCAGCGTAACATGGCCTATGTGGTAAAGCACAATCATATCAACAGAATCATAGTTGATACAGTGCCCACTCCTCCATATGCTTATTCACATGATTATATTGAATTTTTAAAGAATATGGATATGTTTTGGAAACGAAATCCAGGGGATTCAGATGCATGGGCGGAATGAGACACATTTTAATATTTAAGAAAGCGTAGCATTTATATGAATATTGCAATTTTAATTCAGGAGCTTGAAGGCGGAGGCGCTGAACGGGTAGCCAGTCTGATTGGAAATTATTACATAGAGCAGGGACATAATGTTTATTACTTTATCAGTAAAAACAGCAAAAAGTGTGTCTATGAAGTAAAAGGGAAAATTATCCGCACAGAGATTGTAGCCAATCAGAACAGGGTTATGGCGCTTTTTGAAGCTGCATCCATCATGCGAAAATATAAGAAGTCCTACAAAATAGACGTATCCATCAGCTTTATGGAAGAATTCAACTACATCAATATATTGTCAAAAGGCAGGGATACCATAATTACCAGAATATGTACCATTCTTTCCCAAAGGGAAGAATTAAGAAAAACCTGTTTCTTATATAACAAAAACCTGATCCGTCTCTTTTACAACCATGCGGACAAAGTAATTGTAATGACCGACTATGCCAAAAATGAAATGGAACATTTATATGGGATCAAAAGAAAAAAGCTTGTAAAGATTCCTAATCCCATATCTGAACTGAAAATGCAGGAAAATACTGCGGAATGGATTTACGGACCTAATACCGTGATTTGTGTGGGGCGCCTTGAAAATGTGAAGCAGCATCACATTGCAATCAGGGCATTTTCAACTGTGATTCAAAAAATCCCTGACGCCCAAATGATTATTTTAGGACGTGGCCCTAATAAAAGTAAACTTAATTCATTGATAAAAAATCTGCATCTTGAAAACCACGTATTTTTATTGGGTTTTCAAAAAGATATTTCTTATTATTTACAGAATGCAAAGGTATTTTTGATGACTTCCTATACGGAGGGCTTTCCCAACAGTATGGTGGAAGCAATGTCAACAGGACTGTCGGTCATATCAATAGATAGTCCCGGAGCACCCAGGGAAATATTAAAAGCTGCAAGGAATTCCACCACCTCTATTCAATATGGAGCATATGGAGTCATTACTCCCTATATCAAAAATCATTATATGGCGAAAGAACCAATTACTCATGAGGAGCAAGTGCTTGGACAGGCCATTACAGAAATGTTAGTAAATGATACCTTAAGAGAAAAATATGCAAAAGCCGCTTTAAAAAGAGCACAAATGTATCATACGGAAAAAGTTATGGCTATATGGAACAAAATAATAAACACATAAATATGGAGGAAAAACCATCATGAAAAAAGGATTAATTGGAGCATTATCAGCAATGGCAGGCGTTGCGGCAGGTATAGGAGTCGCAGGGCAGACCATAGGAAAAACTACAAAGCAGAAACAGCTTATGTCTGACAAACATCTGGCACTGTTTCTTATGATGAATCAATGGGTAAAAGTAAAACAGGAAGGCAAAAATCTTGTTTCTTACTTTGAAAAAAACGGTTACAAAAAAATTGCCATTTATGGCATGAGCTATGCCGGAGAAACATTGGTAAACGAGTTGAAGGATTCCCAGATCGAATTGAAGTATGGAATTGATAAAAATGCAAACCACCTTTATGCAGATATGGATATTGTGACTTTGGATGATGATCTGGAAGAGGTAGATGCTGTTGTAGTAACTCCCATTTTCTTCTTTGAGGAAATAGAAGAACAATTATCACAAGTGCTTAATTGTCCCATTATCTCACTGGAAGATATTTTGTACGAAGTATAGGAAAAACTATGGATACTACCGAAAAAATAATACTTTATGGTGCCGGAAACAGATGCAGGGTGCTTGTCGACCTTATGGATTCCTGCGATATGCCAATAGGCCACATTGTAGACAGCAATGAAAAGTTATGGGGAAGCTATATTGGCGGGCACATTATAGAATCGCCTGATCTTCTCTCATCTAACAGCGATGCCCGTATCTGTATTACAGCAACCAGTTTTTTAGCTTTGGCTGAAATTCGGAAAAGAATAAAACTGAACTACAACGTGGACGATAACCGGGAAATATCTTATTATAATCTGATTCTAAACCTATATGAAAAGATTGATATAGGGAAGCTTTTCCAACCGGAACAGGTAACGTATCTAAATCATGTTTCTGTCATATTTGACTGCGAATTTGGCCTTGGTCTGGGAGGAATTGAGGAATGGACAAAAGGAATCTGCAAAGAATTTGTTAAAAAAGGGGATTTTTCCTCTTACATATTAACTAACTATGGCGACTATGACATTCCCAAAGAGTTAACCAATCATATTATACGTGTGGACGTGGAACGGGATAATGCATTTTCCTTAAATAATATGAAGCAGATTTTGAACTGCATTTCCAGGTATCTTCCCTGTATTCTGGTAACCAGCCAGCCGGATGAAGTTTTACTGGCCGGAAAAATTTTAAGCAGTTTTTTCGGGGAGCAGGTTAAAGTAGTTACCGGAATAAGAGGCGGCTATCCGGAAATCAACAAAAGTTATATAGATATGGAAAGCTGCACGGATTTATACGTGTGTGTTAATTCTGCCATCAGAAAAGACATGATAAAACAGGGAATTGGGCAAGACAGGATTTTTACAATGCTTTGCCCTGTAGAATGCTCGGAGCATTTAAATCGCACTTATAGCACTGATCCTTCTTTTCCTGTCCGGATAGGATATGCCGGTCGGTTGGAAATAGAAGAAAAGCGAATGGACCTGCTGCTTAAAATGATTTCTGAGCTGGAAAAAATGCAGGTGAACTACTATTTAGAGTTGGCAGGCGATGGCCGGTACGAAAAGGTAATGCATAACTATATTGAACAAAATAATCTTCATGAAAAAGTAAAACTGCTTGGCAGAATTAACAAAAATCTAATCTCCAAATTCTGGTCTGGCAAAGATATATGTATCAATATTTCTGACCATGAGGGACGTTCAAGATCAACTGTTGAAGCTATGGCTAATGGTGCAATCCCGGTGGTTACAGAAACTTGGGGCGTTCATGATGATATAACAGACGGCCAAAACGGATATATTTTCAACGTAGGTGATTATAAAAAAGCTGCTGAAAAAATAGCTTTGCTTGCCAAAGAGCGTGCCCTTCTTCCAGAAATGGGAAGACTTGCCCATTTGGAAATCAGGAAAAAAAGCAGTATGGAAGAGCACTATCATTTTTGGCAGAACATAATAAGTATTGTAAGAAGGAGCTGTACATGAAAAAAATAGCCATATTCGGTGCAGGAAAAAATGCAGAAAGAATAGCCCCCTGTTTGAAACTGGATGTTGAAGTTATAGTGTATTTGGACAATAACATTCTTAAATGGGGGCAGAAACTGAATGGAATTCCAATCACTTCACCGGATAAAGTTATAGATAAAGAATATCAATTTATTGTAATAGCCACCGTGAATTATAAACCTGTTGTGGAACAGCTTCTTAAGCTTGGCATTGATTCTGAAAAGCTGATTACTCCTTTTTCTTTTCAGCATTCAGATTATAATTTGTGGAGAGACATTTTCAATATAGAAGAGCTGATCTATATAGAAATGAACATGAAATTAGAAAAAATGGAGCTTTATCTTAATAATATCGAATATGAAGTTGCTGCAAAAATTAAAGCAGAATATCTGGATTTTCCCAAAGTACATAACATAGAAGAAACTATACGTGAAATAAAAGAAAATAGAAAGTCCATGAGCCGGTATGGAGACGGCGAACTGGACATAATATTTGGCGGAGAAGTAACCTTTCAGCCATATCATAAGATTTTGTCGGCAAGACTTAAGGAAATTCTCACAAGCAATCTGGACAATCATATTGTCTGCCTTCCTAATATATATGGCGGTTACGAAAACAGAACAGATGAATTTAAAAACTTTTTCAGACAGCATTTAAGTAATGGAAGACGGAAAAAAGAATATGAGCTGTTTGATTTTCAGAAGGATTATTATGATTCTTTTGTGACGCGCCCTTATAAAGACTATATTGATAAATCAGAAACAGAAAAACACTTTATGCTGCTTAAATCAATATGGCTGGAACGGGATGTCACCATCGTAGAGGGTGATAAAACTCGGTTTGGCGTAGGAAATGATCTTCTTGCCAAGACGAACTCATGTATACGAATCCTGGCCCCAAGCAGAAATGCCTTTACAAAGTATGACAAGTTACTTGAAGCAGTTTGCCAAACCGATAAGAAGCGACTGGTATTGATTGCTTTAGGCCCGGCAGCAACTGTTATGGCATATGATCTGGCTAAATTGGGATATCAGGCGCTTGATATCGGCCACGTGGACATTGAATATGAATGGTTTCTTTTGGGCGCAACAGAAAAAACGCCAATCAAAGGCAAGTATGTAAATGAAGTGCCGGAAGGCCACGATATTTCTGACTTTTATGAAGATGAAACATACAATAGTCAAATAGTTGCAAAGATTTTATAGTGGAGCAACGCCTATGAATACATCAGATATATTAATTAGTTTTGTTGTGCCGATTTATAAGGTAGAAAAGTATTTAAGGAAATGCATTGACAGTATATGTAATCAAACCTTTAAAAATATAGAAATCATACTTGTTGATGATGGCTCGCCTGATTCCTGCCCAAAAATCTGTGACGAATACAGCCTTAAGGATGACCGTGTAAAGGTAATTCACAAAAAAAATGGTGGGCTTGTCAGTGCCAGAAAGGCAGGGCTTACATTAGCTTCCGGAACGTATATCGCCTGCGTTGATGGGGATGACTGGCTTGATACCGATGCATTGCAAAGGCTTATTAATTTGGGAATCAATGCGGACATCATCTGCTTCTCTGCTTTTGAAGAATATGAAAATGGATGTCTTGGAGTTAAAAACCATTCTGTGCCTGAAGGATTATATGATACTCAAAATGATTTAAATAATTTGCATACGAAAATGCTGATGAACGGAAATTTTTTTGAAATGGGAATCCTGCCCTATCAATGGGGAAAACTGATCAAAAGAGAATTGCTCATTCAATGTCAAAAAGAAGTTCCTGATCAGATTTCCTATGCAGAAGATGCTGCCTGTATCTATCCCTGCCTGCTTATGGCAAAATCAGTATATGTTACAAATCTGCCTTTATATCATTACCGAATAATTCCAAATTCAATGGTGAAAAAAGAAGTAGAACCAGAGAATTTGCATCTTCTTTTTACCACCCTTAATAAAGCTTTTTGTAAGCATAATCTGAGCACTGCGTTAAATACACAGCTTAAATATTATATGTGGCAGTCTTTATTGCTCAAAGGCTATTCATACATACACTCGTCCATGCCTTTATTTCCTTTTGAGAAAGTAAAAACCGGAATGAGTGTAGCCATTTATGGCGCCGGATTGTTTGGTGCGGTGATTGAAAAACAGTGCCGGGCATCCGCAGATTTATCAGTGGCTGGCTGGTTTGATAAAAAATATGAGGTTTACACAAAGCAGGGAATGACTGTGAAATCCAGTGATGATATACTAAATTCAGATTTTGATATTATGTTAATTGCTATCTTAAATGTTAATTTATCAAAACAAATAAAAGCAGATTATGTTAATTGGGGAATTGATGAAAATAAGATTGATTTGATAAGCATTGATTTATTGGAACAATCTGCTTTTCCTGACTTTTGCTAAAATAATTTTGGAGGGACTCTACTAAGTAGTCCCTCTTTTGTGTATAACCCATCTGGAACTCAATAAGAGTCATCAAATTCATTCAGTACCGTATAAAAAGTGCATCCACAATTAATAAATCTATTGGGAAAAGCAATAAAGTGGCAGTCTTTGATTATGACGGAAAACAAAAGGAATATGAAGAAACTTTGGAATTGGCAGAAGAAAATAAAATTGAACTGTGAAATACGAATTACTGCTTTGATTTATGGTTGATTTTACATAAAGAAGATTATTTTCATCCTGTATCACATCAAGATGACTATGCTAATGATTTGCGAAGAGTTTTTGGTTTGTCAGCAGATGCAAACATCAAAAAAGAAGCCAACGTTAATAGGATTGTCAGTCAAATAAATTTAAGTGATATAATCACAGCAATAAAAAGAGCAGATAAAAAATGAGGCTGTGAAAAAGGCCTCATTTTTACTATACGGAACTTAAATAGATTCTTCCATTTCCTTCACTTTCCTGTAAAAAGTTGTTCTTGAAAAATCACACAATCTGGCAGCTTCATTTCCATTAATCTCCCTGTTCATCCAGAGCATATATATTTGCTCAAAATTTTCAGGCAACACTTTCTGCGGCCTTCCAAAACGTACTCCTTTCCGTCTTGCAGCCTCAATGCCCTCTTTTTGCCGCTGCCTGATTGCACAGCGTTCGTTTTCACTTACATAACTTAAAAGTGATAACACTAGATCTGCAATTAAGGTTCCAAGCAGATCCTTTCCTCTTCTGGTATCCAACAGGGGCATATCTAGCACCACAATGTCCACTCCCTTTTGCTTTGTCAATATTCTCCATTGTTCTAATACCTCATCATAATTTCTTCCCAGGCGGTCAATGCTTTTTACATAAAGAACATCATTTGCTTTTAACCTTTTCAGCAACTTTCTGTACATTGGCCGGTTAAAGTCTTTGCCTGACTGCTTTTCCACATAAATATTCTTTTCCGGAACCTGAACCTCACTCATGGCAATCATTTGCCTGTCTTCATTTTGCTGTAGTGTGCTGACACGCACGTATGCATAAATATTTCCCATACTCGCTGTCCTCTCCTTTTTCTTATGCATTAACGGATTACTCCTTATCATGATATTACCGATTATACCATGAATGGTACGAACTATAGTGCCACTTGCAAATAGAAAAATGAAAGGACTTGGAAGCGCTAAAATATTATGGGCAGATATAAATTTTACTTTTATATCTGCCCAGCCATTACTAATTTTAAAATTTTCTTTTTATCTTCTTATGCATTTGTACATAAAATACTTTCTACTTCCGCAAATTCCTTTTCAGTATATCCAAAAGATATTATTTGTCCTTTTGTGGCACCGGCCTGAATCATTCTTTCAATAGCATTAAACCGCTCTTTTTCAATGCCTTTTTCAATGCCTTTTTCAATGCCTTTTTCAATGCCTTCTTTCATGCCTTCTTTCATGCCTTCTTTATAATTTATTTCTTTAATAGCTTCCGACCAATTGCACATAGTCTGCATCCTCCCTTCCAGTTCGGTTGTCATTATCATTCCATATTCTTCTGTAAGTATACGTTTCTTTTCCTCCACGCTTGCCTTGGAAAGCAGCTTCTCCAGCATGGAAATCAGTGTATTTTGAGAATCCCTGACAGTTTCTCCACTTCTTATATTAATAATAATGCCCCGCATCAAGTCTATGTCATACTGTTTTTTTCTGTTTCCAAAAACAGTATTCGTGTTAAGACTAATTTCCTCAACAGAATCACCATCCTCATTGTTATCCAGACATAACCAAATGCTCCGGACTTTCTTTAAATTATCGTAATCGCTGTGGTAAAATTCAGTCTGTTTCTGTGCAGAAATCATCCTGGCAAGATAAAATATGATTCTGTTTTCCAGATGATACCCCAACTTACCGGGATCTGACGATCTTTGTGCCTCCAAATTAATTAAAAATTTCATTTCCGTTTCCTTATGATATGCAGTAAAACGGATATCAAAGAAAACTTTACCTTCGCCAGGAATATTGTCTTCCGTATTGGATGTGTTTACACGTCCCATGTTTGAAAGTCCCGCATCCAGAGGTTTTGTTCCGATCTCAATATCCTCGCCAATATTGGACATAATATCCTCAATCGTCATATCCTTAAATTCCTGAACAGCATACTTTAAAATTCGTGCCAGTATTTGCTTATCTGCAAGCAGGAATTTTATATTTGTATCATAGGCGCTTGATTCATTTACTGCCTCAATTGCCTGTGCCAGATTGGTATCTGTCATTTTTCTTCCTTTCTTTTGTACATGCTTTTTCATGAGCAGGATTTTCCAAAATCGCAGAAATCCCTGATGCTATTTTTTATTATACTTGACTCGCACAATAATATCAATATTTCCACAGACCGATTTTCTTCTTTTATTTTCCTGATTATTCTAAGTTGCATTTGTTAAAAAGTATACTTTTTGGGACAAATCAATTTATGCATTTTTATACGTTTTAGAAACGGAGAGAATATGAAAATAGCA
>VSNT01000109.1 GCA_009774465.1 Lachnospiraceae bacterium
ATTATGTCCATTATTGCTAAAAAATATCCTAAGTATTCCTTAATATTTCTGGAATTGTGGGAAAAAAACTTTACTATAAAGAAAAATACTGCTAAAATATGAAAAGATTTCAGAGGGATAAAAACTATGTATTACATAATTGTAAATCCTGCTTCAAAATCAGGAAAAGGATTAAAGATCTGGTCACAGATAGAACCGGTTCTTATTGAGAAAAAAATCAAATATAAGCTGTATTTTTCCAAAAAAATCGGACATGTCAGCAGACTGGTACGGAAACTTTCCGCTTCTCTGGCTGATGGTGCGCCTGATTTTATTTTAAAGCTGATCATTCTTGGCGGAGACGGAACCTTAAATGAAGCCATTCAGGGAATTTCTGATTTTAACCGCGTCCATCTGGGATATATCCCTACCGGCTCAAGTAATGATCTGGCAAGAGACTTACATCTTCCTAAAGATCCGGTCAAAATACTTGAATCAATTTTGTCCTGCCAGACACCCTCTGCCTTGGACTTGGGAAAACTCACTTATGATAACTGTTCCGGCGAACTTTCCAGGCAGCATAGTAACGAAGATTCCACTTCCCGTCTTTTTGCAGTCAGCTGTGGAATCGGATTTGACGCCGCAGTTTGTGAAGAGGCGCTTGCTTCAAGGTTTAAAAATATTTTAAATAAAATCGGTCTGGGAAAGCTGACTTATTTAACAATTGCTCTCAAACAATTAATTAAAGCCAAAAAGATCACCTGTAAGGTTACTTTTGATGATGCCCCGCCCATTTATCTGCCCAAGTTTTTATTTGTAGCCTGTATGATTCATCAGTACGAAGGCGGAGGCTTTAAATTCTGTCCTGACGCAAATGCCTGCGATGGTCTTACGGATATTTGCGTTGTGGGAAATATCCCCAAGTGGCTGATTGTAATGGCGCTTCCCACTGCTTTCTTTGGAAAACATTATATTTTTCAGGGGATAGACCATTATACCGCTCACAAAATTCAACTGGAAACTTCCGCCCCCCTGTGGGTTCATACAGATGGCGAAGTTACCAGAAAAAGCAGTTCCATTACCATAACAGGGGAAAAACAAAAGCTGCAGTTTCTTCTGTAGTTTCTAATCAGATTAAAATCTGCCCGCAGAGTGCGGATATTTTATTATTGTGTGTAAAAGTAAGAGGAGAATTCATCATGAAAGTTTTTTACGAACGGTATAAGCATGCTATTCCGCTTATTATCTATGCATTCATTTATTGTACCTGGTTTATCTACCTGGAAAAAACAGTGACTCATCCTTCACGAATCATCCATATGAAATTGGATGATGCCATCCCTTTTTGTGAAGTGTTTGTAATTCCTTATTTTCTCTGGTTTGCATACGTGTCGGCAGTAGTGCTTTACTGCTTCTTTAAAAACAGGCAGGAGTATTATAAGTGCTGTGCTTTTCTTTTTACGGGAATGACTATTTTCTTGATTATATCAACTCTCTGGCCGAATGGACATCACCTCCGTCCCTATGTTATGCCGAGAGACAACATTTTCACTCAAATGGTAGCGCATTTATATAAAGCTGATACGCCTACCAATTTGTGGCCCAGCATACATGTATATAATTCTATCGGTGCTCATCTGGCAGTAATGCATAATAAGCGCCTGGCACAAAACAGGGTAATAAGCACCGGCTCTTTTATATTATGTGTATCCATTATTTTATCTACGGTATTTATTAAACAGCATTCCATGTTTGATGTGCTCACTGCTTTTGTATTATCTGCTGTTATGTATGTGATCGTTTATCAGGCTGATGTTATTTCCTCTTACCGCTCTCACCGCTCAGAAACAAAGCGGCGCAGATTGCGCGGGGCTTGAGAAAAAATGGAACAATGATTGGCTGCCTGTTTAATACATCGCAACAGTTCAGCGTCATTAATTTGTAGAAACGAAAGGTTACGTAACAGAGCCTGTTTATATTACGGCAACAGTTCAGCCCCGGTAATTCGTAAAAGCGGCTGCTTCGCATCCGTCGCCGCTAAAGCGGCTTGTCTTTTACTTCATTATCGGGCGCTCCGCTCATAAAAAAATCAGTACCATGCGCTTTGTGTGCAAGCACCCACGCGTATGGTACTGATTTTTTTATGGCTGAACTGTTAGTTAAAGTTAAAAAACCTTCGGCAGATTTTGTAGCCTTCTACGGAAATTTTTCTTCCCCCCCTGCCTGGCAGATTCATGCAGTAGCCCAGCAGGCCATAGCGGAGCTTTCTGTATAAAAACCAGTCTTTCTTCTTTAAGTATTCCCATAGTTCTTTTTTCTTCTCAAGGTTTTCTTCTGTCTCCGAACGTATCAGTAATATGGAAGAAACGGTTGTAATAATATCAAGATAACTTACCATATATTGGTAGAGTTTTTTATTTCCCATGATCTGGCTCTTTCTCTCAGTCAGGTAGTCGATCATCAGCTTGTTAACTCTGATCTGCTGGTCAATTCTGCCAATCATGATTTCTTCATTAACCGACTGGTCCGCCCTGCCTATATAGTAGCGGTAAAAATTTACATCAAGGTAATACATATTTCTTACATAAGGGAGGGGTTCAAATACATACAGGTTATCAACATAAAATGTGTGCTCCGGCAGTTTTAATCCACATTCCCTAAGCAACTTGGTCCTGAAAATTACTGAATGCATCAAAATATACTGTCCTTTGTGAAAATGCCTGACATCCTGCCAGGTAAACATTTCATTTTGTGGCAGAGCATGTTTATACCGCATTACTTTATGCCTGTTTTCACCAGTCTTTTCATAGACAAAGTTGCTGACAAGCATATCCAGAACCTTTTCTCCCCCTGCAAGATTTCGCAGGGTTTCAAGAATCTGCATGTAAGCTTCTTCTTTCACCCAGTCATCACTGTCCACCACTTTAAAATATAAACCGGATGCTCTTTCGACTCCTGCATTTACTGCAGATCCATGTCCTCCGTTTTCCTTGTGAATTGCCTTCACAACAGAAGGGTAATTTTCTACGTATTCATCTGCTATAGCGGCTGTTTCATCAGTGGAACCGTCGTTGACAATAATGATCTCTATGTCCTCACCACCCTTTAAAAGCGAATCAATACATTTTCTCATATACTTTGCCGAATTATAGCATGGCACTGTAAAGGATAAAAGTTTCATAATTATAACTCCATTTCAACATACTTTCATGCGTCACACCGATATCATACTATCTTTTTCCTGCCAAATCAAATTAAAGTTTTCTTATGAAAATCCTATGAGGGCCTTAAGATATGCCTTATATGCAGACGGAATCGGATATTTTTCCTGAACTTCCTTTGTTTCAGCAAATAAAATATCACTCTTGCCTTTCTTTCTGGCAAGTTCATCCACTTTGACTGCATAACCAATCATATGCCATTCTTTATGTGTGAAAATATGCTTACTCGGACTTAACAGGTCTATTTTTAAAATAGAAAGTCCTTCTCCTTTCAGGTACTTTAAAACCTGTTCCGTCGTTAAATGTCCGTCAAGGCACGGAAACTCATACATACCGGCAAGCAGCCCCTGCTTTGGACGTTTTTTAAGTGCTGTTTTATTTTCATCCCGGATAATGAGAACTGTCTTTTTTTCAATGGTTCTTGGCCTTTTCGGTGTTTTGTATGGAAATTCCAGTTCTCTTCCCCGCTGGTGTGCCTCACACATAAGCTGCCAGGGACACCTGCCGCAATCCGGCTTTCCATTGGGAATACAGACAACAGCTCCCAGTTCCATAAGCGCCTGATTAAAATCTCCCGGTGCTTCATAAGGCATACTAAGGCGCACTTCTTCTTCCACCTGGCACCTGACCGACTGCATACTGATATCCCGATCATCTCCATTCAGTCGTGCCAGTACCCGAAGCACATTTCCATCCACCGCCGGTTCTCTTTCCCCATATGCAATAGAACTGATTGCTCCTGCGGTATAGCTGCCTATCCCGGGAAGTTCCAAAAGCTGACTGTATTTCCGGGGCATAACGCCTTTATATTCTTCCATAATAATCTGAGCCGCCCTCTTTAAATTTCTGGCGCGGTTATAATACCCAAGGCCTTCCCACAATTTCAGCAGTTCTTCTTCCTCCACTGCCGCCAAATGAGCAATGTCCGGCAGCACTTTCATAAACCTTTCATAGTACGATTTAACTGCTTCTACCCTGGTCTGCTGCAGCATAATCTCAGACACCCACACATGATACGGTGTGGCATCTTCCCTCCAGGGCAGGGTTCTTCTGTTTTTCCGATACCAGTCTAATAAGGAAAACGCTGCCATTTCCAATTTGGATAGTCTGACCGGAACCGGTGCGCGCAGCGCCATGCCATCCGGCGTTACCTTACAGTCATAAGCCAGAATATGAACCCCCGCCTGTCTTGCCTTTAAAAGTGCATCTGCAAATTCCGGCTGGGTTTCCCGATTGGGTATAAAATATTTCACATTTTCCATCTGGATAACTAAAATAACATATGTCTCAAACCCCTGCTGCGCTGCTTCTATCAGTTCATTCACATGTTTCACTGCCCTCTGAGAAGGAGCGTCCGGAAACAGCACCACATCCTCCTGCTCTAAGGTAACACCTTTTACCTCGATAAATATTTTTTTATCTGATGTCTCTGCATAAAAATCAAATCTGGAATTCTGAAATTTTGTTTCCGGCCTTAAAAGAGAAATATCATTAAATAAACCGCCTGCCAAAATCCATTCTTCAACTGCCTTATTTGGGGCGGCAGAGTCCATGTTTATCATGCGCTCCCCTTTTTGAACTGCCACCAGATCATAGGCCGTACTCCTGTTTAAATTAGTGCTTTTATTAAGATAAACACATGCCTGATCTGTCAAAAGCTCCCGGCAGCGGCCGGTGTTTTTCACATGTACTTTTTCTTTGCGCCCATTCATCTCAACATACGCAATAAATCTGTTAGGGCGGCTGATAAACCGGCCTTCTTCTATGTGTTCATATTTCATTCATTTCTGCCTTTCTATTCATTGCCTGTCACAGTTATGGATCACGCTTATGCTCTGCCTTTTCCTGCTGCTTATAAGGCACCCTTGCCGCCGGAACCACCTGAGAGGCCGGAGTTGTATGCACTGCCTGGTCATCAAAAAAGATATGTGCGCCAAAAGCTTTCAGCACATCACGCTTGGTAATGCCTCCTAAGAAAAATGCCTCGTCAATTCTCACATTCCACGCCCGCAGGGTACGAATCACACGCTCATGAGCAGGCGCACTTCTGGAGGTGACAAGGGCAGTTCTTATAGGTGCCTGCTCCGGTGAAAACTCCCTTTGAATATCGGAAATCGTTTTCAAAAACTTGGCAAATGGCCCCTGTTTTAAGGGGTTATCTGCCTGTAATCTTTCATTTTCCTCAAATGCTTCCAGTCCTTTTTCCCTGTAGATCTGTTCCGATTCATCTGAAAACAGAACTGCATCCCCATCAAAGGCAATTCTGATCTGGGAAATCTGTTTTTCTTCTCTGTAAGATCTGATTTCATCACAGCAGATAATTCCTGCGGCAATTCCACAGTCAACAGCCGCCTGTACATCCTTTTCATCTGCCGACAGATACAGATCTGTGTGAAACGCTTCAAGATAAGGCGTCAGGGAAGCACCGCTTGCAAGAACAGCTCTTGAAATATCAAGTCCATAATGGGCTATGGAATTAAATACACGTAAAGAGGTATCAGGACTGTTATGAGACATAATGATAACCTCCACCCTTCCTTCCTGCCCGGGTATTTTATTAATATTCAGCAATGCCTCTATCAGCCGGTATCCATTTCCCGGGGCTAAAAGCTCTTTTTCATGCTCGATCTGGTAGGCACAGTATGCCTCCACCCCCTGAGAACAGAAAATTTCATTTTCCACCGTAAGATCAAATAATGCTCTGGATGAAACTCCTATTACCAGCCTGTTTTCCAATTCATATGCCATATTATACTCCTTTCCCGCATTTGCCGGTTAAAGTTAAAAATTCCGCCGCAGCCAGCCGCCCGCGAAAACAAAACCATACTTTATGCCGGGAAAGAAATATCTTCCTATTTTAGACGATTACATTCATACTTTTCCAGTGTAAGGAGACAGGTGCGAAGCTGCGCAAATCGGTCTTCTACATCCCCCTCATCAACCTTAACATCTATCGCCATTGACATAATATTAATCATGTCGTCGGTAATGCGGTGATGCAGTGCCGCAAGTATGTTAACCCTCTCTTCATAGGTCCCGGCATCTAAAAATTCCAGCACCAGCGGATCAATATTTAATTCTTCTGCAGGTTCCTCTATCTCCTGCCTTTTTTCTTCTTTATCAGGAACTACAGCTTCTTCTGCCTCTTCCTGCAAAAAAGGCTCCGGTTCTGCAACAGGTTCAATCACATTTTTCTGCAGTTCAAACCGACATTCCTGTCCGGCATTTGGATATTTTTCTTTATCCAGTTTATCCAAAAACATGGAAAGCGGCCTTGCATAAACCTGAAAGTCACCATAAAGAGCCTGATATATTACCAGCTCTTCTCCTGTTTCGCTGTGGCGCGCCATAGTAATTATACGATAAAGATTTCCCTTAAAATGTCTGAAAATCTGTCCCTGTAATGGAATATTTGACATAGCATCCTCCAATTCTTTTCTGCATTTATTATAACGTAGAATTCATATCCGCTGCCTTACAGCGGTTTTACAGCTATATCAATTATAATCCCAGTTCTGCCCATTGTCATTCTTCTTTTACAAAAATACAATTGAAAACATATAAGGATCCACCTGTCCTTTAAGTCCTTTACATGCTTCGGCTAAATGTGTTTTTTCTTCCTCATCCAGTTTATCTATTTTTCTATGGTGGATTGTCACTGTGTATTCCACAGCGCCATCCTCATCTGTTACATAATTTATGGTAATGCCGCTGTCGCCATATCCTTTTTCCTCCAGATAATCCCTGATTTCCTGCATATATTCCTGTCTGGCTGTGTAGCAATACTGCTCTGTATTACCTTCCTTTTCCTTATTCCGGCCATGCACTGTGCCAGAAATGGCAAGTATTGTTATAAGTGCCGGCAGAATCATACAAATGGCTGTCATGATATTTTTCTTTTTCATAATTTTCATTTTCCTTTCCAAACAACGGATACCAGGCTTCGCCGGCCATCCTTATAATCGAGTAGGGGAATGTACTTCTCCGCTACTCGCCGCGCGGGGCGCACGTTGCGTCAGCAATAACTTCATCTGTGCGCCCCTGCGCATAAAATAAGAGTGAAGGATTTTCCTTTCACTCTTAGTATAAAAAAAGCTATGTACCATAAACAGGACTTTATTCAAAAACCTCGCCTATATTTTTTATTTTCCGGCAGCAATCCGGCAGATTTGCCGGCTCTGCTCCCGACTGGGCTGTAAAAACATACATACTGTCTATCCCATAATTCTCTGCTCCCAGGATATCCGCCTGATACTCGTTTCCAATCATAACGGATTCTTCTTTCTTTAAACCATATTTCTGAAACAATTCATCATAAAAATGGAAGGATGGCTTTTTTACGCCTGCGTCGGAAGAATATAAAACGCCGTCAAACAGCTCATAAATTCCAAGCATTCTCATTTCAGGCTCTGTAAAAACTCTCTGGGCGTTTGACAGAAGGTATACTTTTTTCCCTGCGCATTTAAGTCCTGTAAGCAGCGCTGCTGCTCCTTCATATAAGTTGATATGACTCATGGAAAGACTTCTGAAAGTAATTCCGATCTGGCTGATTCTTTCCTGATCTGCCTGAATGCCTTTTGCATCCAAAAGTTTATAAAACACATGATCCAGAAGAATTTCAACCTCTTCTTCCCCAAGCATCTTATCTGAAAATTTATCCTGCATTTGAGGCAGCAACAGATCCAGTTCTTCCTTTACAGCCTTCTTATATGCGCTTTTCAGTTCAGCACCCTTATATGAAGCCCCCATCATGGACAAGATACATGCCATATTTTTCCACAAAGATACTTTACCTTCATTGGTATGAATATCCACCAGCGTGCCATACAGATCAAAAATATAATTTTGGTATTCCTTTTGCTTTATCTGCCTTTTTTCCAGATATTCTCCCATCACACTGCGGATATGCGCAAACTGTTCTCTTGTCTTTGGATTTTCAGATTCAAAGGCCATTATTTTTTCAATATATCCCTGCCTGTACGCCAGAAAAAGGCTTCTTGGATATACAAGCTCATACACTAATGAAACATGACTTACTACATGATCTGCCGGCGTCTTTTTAAGGCTCCTTAAAATCGCATGTCCTTCCTCGAAGGCTTCCATTACCTTATCCGTCACCTGACAGGAATAAAGCTCTTTGCTGGTCACGTTGTAAATTTCTTCTAAAGGAAAATCCACATTTACCTTCAATATATCAATTTTATCAGCATCCCTTAAAATCTGGCAGAACATTCTTACCCGCTCACTAAGCCCCTCCGGCAGCCGGTATGCACTGTGAGATTCAATTGCTGTCCTTATCAGTTCATCTTCCGAGTTATCTTCTATATAATCCCTGATTTTTCCCTGGTCAAAAAGAATTTCCGCACCATACCGGGCGTGATCAATAGACTCAGAATCTATAAAGGTTCCATAATTTTTAAGTTGCTCAAATCTTCCCACATCATGCAGCATTCCAAGAAGCCATGCCAATGCGGTATCTTCGCTGCCAAGCTTTAGAGAGCAGGCAATGCTTTCACACAATTCGCTTACCCGGTAAGTATGTTCAATCTTTAAACGTACCTTTTCTTCTTTTTTATCATAGTTTTCCACGTAAGTTTCAAAGGCATGTATTACCTTCTTTCTGTCGATCTTCATTAATAATACCTCTTATTTCCCTTTTTTGGCTTACCATATTATACTCCACCAAACGGAAAACAGGCAACTGAAATGTTACTCCTTTTCTTTCCCTCATTATGATGATAAAATAACAGGGAAAGTGAAATTTAAAAGCCGACCTTGGCTTTTTATTAAGGAGAAAATATTATGCTTCAAACCTTATACCATGTACCTGAATATGATGAAGAATTAATCTATGGGGCAGTCTGCAAATTTATGGAAGCCCTTTCCATTGCACAGGATATGCGTCCCGACTTAAAAGTAGTAATCAAACCCAATCTGATTATTGCAAAAGGACCAGAGATTCCCGCCACCACCCATCCTCTTGTAATTAAAGCAGTTGTCCGCTGGCTGCACGCTCATAATGTTACGGATATTACTCTGGCTGAAAGCTCCGGCGGATTATACAATGGAGAATACATGAAAAATATTTATCATGTGTGCGGCATGAAGCAGCTTGAGCCGATATTAAAGTTGAACATGGATTTTTCCACCCAGACAGTGAATTGTAAAGAAGGATTTACCAATCACTCTTTCCATCTGATCACTCCAGTTGTAAAAGCTGATTACATTATTAATATCTGCAAATTAAAAACTCATGCCATGACCGGATATTCAGGTGGAATCAAGAATCTGTTCGGCGCCATACCCGGTCTTGAAAAGCCTCAAATGCATTACCGCTGGCCAAATATCAGTGATTTTTCCCATATGCTTTTAGAGCTTGCACAGACCGTAAATCCCCAGCTTACCATTATTGACGCAATTGATGCTATGGAGGGAAACGGGCCTACCGGTGGCACCTCCCATCCCCTTCATCTGCTTCTTGCCGCAAGGGATTTCTATACCCAGGATTACTTTGCCGCCGGACTTATGGGGCTTGAGCCCATGAAAATAGAAATGATCCGTCAGGCTGTGGAAATGGGGCTGGCCCATCCTGATGAAATTAAGCTTGCAGGCGATCCTGTTCCTGAAAATCTTACTCCTTTTAAACTGCCGGATACGAAAAAGCTGGATTTTACAGATGCAGTACCTTCTTTTTTAAGGAAACCCGCTGCCTTTTTCTTAAGTCATATTTTCAAATCCTACCCTCAGCTTAACAAAAATATCTGCGTAGGATGCGGAAAATGTGCGGAAAGCTGTCCTGCACATGTAATTAAAATTGAAAATAAAAAAGCAAAATTCAAAAAAAAGGGCTGCATTTCCTGCTTTTGCTGTCAGGAAATGTGCCCTGTAAAAGCTATTTCGGTAAAAAAAGCGCTTTGATGTCAAAGGCAGGTTTTACTTAATTTCAGTCACTTCATATCCTGCCTGCGTCACTGCTTCTTTTAAAACCTCATCCGTCACTTCCCCGCCAAGGGTAAGCTCAGCGCTTTTGTTTTCAAGGCTCATGGATACGCTTTCCACCCCTTCAATTTCCTCCAGGGCTTTTTGTACCCGTCCGGTACAGTGTGCACACATCATTCCTTCAATAATCATTGTTTTCTTCATGTTTTTGTTCTCCTTTTCTTTGCTGTTTTTACATGCTTCCTTATAGACATAAGGCTTAAAGTTGCGAAGCCGAAGGGCATTCCCCACAACAAACAAGCTGCTCAGGCTCATCGCTGCCGCTCCAAACATGGGATTTAACCGGATGCCAAACATTGGATACCACACGCCTGCTGCCAGCGGGATGCCTATTATATTATAGAAAAATGCCCAAAACAGATTTTCCTTAATATTTCTGATTACATCCCTGCTCAACTTTACCGCGGTAATTACATCTGTCAGACGGCTTTTCATCAAAATAATATCCGCACTGTCAATTGCCACGTCTGTTCCTGCTCCAATGGCAATTCCCACATCTGCTGCTGCAAGCGCCGGAGCATCATTAATACCGTCTCCAATCATAGCCACTTTTTTTCCACTGCCCTGCAGCTTTCTGATCTCTTTTTCCTTATCCTCAGGAAGCACTTCGGCAACCACCTGATTGATTCCCAGCCTCTTTTGTACCGCCTGGGCAGTGCGCTTATTGTCCCCGGTTAACATAACTACTTCTATATTCATTTTATGAAGCTCTTCTATTGCTTTTTCCGAAGAAGGCTTCACTGTATCGGCAACTGCTATAATTGCAGTAAGTGCTTTTTCTCTGGCAAACAAAAGAGGCGTCTTGCCTTCTTCTGATAATTTTTCCACTGTGCTTTCCTGCTCATTAGAAAGAAAAACTCCATTCTCTTCCATGAACTTCTGATTTCCTGCAAAGCATTTGACTCCTTCACAAATTCCCTGAACTCCTTTGCCAAATACAGCCTGAAAATCTTCTGCCTTTGGTATGGTTATCTTCTTTTCCGCAGCTTCATTTACAATTGCTTCCGCCAAAGGATGTTCACTGGGTTTTTCAATGGCGGCCGCAAACGCAATAATCTGTTCTGTCGTTATATTCTTTTCATAGCCAAGAATATCTGTTACCCGGGGCTTTCCTTCCGTAATCGTTCCTGTCTTGTCAAGGACTACAGTATCCACATCCCGCGCCGACTGAAGGGCATCCCCTGATTTAATCAAAATGCCATTTTTAGCCCCCACGCCGGTTCCCACCATAATCGCCACCGGTGTTGCCAGCCCCAGCGCGCAGGGACAGGAAATCACCAGCACTGCTATGGCTGAGGAAATTGCAGCTTCAAAGCCTCCTCCTGCCAGCATCCAAACCAAAAAGGTCACCAGCGCCACTGCCATCACTGCCGGGACAAACACGCCTGCTATCTTATCCGCCAGACGTGCAATGGGCGCTTTGGAGGAAGAAGCCTCCTCCACCAGACGGATAATCTGAGATAAAGTAGTATCTTCCCCTACCTTTAACGCTTTACAGACCAGCCTTCCGGCCTTGTTCATAGTGGCAGACACCACCGAATCGCCGGGCTGTTTTTCTACAGGAATGCTCTCCCCTGTAATTGCCGCTTCATTAATACTTGAGGTACCTTCCACCACTACCCCGTCTGCGGGAACAAGACTTCCCGGCTTCACAACAAACAGATCTTCCTTCTTTAACTGATGGGTGGGAATTTCTTTTTCCTCACCATTTTCCATAAGCAGAATTGCAGTTTTTGGGGAAAGATCCATCAGTTTTTCAATGGCCTCGCTGGTTTTCCCTTTTGAGCGGGTTTCCAGATATTTTCCCACAGTGATAAGCGCAAGTATCATGCCTGCCGACTCAAAATACAGATCCGACGCATATCTGCTTACCAACGCGTCATTTCCATGTCCTAATCCATAGCCGATCCTGTAAATTGCAAATACGCCATATACAAGAGCCGCGCCGGAACCGATTGCAATCAGACTGTCCATATTAGGGCTTAAATGAAATAATGTCTTAAATCCGGTCTGATAGTATTTCCGGTTTACATAAATAATAGGCAATGTCAGTAAAAACTGGGTAAAGGCAAAAGTCAGCGCATTTTCATTTCCATGAAATAAGTCATTCAGCCATTTGGGCGGCGTAAGATTAAGCCACATAAAAAACATATGATGCATGGAAACCAGCATCAAAAGAATCATAAAGGCAATGGAAATCATAAGCCTTGTTTTCATTTCCTTATTGGCCTTTTTTCCTTTTAATTCCTCACGCCCCTTTAGGTTTTTCCCTGTACTGCCTGTGCCCGAAGCTGCATCTGTTAAAGAATTCTGCCCTGCATAGTCTGATTTTTCTTTTGGATAAGCCTCTCCTTCTCTATGCTCACCCTGCAATAAACTGGCGCCATAACCTGCTTTTTCCACTGCTTCTATAATTTTTTCTTCATCACAGACAGACTCATCATATGCCGCCTGCATACTGTTGGTCAAAAGGTTAACTGAAACAGTTTCCATTCCCGGAAGTTTTGCCACACTTTTTTCTACATGAGATGAGCAGGCAGAGCACGTCATCCCTGTCACTGCAAATTTTTGTTTTTTCATTTCTGTCCTCACGCCTTTCCCATATAAGCCCTTTTCATTTGGGCTATTTCAATTTTTTAACCAGTTCAATCGCTTCTTCCATGATTTGCTCATTTCCTGACCGGATTTCCTCCACCACACAGGTCTCCATATGCTCTTTTAAAACAATATAGCCAAAACTCTGTAATGCGCTTTCCACTGCCGCAATTTGCGTCAGTATATCTCCGCAGTAACGATTTTCATCCAACATTCTGCTGATACCATTTAACTGACCAATCATGCGGCTTAAACGATTTTGAAGCTGCCTGCTCTGCTCTCCGCTTCTGGGCGTATGCTTGGTGCGGCAGCAATTGCATCTGTTTTCATCCATATGAGTTCCTCCCTGTCTGTGCTGCTTACTTTTGTTTGTTTATAATTATTTTTACAGTATTATCTCCTGTTTGAAGCATTTTCATTGCCCTATTAGAAACAATTTGATTTCTATAAAATTGACTTCATATACCCCATACTGGTAT
>VSNT01000011.1 GCA_009774465.1 Lachnospiraceae bacterium
CTTATTTACTTATAATATATATTTTAATTTGCTTTTTGTCAATTATATTTTACATTTTATACAATAAATTATTCTTTATTATAGTTCATGCACAATTTTGTGCTATTATAAAGTAAATATAAATTGATATTTTTTCTTATGCAGTATATACTTAGTATATACAAAATTATAAGGAGATTTTTTGCATGCAGGCTCAAGTAAAAGAATGGGGAAATAGTCAGGGAATCAGACTGTCGAAAGAAATACTAAAAAGTGCAGGAATTGCACTAAATGAAGTTTTAGACGTTACAGTATCAAGTGGTATAATTACTTTAACAAAACCAGTTCGGCATAAAACACTGGAAGAAAGAGCAATGGAATTTAATGGAAAACTAATGCTTGACGGGGAATATGACTGGGGCAATCCTGTCGGAAGAGAGGTGTGGTAATGGAACATTTACATCAGGGAGATATCTTGAAAATTGATAAAATTGTGCACCCGGTATTAGTTGCCAGTAAGGATTTTTTCAATTCCAGCGGTGAGATAATAGGATGTCCTATTATTATTAATTCCAGGCCGGGGCCCCTTCATATATGGATGGATACAGAAAATACAAAAGGATATATCCATTGTGAAAAACTTGCATTGCTGGATTTATCTATTCGCGGTTATAAAAAAACAGACAGCTTGCCAATTTCCGAAATGATTAATGTATCTGATGCCATTCAGGGTATTTTTGAATATATTTGATGATATTTCTGTATTTTTCCACACCTTCTTTTGTTCGTTTTATCCACGTTACGCAGTCTTTATGCCAACGCAAACTGACTGTTATACAGTTCTGCATAAAATCCCTGCTTTTTAAGCAGTTCATCATGGTTTCCCTGTTCTATAATGTGCCCGTCTTTCATCACCAGAATTACATCTGCATTCTGTATGGTGGACAGACGATGCGCCACAATAAAGCTGGTTCTTCCTTCCATCATTGCCGCAAATGCTTTTTGAATCTTAATCTCAGTTCTTGTATCAATTGATGAGGTTGCCTCGTCCAAAATCAGCATGGATGGCAGAGAAAGCATTACTCTTGTAATGCAAAGAAGCTGTTTCTGCCCCTGTGAAAGGCTTCCTCCGTCCTCGCCAATTACCGTATCATATCCGTCAGGCAAACGTCGGATAAAACTGTGGGCATGAGATTTCCTTGCCGCGGCAACGATTTCTTCCTCTGTGGCATCCGGTTTTCCAAAAGTGATATTTTCCCGTATGGTTCCCCTTTTCAGCCATGTGTCCTGCAAAACCATACCATAAGAAGCCCGCAGGGACTTTCTTGTAATATTGCGGATGTCTTCGCCTTCCACCTGAATACTTCCTTTATCTACATCATAAAACCGCATCAACAGATTAATAATCGTGGTTTTTCCGCAGCCGGTAGGTCCAACAATGGCAATTCTCTGCCCCGGGTTTACATGCAGGTTTAAATTTTCTATCAGTTTTTTATCCGGCACATAGGAAAAATCCACTTTTGTAAGATCAACTTTTCCCTGCACTCCATTAAGTACAACCGCATTTTCCCGGTCGGGTATCTGAGGCTCTTCTTCAATCAGTTCAAAAATCCGGGCAGCACAGGCCAGGGCATTTTGAAGCTCCGTTATGACACCGGAAATTTCATTAAAAGGTTTTGTATACTGATTGGCATAGGAAAGAAAACAGGTAAGCTGACCTACGGAAAGGCCGCCCCTTATTACAGCAAGTGCGCCGGTAAGGCCAACCCCTGTATATACAAGACTGTTTACAAATCTGGTACAGGGATTCGTAAGGGATGAAAAAAAGATAGCGCGAAGAGAGCATTTTTCCAGCCTTTCATTAATCTCATCAAATCTTTTCAGCGTTTCATCCTCTCTGCAAAATGCCTGAACTACCTTTTGATTTCCCACCATTTCGTTGACAAGATCCGTCTGTTCTCCTCTGGTCTTTGCCTGAAGCCTGAACATATGGAAAGTTTTTCTTGCAATAAAACTGGCTACCAGCAAAGACACTGGTGTAATCACTACCACCACAATGGTAATTCCCACATTCACAGACAACATAAACCCCAAAGTTCCGAGAATCGTAATCACTCCTGTAAATAACTGGGTAAAGCCAATCAAAAGTCCGTCTGCAAACTGATCTACATCCGCCACCACCCGGCTGACAATATCACCATGCGAATGAGCATCCATATACTTTAAAGGAAGGATTTCCAGTTTTCTGAATGCTTTTTTTCGAATATCCTGTATGATATTGTACACAATCTTATTGTTACAGATGCTCATAATCCACTGTGCCAATGAAGTCAGTAAAATCACCACTGCCATTTTTTTAAACAGTAAAAATAAAGCTTCCCAGAATCCGGTTTTACCTGCCTGCTTTAGCAAATCCACCGCTTTACCTGTAAGTACAGGAAGATATAAAGTAAATGCAACACTGATAATTGCCATTACAATCACCACTGCCATAAGACCGCCATAAGGCCTGATATATTTAAGAACTTTGACTAAGGTTTCCTTCTGCCTGCTATTCTTTTTCTTTTCCATGCGCCTTTCCTCTCACACTACAGGTATTTTCGACATAATGCAAAATTAAATTTTGTCAGCTTTTTGATACTGGGAATAATAAATTTCCTGATAAATCTCACAGCTTTCAAGGAGCTGCTTATGTGTCCCCATTCCTGCAGCCGCTCCATCATCCAATACGATAATTTTATCTGCATGCATCAAAGAAGATGCCCGCTGGGATACAATAAATACCGTGGTATCCCCTTCCATTTCCTTAAGCGCTTTCCGAAGCCTGGCATCTGTTGCGTAATCCAATGCCGAAGCGCTGTCGTCTAAAATCAATATCTCCGGCTTTTTCACCAATGCTCTGGCAATGGACAGTCTCTGCTTTTGTCCTCCGGAAAGATTTCTTCCCTCCTGCTCCACAAATGCATCCAGCTTTCCATCCTTTTGCTCCACAAACTCCTTCGCCTGCGCAAGCGCAAGAGCCTGCCACAATTCTTCGTCGCTGGCCATTTCGTTGCCCCAGAGCAGGTTATCGCGAATGGTCCCTTTAAATAAAACCGCCTTTTGCATAACAATACCGATCTTATTACGAAGCTCCGACAGTTCATAATCTCTCACATCCCTGCCATCCACCTTTACACTTCCCTGTTCTATATCATAAAAGCGGGGAATCAAATGTACCAGAGAAGTTTTTCCGGAGCCGGTGCCTCCAATAATACCAATGGTTTCTCCTTTTTCTGCCTGAAAACTGATGTCCGTTAATGCCTCTTCTCCGCCCTCATGATAACGCATGGAAACGTGGTCAAAGCAAACCTCTCCTGTTCGTCCAAAAGCTGCTGCCTCTTTTCTGCCAGTGTCCTGACCGGCTTTTTTCTCTTTTTTGGCATCCTGATCCGCTTCCCTTACTCTGCCAGTTCCCTGCTTTACCGGCTGATTCATTCCTGCCGGTATTTGGAACACAGCCGCTACTCTGCTTCCACAGGCTGCCGCCTTTGTCACTGTTATAATCAGATTTGCCAGTTTCACCAGTTCCACTAATATTTGAGACATGTAATTTACCAGTGCCACTACCTGCCCCTGTGTTAAAATTCCGCTTTCTACTCTTACAGCTCCGGTATAAATCAGCCAGATCAGACCACCATTAATAATAATGTAAGTAACCGGATTCATGAGCGCAGATATTTTCGCTGACATGACCTGCATCTGTTTAAGCAGATCTGTCTGTCTGTCAAACTTCTCTATTTCATCCTGCTCTTTGCCAAATGCGCGAATTACCCTGATACCTGTTAAATTTTCTCTTGTAGTTCCAAGTACCTGATCTAACTGCCCCTGCACCTTTCCAAACAAAGGAATACTGATTAAAAGAATTCCGAAAACCACCACTGCCAAAAGGGGAATCACTACCACAAAAATAAGCGCTGCTTTCACATCCACCGTAAATGCCATGATCATTGCCCCGAATACAATAAAGGGAGACCGCAGAAAAAGCCTTAGCACCATGTTAACGCCGGATTGGAGCTGATTAATATCACTTGTCATTCTGGTAATCAAAGAAGCAGTGCCCTGATAATCCATATTGGAAAAAGAAAGGCTTTGAATATGTTCAAACAAAGCATGGCGAAGCCTGGTGGCAAATCCTACTGCTGCTTTTGCAGCAAAAAACTGGGCGGTAACGGAACTGACCAGCCCGGTAACTCCAAGGGCGGCCATAATCAGGCACATTTTAATTACATAGCCTTTATCACCATTTGCAATTCCCACATCGATCATGCTTGCCACTACCAAAGGCACAATTAGTTCAAAAGAGGCCTCCAGCAATTTAAAGGAAGGCCCCAGTACCGTTTCTTTTTTATAATCCTTAAGATAGAACAATAATCCTTTCACAACTTTACCCACCCGTCATTTCCAGTAATAAGTTAATTTAAGAAATTTTCTATAATAACAGCTTCAGCTTCTTCCCCGTTTAGCCCAAAGGTTTTTAATTTAATGAGCTGTTCGTTATTAATTCTGCCAATTGCCGCCTCGTGTATAATGGCAGCATCCACATGTTCCGCATCAATTTCCGGAATGGAACAAACCTTTGCCTGATCCATAATAATTGAATCGCATTGAATATGGGCATGACAAAGCGCCCCTCCAACTGCCTTTGGATGAAAGACCTGTCTGGATTCCCCTCTTGCAACAGATCTGGATATGATCTGGGCAGAGCTTCCCCTTCCATTTAGATAAATATCCATATTGGAAATGGCATTCTGCTTATCGTGCGTCATTAACTTTTCCATCACAAACAGCTTGGCATTTTCTCCCATTTCCACCAGAGTTTCTCTCTTTGTAGAGTCCACTCCTTTGATCTGTACGGTGTCTAATGTGAAAGTTGAATCTGCCTCCAGGATAATCTTTGTCACAGGATTTAATATTCTGCTTCCGGTTCCTTCTCCCTCGCCATAATGCTTTTCCTCATAACGCACATTGGCATTTTTCCCCACATGAAAGGTATGAATTCCATCATGTCTGCTGTCATTGCAGCCACTGTTATGAATGCCGCATCCTGCCACAATAATCACCTGTGCGCCATCCTCTATATAAAAATCATTATAAACTACATCTGTAATTCCTGATGCAGCTACCACTACAGGAATATGCACCTGCTCTCCCCTGGTTTCACCGCTGATATAAACATCAATTCCCTGCTTGTCTTCTTTACGCCTGATGGTGATATGTTCCGTATTCCCATGACACAGGGAGTACCCGTTATACCTTAAATTATATGCCCCTTCCTGTTTAAACCCTTCACTGTCTATCTTTTCTAAAACAGATTCTGTCACCTGATCAATATCCGCCACTTTATTCTTCCTTTCTTTTGCCCTTTTGACCTATGCTTTATGGGATGCATTCATGCAGACACAGCCGATATCTTCATTCATAAGCCCCGGCAGCACCTTTTCTTTTGTATCCAGAGCTTCGATTTTCCCATCCTTAACCACCATAATCCGATCCGCCATTTGTATAATTCTCTCCTGATGTGATATCAGAATCAGACTTTCTTTTTTACCTGCATGAAGCTGTTCAAACTGTTTTACAAGCATGGAAAAACTCCAAAGGTCAATTCCGGCCTCCGGCTCGTCAAAAATACAGATTTTATGTGGCCTGGCAAGTACAGTTGCTATTTCCAGCCGCTTCATTTCCCCACCGGATAGAGTGTTATCAACTTCACGGTCTAAATATTCTCTTGCGCATAAACCAACGCCGCTTAAATAATCACAGCATTTATTTTCCGGCAGTTCACATCCAGCCGCCAGTGAAAGCAGCCTTCTTACCGTCATTCCCTTAAACCTGGGCGGCTGCTGAAAGGCAAAACCCATCCCTGCCTTCGCCCGCTGATCGATAGAATAATGACTAATATCCACACCATCCATAAAAATACTGCCGCCATCCGGCGTTTCAATTCCCATCAACAGCTTGGCAAGGGTAGATTTTCCTCCCCCGTTAGGCCCCGTAATTACCAGCATTTCCCCGTCTTCCACAGCAAAACTTACATCCTCTATGATACTTTTTTCCAGCCCGTTTTCCAGGGGATGAAATACCAGATTTTTTACTTCAAGCATAAATGAATTCCTCTATTTTAAATATTCGTTGTATTTTTCATTTGTTTCATTTAAGAAAACAATTCCAAGAATGCCCGGGCCTGTATGTGCACCAATTGCACATCCCACCCTGCCTTCCAGAAGTCCTTTTACATGGTATCTTTCTACCAGTTGTTCTTTGATATAATCGTACGCTTCTTTATCCATTCCATAGCAGACGCCTACCACCTGATTTTCCAGATCAGCGCCCTTTTCTCCTACCATATCAAGAATTCTCTTCTGGGCTTTTTTCCATCCGCGGACTTTTTCTACTGCCTTTAAGGAGCCATTCTCGTCCACAATAATGATAGGTTTAATGTCCAGCACAGTACCTGCCAAAAAAGAAGTTCTGGTGAGCCTTCCGCCTTTAAACAGATAATTAAGCTCCATAACTGTAACCGCATGTTCCATATGCTCACAGAAAAAGTGGGCGGCCTCAATAATAAGTTCCTTTGGCGCATTATTTTTCTGCATACGAAGCAGCCTTTCCACTACCAGTCCATAGCCTACGGACGCACATTTGGTATCAATAATGGTAAGCATAAACTCCGGGTATTCTTCCCGAATTTCTTCATAGGCCAAAGTAGCGGCGTTAAAGGTTCCTGCAATTCCTGTTGAAAAGCACATATACAGTACTTCATCTCCTCTTTCTGCAAAGGGGCGGAAATGCTCTTCAAACATAAACTGACTTACATGATAAGTCTTTATCTCCTTTCCGGATGCCTGAATCTCATAAAACTGGTCCGGAAAAATCGTATCTCCATCAAAATAATCCGTTCCTTCTATGGTAACAGGAGTTGGAATTACATGAAGCTCATATTCTTTAATTACACTTTCAGGTACATCGGATGCAGAATCCGTAATAATACAAAAAGCCATTGTCATCTCTCCTTAAGTTGTAGCTATGTCAATTTTTCAATATAACTATACTACATTTATAAAATTTATGCATCTTAAAAATTTCTTAGCATAAGATAAGGGAAAACCATAACTACAGGATTTTGCCATGTATACAGATCAAATTACTCCCCGAATCAATTTTACCCAGCTATTGCTATATGAACGCCCGAAAGCAGCCGCCTGGATCACCGGCAATGCGTCCCATCCCACACTCAGTGGACTTGTAAAGTTTTATCAAACCAACTATGGAGGTGTGTTGGTCGAAGCGGAAATTTTCGGACTTCCCAACATTGATACACAGGGCTCCAGTAATTTTTACGCTTTCCACATTCATGAATTTGGAAACTGCTCAGACGATTTTCAAAAAGCTGGAGGACACTATAATCCAGAAGGCTCCATGCATCCGGATCATGCCGGTGATATGCCGCCGCTTCTTGGCAATCAGGGGTACGCCTGGACTTCCTTTTATGACAAACGGTTTACCATCAATGAGATCATAGGAAAATCTGTTATTATACACGAAAACCGGGATGACTTTACTTCTCAGCCTTCCGGCGATCCGGGCCCAATGATCGGATGCGGTGAGATAAAACGCACCCTGTAAGAAATACTGCTGTTAAAAAGCCCCTATCACCGGGATCAGGGGCTTTTTGTATGTAACTGAATTTTAATTTTCAGCATCTGTTTCCTCCAGATCATAGAGACATCCCGTAGCAAAGGGACTTCCCACATCACATCTTCCATGATGATAGGTTTTCTTAGCATTTCCCTCTGAAACAGTTTCTGATGTTTCCACCTTTATCCGGCTGACTCCTGCATCTGTCATGGAATCCAGCATTTTAATTACTTCATCCAAATGATCCATTCAACTGCCTCCTGCTATTTTTCACAACATCCTGGCGCACGGCCTCATAAATCAAAAAATCAATGATGGAACAATCTTATACCGGTAAATGCCATTACCATATCATACTTATCGCAGCATTCAATCACCAGGTCATCTCTCACGGAGCCGCCGGGCTGAGCAATATATTTTACACCGCTTTTATAAGCTCTTTCAATATTATCGGAAAAAGGGAAAAATGCATCTGAACCTAACGTTACATTCTGATTTCCGTCAAGCCATGCCCGCTTTTCTTCTCTGGTGAAGACAGGCGGTTTTACCTTAAACCGTTTCTGCCATTCCCCTTCACGCAGTACATCTTCATACTCATCGCCAATATATACGTCAATGGTGTTATCTCTGTCTGCACGTCCCAAAGAATCCACAAACTCCAGTCCCAGTACCTGAGGCGCCTGACGTAAATACCAGTTATCAGCCTTCTGGCCTGCAAGTCTGGTACAATGAACTCTTGACTGCTGTCCGGCTCCTATACCAATCGCCTGTCCGCTTTTTACATAGCAGACAGAATTTGACTGGGTATATTTCAGGGTTATCAGCGAAATCTTCATATCAATTATGGCTTCTTCCGGCAAGTCCTTATTTTTCGTTACTATGTTGGAAAGCAGATCGCCGTTAATGTCCAGCTCATTTCTTCCCTGTTCAAAAGTAATGCCATACACCTGCTTTCTTTCAATTTGTGCAGGCACATAAGAAGAATCAATTTGAATAATGTTATATCCGCCCTTTTTCTTGGCCAACAAAAGCTCCAGCGCTTCGTCCGTATACCCCGGTGCAATCACCCCATCGGAAACTTCTCGCTTAATCAGTCGTGCGGTATCTGCATCACACACATCGGACAGGGCTATAAAGTCTCCAAAAGAAGACATTCTGTCCGCACCTCTTGCCCTTGCATAGGCACATGCAAGAGGAGACAATTCTCCCAAATCATCCACCCAGTAAATCTTTGCAAGTGTGTTCGTAAGGGGAAGCCCTACTGCCGCCCCTGCCGGTGAAACATGCTTAAATGAAGTTGCTGCCGGAAGTCCTGTGGCTTCTTTCAATTCCTTTACCAACTGCCATCCATTAAAAGCATCTAAAAAGTTAATATAGCCCGGCCTGCCGTTTAAAACTTTAACCGGAAGCTCGCTTCCATCCTCCATAAAAATTCTGGAAGGCTTTTGATTGGGGTTACATCCATATTTCAATTGAATTTCGTTCATACTCTTTTCCCTTTCTGGTTAGTTTATACTTTTAATCTGCACCTGATTGTATTTTTCCATTCATTTGTTAAGTACTGACTATTGATTCTTGTTCATAATCCGGGTTTCGTACTGCCCTGTGGCAATATCAATATATCTTACAAACAGGGAAACCTTATTTTCCTCATTTAAGCTGTTCCATATCATATCCGTAAATTCTTCAATATCGTCCAAAATACCTACCAGCTTCGGCTCTCCTTCAAAACTGGGAAGAGGATTTCCATCATGCATATAAGTATGGATAAAATGTCCTTCTCCTGCCCCGGGATTTTCATAAGCATATGTAAATCTGTTACATCCGTCAGGATTGCCATTATTACTTTTTAAAATGGACATGGAATAGTCATATTTTCCGCCATCCACCTGCATCACGCCGGATATACGGGGCGTGAAATTTGGAGCATCCGGCTCAAATTCCCTGCTTCTTAAGGACTGCTCAAAGGTAAGTCCCTCTTTCATCCCATCATAAACCGTATCCGTCTGATCTCCATTTGTCACAATTGTTTTATTTCCAAGCACTCTCACCGGTGCATAGATAATCAGACTGGGATCTTCCAGCTTAGAGGGATCAAAGGCCTGGGTTCTGATTCCTTCTCCTTCCACTGCAAAAATCCGGTTGCGGCTGTTTCCGCTTCTTCCCATAATAAAATAGGCTGTTACCGCTTTCTTTCCATCCGGTGACTTTCCTATCACAATTCCTCTTCCCGGATATGCATTTTCTTTCAGTTCCTGTGCAAGTGACAACATCTTCATTTCTCATTCCTCCCTGTTCAAATTCATAATTTGCAGCGTGCCTTCCATAAAATATAGATAGCATTTACCCTGCTTTGCCAGCGCATTACAAACCCATTGCCCACCGGCACACTTAAAAAACCGCCTGGGCGCACTGTTATCATGCTGCCCAGACGGTCGGCTTATCATTTATAATACACTTCCCGTAGGTTCTCCTACACAGGCCCTCGCCCATTTCCGTCAGTCGTGTATCTGCCTATATCATAAAGGAAGTTTTCCCAAATTGCAAGATAAAATTATGCTCTGCATGCACCGTCTACAGATAAAATCTCCCCTGTTACATAGCCTGCAAGGTCGCTTGCCAGGTAAAGGAATGCATTTGCAACTTCTTCCGGTTCTCCCGGTCTTCCAAAAGGAATTTTTGCAGAAATTGCATCTACTGTCTGCTGGGGAAGCGCTGCCACCATATCTGTCTTTGTTACGCCCGGTGCAACTGCATTTACCCTGATCTTATCCCTGCCCAGTTCTCTTGCCAGAGAAATGGTCATTCCATTCACCGCCCACTTACTTGTGGGATATCCAACACCTGCCGGCTGACCGGAAATACTTACCATAGAGCTTGTGTTGATGATGCATCCGCCGCCCTGCTCCTTCATGATTTTAGCAGCAGGAAGAATTGCATAGAACAATGCATTTACATTTAAACTGATGGCCTTGTCAAACTCTTCCGGCGTATAGTTATAAAGTGGTGTATTTTGAGAAATTCCTGCATTATTAACTAAAATATCAACCTTTCCAAACTTTTCCTTCACAGCAAGAATTGCTTTTTCAACTTCTGACGCATCTGTCAGTTTCGGGAACATTCCATCCACTTCCCACTCACTGTTTTCTTCTTTTAATTTTTCAAGTGCTTTATCCACTGTTTCCTGTCTGGAACCAAATAAAACAACCTTTGCGCCATTTGCAAGATATTTGCGCACGATCTCAAATCCGATTCCCCTTGTTCCGCCTGTTACAATTGCTACTTTTCCCTCTAATAACATAAATAAACACCACCCTTTTCTTTTTTTCTATTATAGCACCCAATCGGGGCTTTAGATACTTTTATTTGGCAAAAACTGCCGATTCTATATAATGATCTATAAATTTCATTGCAATGCCCGCCGCTGATGCTTCCTGCTTCACCTGACAGCCTTTCAAATATGTCACATCCTGATCAAACATGCTGTATTTTAAAACCCGTTTTCTTAGGTCGCTCATATACTTTTCTATAAATCCTCCTACATATCCGCCTAAAATAACATCACTGTCAAAAATATTTCTGAGATTATTAACTGTCAGTGCAAGATCCTCCAGATATTCGTCCCAGATATGTAAAAACTTTTGATTTTCTTCATCCAGTTCCTGAAAAAACCGGGCCAGACTGCCGTCTGCCGCATCACTAAGCAGTTTTGCCGAACAATAAGCATCTACGCACCCAATTCGTCCACAATAGCAGCGTCTGCCATTTATTTTTAAAAGCATATGCCCAAACTCTGCGCTCCGGTATGCATTCCCCTCATAGATTCTTCCATTTAAAAATATTGCTCCGCCTACCGTATTGCTAAGAGATAAATACACTGCATCCTTACTGGAATTGCGCATTTCCGCCCACGCCGCACTGTTTGCATCATTTTCGTATAAAACCGGAAAACAAAACATTTGACTCACATTTTTCAGACTGACATTCTCCACCTGTAGCGCATGAGAGCGCACAAGTATTTCTTTTTCCCTGTCGATAATTCCGGGAAAAGAAATTCCTACGCCAAAAATCTTCTGCCTGTCATATATGCCAGAGCCAGCCAGAAAATCATCCATTTTCTTTACCAGATTTTCGAAATATTCCAATGTATTCTGAAATTTCATCCTTAAGCGTACTTTTTCAGTCACTTCTCCGCGCAGGTTCACAATCACCATACCAATATGATTTGCTGTTATGTCAATTCCTGCCGAATACCCCAGGCTGCCGGAAAGCGTCAGTTTTTTGGCTCTTCTTCCTCCTGTGGATTCAAAGGCTCCCACCTCTTCGATAATGCCTTCTGTAATCAGTTCTTTCGTCATAGCCAGTACGGTAGGCATACTAAGTGACAACCCTTTTGCTATTTCACTTCTGGATACTTCTTTTTCCTTTGAGATATACTTTAAGATTCTCTGCCGGCTGCCCAAATCGGCCTTTTTCTCCTGATTTTTCATTCCTGCATCCATTTCCCTTCCCTATATCTAATGTTACATGAAATATCCCTGTTTTTCAATGAATTCTTTTGGTTTACTGCCTTGAGTTTCCCCTTTGTTTTTGTTACAATGAGCATGTGGAACCTCCAAACAGGATGAGCCCAAGTGGGAAAGGCATGGGTATAAAAATGACAAATTCCGAACTGAAAAAATATAACCGCAGCCAGGTCTATCAAATCATTTACAGGCACCGCACCATTGCAAAAACTTCTATCACCTCAGAGCTTCATTTAAGTTTTCCTACCATTTCCCAGCTTATTACAGAGCTTGAAGAAAGCGGCCTGGTTACTAAAAACGGCTTTTTTGAATCAACAGGTGGGCGTAAACCCATTGTTTTTTCCTGTATCAGCGATGCCCGGATTGCCCTCGGTATTGAACTGATTAAAGAACACTTTCAAATCACCGCAACTAATTTGTATGGTGAAATATTATATGAAGAAGTTGTTTGTATTCCTTTTGAAAACGAAGAATCTTTCTTTCAACAATTTGGTGAAATTGTAGGGAATTTTATTGTCAGTCACAACATTCCTGCCGAAAAAATTCTGGGCATTGGAATTGCCCTGCAGGGGTTGGTTTCTCTGGATAAAACAGCAGTTACATATGGCGCCATTTTAAAAAACAGTGATCTGACAGTTGACCGGTTTAAAAAATATCTGGATTACCCTATCATGTTGATTCATGACTCTGAAGCTGCCGCCACAGATACTCTCTGGAGCTTCACAAATATTAAAGATGCTCTGTTTCTTTCCTTAAGCCGAAATATTGGAGGTGCGCTAATTATTAACCGGCAGATACACTGGGGCGCCTTCTATCCCAGCGGTTTGTTCGAGCATATGACGCTTGTTCCAAACGGAGCTGCCTGCTACTGTGGGAAAAAGGGCTGTCTGGAAGCTTATTGTTCCGTTAAGAATCTTTTGGAAGGTCTGTCTCCAACACTTGACCTTTTTTTTGCACGCCTGCGTGAAGGTGAACAGCTTCATCAAATCCGCTGGAATCAGTTTCTTCTTAATTTGTCTATTGCAATTGACAATCTTCAGATGGCCTTAAACTGTGATGTGATTTTAGGCGGCCATCTGGCTCCTTATTTGAATCAGGACGACTTAGACACCCTGACTTTGCTTGTGACAAAAGACTCTGCATTTAATCAGGGACGTCCCGCCATTCATCTGTCTAAAAATTCCTGTATTGCACGGGGTGCTGCCCTTTACCAGATCAGACAGTTTATTGATTCTGTTTAACAGATTCGGCAACCGTTTTTAACTTATCCAGGCAGTTATCAAAAAACATCTTATAGCCTTTACAAAAATAATTTTCATACATGCCTGTACTTTTTATATAGTCTCTGCTGCGCTGGCATCCCGCTCTGCATATTTTAAAGTATTTGCAGCTTTTGCATTCATCGGAAACTTGAAGCGAGCGCCTAATAAATCCAATTTCTTCACGCTTTTTATCCAGATCCGCCAGTCTGTTCGTGTTCAGATTACCCAATTTATACTCATCTGTCATGTAAAAATCACATGGGTATGCGCTTCCATCAGCTTCTACCACTGTTTGTATTCCACAGACGCCCCGCTGATCACAGGCTTCCGGATAATACCCTAAAAGAATTCCCACATAATTTTCAAGTTGGCGTATATAAGGCTGTTTTCCCTTTTTCCAGTCCTCAAACCATAAGTCAAACAACGTAACAAGAAACTCTCCATACCCCTCCGGCGTAAGAGCGTAAGAATATTTTCCATGCCCCTCTCCCAAAGGATCAATGCAGGCGATATACTGCTGATACCCCCATCCATTTGCTGCATAACTATCATAAATATTTTTAATATTTTTCGCCGCTTCCTCTGTAATCACCGTCAAAATATTAAAAGGAACTTCATATTTATCCAGCAGCTTTATCTTTTCTGTGATTTCATCAAAAGTCCCTCCTCCGTCAGCCCTGTGCCGATATCTGTCATGAATGTCTTTTGTTCCGTCCACTGAAACCCCGACAAGAAATTGATTTTCCCTGAAAAACTGGCACCATTTTTCATCTATCATGAAGCCATTGGTTTGAAATGCATTCATCACTTCAATATTATTTTTATTATACTGCTTTTGAAGGGCAACAGCCCTGCGGAAAAAATCAATTCCCCGCAAAGAAGGTTCTCCCCCCTGAAATGCATATGTGATTGATCCTTCCGCATGAAGAATTGTTTTTCGAATAACATTTTTCAGCGTGTCTTCTGTCATAAATCCATAATTTTGCCGGGACCGCTTCTTCGTCTCATCACAATAAAAACAATAATCACATTTCATATTACATAAACCGGAAGCCGGCTTTATCAATACACTAAGGGGAGGCATCTTTTTTATCTCCTTTACAAATTCACTCTTATTCATTATAAAACAGACTGTAGTCCAGTCAACCTACAGTCTGTCTATTTTACAATATTTTCTCCTATTGGCTAAAAGCTGTATAGCCTGTGCATGGAATTATCCATATTGCATAGAACCGTATGGCTGTAGCTCTTTTGTATTAATTCTGCTTTTAGTGAACCGTACTTTTCATCATCCCACAAATTCATAAATTCCTCAGGATCGGTGTCAAGATCATATAATTCCCCATACTCTTTTCCATGATAGCAAATCAGTTTATACCTTCCGTCAAAGTACATGGTTGCATCTATGTCCTCATGGGTTCCCTTAAGAGAATGATAAAATTCCGAATATACAGCATCCTTAAAGTAGTGCAGATCAGCTTCCCCCGTAAGTATTTTATAAAAGCTTTTTCCCTGCATAAAATAAGGTACTTCCAAACCGGCAGCTTCCATTAGTGTAGGTGCAATATCCACCAGTTCAACCAAACCGTCACATTTTACATCCTGTTTAAAAACAGAAGGACAGGAAATAATCAGCGGAATGTGAACCAGGGCTTCATAAAAATAGGCGCCCTTCCAATACAATCCATGATCTCCATTCATTTCGCCGTGGTCGCTCATAAAAATAACAATTGTATGATCACGCTGCCTGGTTTCCTCCAGATAATCAAGGAGTCTGCCCAACTGGTCATCTATCAGTTCTATCTCCGCATAATAATCACGAAAATGTTCTTTTTTATCCTCTTCACTTAAATCGCCAATTGGTTCAGCCTGTCCGTCCTGTCCCCCATAAATTACATCCTTTTGCTGGTGAGGCGGTTTATGTTCCATTTCTCCATCCTTCCAGAGCGGAAGGGGCATATCTTCTATTTTCAGCCGGTCCTTATATTCCTGGGGCGGATCTAAAGGCGGATGAGGATCAAAGGGATTAATGCTTATCAGCCAGGGAGCGTCACCGCTGCGGTTACTTTCTATAAATTCTATTGCTTTCTCCACACAGAATGTTGTCTGATGGTACTTGGCCGGCACACCCACCTGCTTTCCGGAAAAAGCCGGATTTGCCTTAGGCGGCCATGTGGCCATAGTCATAAATTTCCCACCATAAATATCTTCCCAGCGTACTCCCTTTTCTGCCAGCCATGTCTGGTATTTATTTCCTCCGTCCGGCCAGTCATTGTGAGGATGATGGCTGTACTCAAAATATGTATACCCATCATCAGTACGTTTTTCCACCTTTCCTTCCGCTGATGTCAAATGAAGCTTTCCGGTCAGTCCACAGGTATATCCATTATCTGCAAGAAGTCTTGTTACCAGCTTTTCATCCTTTGAAAATTTATCATTGCCATTAAAAATAGTTTTCGTACTTCGCGGATATCTCCCTGTTAGAAAACATGCACGACTGGGCGTGCAGACCGGCGATTGTGTATATGCCCTTGTAAATGCCACGCCTGTCTTTACCAGACGGTCAATATTGGGAGTCTTAATATAAGGATTTCCCAGGCTGTGAATCGTATCCCAGCGCTGCTGATCCGTACAAAACCATACTACATTTAATTTTTTATTCAATTTTACCACCACCTTATAAGTTCCGTAACCTGATTTCGAAGTTCAACAAACTTAGGAGCCGCTATATCACGGGGACGGGGAAGATCATTTATGAGTGTTTCCTTTACCGTTGTGGGCTTATTTGTAAGCACCATGATCTTATTGCCCAGATATACAGCCTCTTCAATATTATGTGTAATAAAAATAACCGTTGTTTTTGTCATTTCCCAAAGTTTGACCAGTTCATCCTCCAGCTTAAAGCGCAGTTCAATATCCAGCTGTCCATAAGGTTCATCCATAAGCAAAAGCTCCGGCTCTGTTGCAAACGCCCTGGCAATACTAACCCTTTGAAGCATACTTGCCGAAAGCTGCCTTGGATAATAATTTCTGTATTTTGTCAATCCTACAATATCCAGATATTTTTCCACACGCTCCTTTTTCTCTCCGGAAGAAATCTTTTTCAGGTTCAGGCCAAACCTGACATTTTCTTCCACTGTCAGCCAGGGCATGGTTGAATCCCCCTGAAAAATATAGGCAATATTCTGTTCCTTCGTATTCACCTGCTTTCCATCCAGTAAAATTTCACCGGACGTAATCTGATAGATATTTACAAGGCTGTTAAGAAATGTGGTTTTACCGCATCCGGTAGGTCCCACTACGCACAAAAGATCTCCGTCCATAACCTCAAAGGAAACATCATCCAGCACCAGCAGATCTCCAAATTTTTTTGTTAAGTGATTTACACTTACCTTTACATTATCGCTCATTTTAACCCTCCAACTGGGAACTGTCCAGTATTCCTGTTATTTCTTTGCGGAGCGCTAAAAATTCTTCAGAAACCAGATCCCGCGGCCTTGGCAGGTCAATCTTGTACTCCTTTTTTACTGTAGCGGGACAATTTGTCAGAACAATAATTCTGTCTGCAAGATAAATCGCCTCTTCAATATTATTTGTTACAAAGATTACCGTCCTCTTTTCTGTGCTCCAGATTCTTTGCAGTTCTTCCTGCATCATATAGCGAGTCTGCGCATCCAGCGCGCCAAAAGGTTCATCCATAAGCATTACTTCCGGTTCGTTGCAGTATGCTCTCGCAATACCCACACGCTGCTTCATTCCGCCTGAAAGCTGTACCGGAAAGGATTTTTCAAATCCATTCAGTCCGACGAGATCAATATATTTTTGTGCCTGTTTCTGCCGCTCTTTTTTATTTATCCCTTTAATTTTTAATCCGTACTCAACATTCTGCATGGCTGTCATCCAGGGGAATAAAGAAATAGACTGAAATACAACCCCCCGGGAAACGTCAGGTTTGTCTATCTTTTTACCGTCCGCCAGCATTTTACCTGTTGTAGCACTTTCAAATCCTGCTATCATATTAATAATTGTAGTTTTTCCACACTGTCCTGGTCCAAAAAGAACAAGAAATTCATTTTCTTCTGCCGAAAAATTCAGATTGCGAACCACCTCATGTTCCCCTTCAGGAGTCTGAAAAGTCTTTCCAACATTAACACAGTCAATTATTGTTTTTATCTTCCGCTCTTGTTCCATCGGCACATAACTCCTTCAATTGTTCTCATAATACAGGTCAAAATAAAACCGCCAATACCGATCATGATAATACCTGCCAGTATCTGAATCATATTATTATTATCCATACCTGCCTGAATAATCCAGCCAAGTCCGTTTTCAGCCTTTATCATTTCAGCAGCTACCACACTGGCCCAACTACAGGAAATTCCCACCTGCAGCCCTGCAAATATAGCCGGAACAGATGCCGGTATCACGATTGTCCTGAAAATCTGTCCCTCTTTTGCTCCCAGCATACGCGCCGCATTGATCACCTGGGGATCAACATTTGCCGATCCTGTCATTGCATTTAATGTTGTATTGGCAAAGGCCGCTAATATAATCAAAAATATTTTAGCCTGTTCACCAAGACCAAACCAGATAATAGAAATTGGTATCCATGCAATAGGGGGAATGGGGCGGATGATGCGGTACAATGGATTAAAAATTGCTTTAGCCAGCTCATAACGCCCCATTAAAAGTCCCAGTGAAACTCCCAGTATCGAACCAATACAAAAACCAATCAGCACTCTGCGCAGGCTGTTAAACGTATGCATCAGCAGGCTGCATTTTCCAACAGTACCTGTAATATATCCGCCCATAGCCTTAAGTACGGTCCCCGGATCCGGCAGAAGGTTTCCAAGGCCTGTTTTCTGTGTTCCCCACCACCACAATCCTGTAAATGCTCCTATAGAAATTATTGCACATAAAACTGACAGCAGTCGTTCTTTTACCTTATCGTTCATTCCGCATTCATTCCTTTCGCAACTTTCCTTTCCAGATAGTGCAAAACTGTATCAAGCACAAGACCTACTATACCAATCATCAGCATGCCCACAAACACCAATGCCGGCTTTGAAGAATAGCGTCCCTGCTGGATCATATATCCCAGTCCTTCAGATGCTGCCAGAAGCTCCGCCGCAACAAGAGCCATCCAGGCCGCTCCCATAGCTACTCTTAAACCTGTAAAAATCATTGGAAGCGCTGTAGGAATTGCAATCCTGAATAATTTTTGGATGTTTGTAGCGCCAAATACATCTCCTACCCATAAATGCTCTTCTTTCGTCTGCCTGATGCCGGTATAACTGTTTACAATACAGGCAACTGCTGTGCTTAAAAAAATTACAGCGGCCTTAGAGGTGATTCCTATGCCAAAAAGAAGAATAAACATAGGAATCCAGGCCAGGCCGGGAACCGGGCGGATCAGGTCGAAAAGAGGCCTCACAAGGCGATCCACCCATTTCGACCAGGCCATCATAATCCCCACCGGAACTCCAAACAATACCCCAAGAAAGTATCCCAAAAGAGCTACTTTTAAGCTTGAAATCAAATGAACCGGCAATGTTGCTCCATCAGGCGCTTTTGTATACAGTTTTTGAATAAAAGTTTTTACCACTGTAAGCGGTCCTGGAAAAACTGTTTCCGCCTTCAAGTGCAATACGTTTATACACAGATACCAAACTAAAACCACAAAAGAAACCGAGCAGATTGAAATCAGTGTATATTTCCATTTTTTACTTTTTGCCTTCATCATTTACATCTCCAACTTCCACTTTTCCCATGCTATTTATTTGCTGCCCATCCTTTTACAGAAGAAATATATTTATTATCAATACTTGCTTTTACATTTTCCAGATCTTCCTGTGTGATCTTATCGTTTGAAAGAAGGAATTCTCCTGCAAATTCCATAAATCCACCTAATGCATACTCTCCTTCATCAACCGAATCAAGGGTAAAATAACTCTTTAAGCTGCATTCATTAATTACATCCTGTTCACTGTATTCAAGACCTTCGCCTACATACCACTCATATGCCACTGCCACCCTGTTGTCCTGATTATTCAGCATATCTTCACATGCCCTGTAATAGCAGTATAAGAAAAGTTCCACATCCTGACTTCTTTCTTCAATCAGTTCATTCTGACAGTAAATTGCATCTATAATATCTTGATCTGAAATCTGATTATAGTCTGCCGCCCTCACATATCCATCAGCTTCCAGGTATGCTGCATAAGTGGGATTCACAGCAATCATGTCTCCTTCGCCGGACTCAAATGCTGCAAGTCCTGATGAATAATCAAGATTAGTAAAGGTAAATTGCGTTGCATCATACCCAAAATATGCCATATATGCTATTGCATTCATCTGTGCAGTTGTGTTCATGGGGCCAAGAATAACTGCATCTTTCAACGTATCCGTACTTCCATAAACTCCATTTCCATCCGGACCGGTTGCATAAATATCGCTGTCCGGCCTGCAGTAAATCGTTTCCCCCTGAATGGTCAGACATCCATCGCCAATATAGGTATACATGCCTGTGGAAAGAGCATAAACAGAAGCCATACCGGACACTGCAATATCACATTCATCCGCTGCCATTGCTTCATTTACCAGTGTTCCCTGGGAGCCAAAGTTTACAATTTCAACATCAAGTCCTACTTCTTCATAATAGCCTTCTTTATAAGCATACCATGCAGGAAGTCCCACCCAGTTTGCCAAAGTACCTATTACAAGCTTTTCTCCCGAAGCCGCCGGCATTGTTGTTTCTGCTGCCTCTGCAGGTTCTTCCTCAGACGATTGTTCCCTTGATTCTTCCACTGTGTTTTCCGTTTGTGCAGGCGTTTCCTCAGGTGTTTTTGTTTCCTCTTTGCTGCTTCCACATGCACTGACAGACATCACCATTACTGCTGCCAGCAAAATTGCCAGCATCTTTTTTGCTTTCCCATACATCATTTTTACTTCCTCCTTTTTGTTAAATGTTTTCTTTTACTTCTGAACATCAATCAATACCTTCATAGTATTTTCTTTATTGGCATCAATAAACTCATACGCTTCCTGGTATTTTTTAAAGGGAAAATGATTCGTCATCAGCCTTACAAGATTTATCTTTTTCTCCTTAACCAGTTTTATTGCTTCTACATAATCCCCATGCCGATACATCATAGTCGTATTTAAATCCAATTCATGATCATTCAGCACTGCCAAATCTATATTTGCCATTTTTCCAAATACAGCAACCAAAATAATCTGACTTCCTTTTCTGGCATATTTAATCGCCTGCCCCATAGATATATCATTGCCTGCACAGTCATAAATAATATCTGCCTTATCTTTTCCAAAACAGTCTAAAATAGCCTCTCCAAGATCTTTATTTTTTGTATTTACCACAAGATCAATTCCGCATTCCCTGACAATTTCCAGCCTGCACTGGCTGATATCTGCAACCAGAACTGATTTTGCCCCCTTTGCTTTGGCTGCCTGTGCCACCAGATTTCCAATAGGTCCGCTCCCAATGATTACTATATTTTTATCTGTTACACCTCCTGACTGGTTCACTGCATGAACCGCAACTGCCAATGGTTCAATCATGGCTCCTTCATCAAAACTGAGCTCATCTGGAAGAAGCGTGACCTTGGCTGCATCCGCTGCGAAATACTCTGATGCGGTACCAGTGGTCTGAAAGCCCATTACCTTTAGATTTTCACAAAGATTATATTTCCCTGTCCGGCACAAATAACATGTCCCACAGGTAACCTGCGGTTCTATGGTCACTTTCTGCCCAATGCTAAACCCCTCCACCTTACTCCCCAGTTTTACAATTTCACCTGACACTTCATGCCCCTGGGTAATTGGATAGCTGGTAAATGGATGAGTTCCATGATATACATGAATATCAGATCCACAAATTCCTATCTTCATAATTTTGACAAGTACTTCCTGTTCTTTAGGTTCCGGAATGGGAACTTCACGAAATTCAATTTTTTTTGGTTCCGTCATCACCTGCTGCAGCATATTATCACCCCTTATGTATTATACTTTTATAAATTATTTTATTAAAGTATAATACATAAATACAAAAAAAGCAATAGCAAGTTCTAATTTTCAGGAACTATCAGTACTTTCACCGAATCATTGGACATCTGCATCCGTATTGCCTCGTCCACCTCTTCCAGTCCATATTTATGTGTGATTATTGGCGCTATTTGAAGCTTTCCGCTGTTAATCAGCTTTGCCGCCCTTAAATGGGTATCAGGATTTATGAAAGAACCGGATATTTTTAATTCCTTTTGGTAAACATCAAATAAAGGAAGAGGAAATTTGGCACCTGCCTCCGGCACGCTAAACAATAATATGTTTGCTCCCTTTCCGGCAATTTCAAAAGCCTGCTTTGTTGCAGCCACCCTGCCCACACATTCAATCACTACATCAATTTGATCCTCCCCAATTGCTTCCTTTATTTGCCCCTTTAAATTGGGGGACATGGGATTAACCACTGCATCTGCCCCAATCTGAAGCCCGATTCTTCTGCGCATTTCTACCGGTTCACTTAAAACAACCTTTGATGCGCCTTTCAATTTGGCCAGTTGAACCATAATAAGGCCAATGGCTCCTCCTCCTATCACACATACAGTATCCCCTTCTTTTAATTCAACATTTTCAATCCCATGCAGGCAGCATGCAATGGGTTCCGCCATTGCCCCTTCCTCAAAACTTACAGATTCCTCCAAAAGAAATGCCTGCGCCTGTGGAACTGCACAATATTCCTGAAATCCTCCGTCCCGATTTACGCCAATTGCATGTAATGATTCGCAAAGCTGTTTTTTCCCATTTCTGCAAAATTTGCACCTGCCGCAGTAAATATTAGGATCTACCGTAACTTTATCCCCCACTTTAAAATTCCTTACCTCTTCCCCGATTTCAGCCACTACCCCTGAAAATTCATGTCCAAGAACCACCGGCGGTGTTACTTTTGCAGAACCTTTCTCCCCATGATAAATATGCACATCCGTGCCGCATACTCCACACGCTTTCACTTCTACCAGAATTTCATCCTTTTTCACTGCCGGGCGTGTGACATTTTCAAATCTTATATCTTTCACACCATAAAAAACAGAACGCTTCATGTTTTCTTTTCTCCTTTACTTTTTAAATATCTTTTAATAAGTGGGGTTATTACAATCTTACACTATATGTATACTCTTTACAACATAAAGTTCTAAAATTTTATATTTTCATCATTTTGCACAAATATTATGATTCTGTATTGATTTCTGTAGTCCTACCTTTTTTATTTTATTTTTAAAAGAAGATACCTTCAAAAGATTTTCATCTTTAAAAGGTATCTTCTTTTCCAGTATATTAATTTTAAACTTTATTATTTAATATCTCCATAATTAAATATCATCTTATAAATCAAATTCCTTAAGTAAATTTTCCTGATACTCCTCATCCTGCGCCGCCTTTAAGATTTCCTCTATACGTCCGGCTTCTACCAGCTTAATATGCAGTTGATTTATCCGCTTTGCCTGATTACGTCCTTCTTCATAACCTTCATGATAGGCTTCATCCCTCACCATCTTTTCAATTTCCCAGGATTTCATATAATTAATTCCGACCTCCTTTTTCAATTTCACTTTATGAACAAATTGATGAATAGAAGCAATGTCCGAATTGGTAACATTGTCATCCGTAGTTTTCTGTATGTATTTTAGCATATCTTTAAGCTCCTGACTAGGATTTCCTTCTGTTCCTTTCGTATAAAGAAAAATCTTTTTGGCTCCATCATCATAAGGAAGATCAGGTATTTCTGTGCAATGATTTTGTATTGTATAAACCATACGGTTTCTGCCAAAGGGATCATATGGAAGAATCATGATAATAATCACATTAGGAAGCTTATCGTAAGCTGCCCCTGCCTCAAAAAACTGTGTATCAATCATGCCATGATAAAATCTGGTACGTCTTGGCAGATTTTCTGATTCGTAAGTCAGATTGGGCTCCATATCATAAATATCTGAAACCACCTCCGCATCAGTCATCCCACCATTAAGTTCATCAGAAACATCTTCAATGTAAGCGTCAAGGCGAACTCCATGCCTGTCAGTGTCCACTCCAAGAATACTCTTTTGCGGAACAATCTTAACTTTTCGAATAGGTTTCTCTAAAATTGTGCTAAGTAAAATACGGGCAAATTCTTCACCTATATCTTTCTGGGAAAGCATCTCCTGGAACAAAAAATTATCAATCAGATTTAGTTCCTCCAGTTTCCGAAATTTGCGCTGTTTTACAGTGACTTTGTTTTGCATCATAGGCAAAACCTCCTTTCTCAGATAATTAATAGAGTAAATCATGGCGAAACGCCGGAGCTTCCATCTGGAAGCATGATGCAGCATATGCTGCATAAAAAGATAAATAAATAGATAGAACTTAGATAAATTGACTATATCCTATATCATAAAAAAATGCAAATAAAAATTCCCCTGTTTTCCTAATAAAGGATAAAACAAAGGAATTTTTACTTATTTTGAAGAATCATGAATTTTAATCAATCGAAAAACCTGCTCCACCGTATCCGTCATATTTCTGACTGCGTTGTCCTCCTTCATAGCTTCTTCCAAACTGACTGCCGATCTGATTATGGGAAAAAATGCATCTATTCCTGCCTTGTTACAAAGTTCTGCCTCTGCTCCTGCGCTTCCCGTAAAAGCAAGTACAGGCCTGCCATACTGTTTGGCAAGCTCCGCCACACCTACAGGGGCTTTTCCCTGCATTGTCTGTCCATCCAGTCTGCCCTCCCCCGTAATAACATAATCAGCATCCTTTATGTTTTCTGCCAGGTCAGTTTCTTCTAAAATAATTTTTACCCCTGATTCCAACGTCCCATTTAAAAACGCCTGAAACGCAAAGCCCAATCCTCCGGCAGCTCCCGCGCCGGGGCAGGAATCATCTGCTTTCGGAAAGATTTCCTTTGCCACTTTGGCAAAGTGCATTAATCCTTTATCCATACACTCTACCATCTTAAGGGTGGCGCCTTTTTGCGGTCCGTAAACTGCACTTGCGCCTTTGGGGCCACACAAAGGATTTCTTACGTCACAGGCTACCCGAAAAGTGCAATCATTAAGCTCCGGTATTGCATCCCCGGCATGAATTCGAAAAATTTTCTCCAGCTCTCCTCCGCCAAATCCCACCTGTTTTCCTTCTTTATCAAGTATGGAAAACCCTAAAGCCTGGAGCATACCAATTCCCCCGTCATTGGTAGCACTGCCTCCAATTCCCACAATAAACTTCCGGCAGCCCTTTTCTATTCCGTTCCGAATCATTTCTCCAACGCCATAGGTAGTAGCTGCCAGAGGATTCCTTTTCTCCTCCGGAACCAGCACAAGACCTGCCGCAGCAGCCATCTCCATAACTGCTGTTTTATTATCCTCTAAAATACCATATTCACATTCAAGGAGTTCGCCCAATGGTCCTTTAACAGAACAGTTCACCATCCTGCCGCCCATTCTCTGAATCAATGCTTCTGTCGTGCCTTCACCTCCATCCGCCAGAGGAAAAACTTTCACCTGCGCATCCGGATATACCCGCCTGATCCCGGCTTTTACCGCTTCGCCTGCTTTCACAGAAGACATGCTTCCCTTAAAGGAATCTATCGCTGCCACAACCTTCATACTTGTCTGCTCCTTTTTACTTAATCTTACAACAGCATTTTCTTATCCGGAAGTTGTACTCTGCTCTAATTCCAGAAACACCGGTTCAACAAACTCCCCATTTTCCATAACACCAAAATGCAGATGTGAGCCTGCTGAAGCGCCAGTCTTTCCCACCTCGGCAATTTTCTGCCCCTGCTCCACCAGCTCTCCTTCTTCCACAAAAATCTCTTTACAGGAAGTATAATAAGTATAAGCTCCATTGATCTGATGATACAGCACTACATAATTTCCATCCTTCGCATCAAATCCAGTCTGATAAACCTCTCCTGCCTGAGCAGCAACAATATCTGCTCCTTCTTCCGCCGCCAAATCCACCCCATTATGCAGAATCGTTTCTCCTGTCACCGGATTGGTTCTGCTTCCATATCCATCTGATACTCTTGTATAGGAGGGACAGGGGTTGCTATACATTAAAGCACCTTCGTCTGCATCTCCAAACTGCTGTGCTTCCAACAATTGTTCCTGCAGCCGCTGTTCCATTTCCTGAATCTGCTGTTCCATTTCCCGAATTTGCTGCTGTTCTTCTAAAATCTGCTCTTCCTTCTCCCGAAGGAGGTGTTCTGTGTCCTTAAGATTCTGCTCTGTCTCCTGAAAGCCCTTCTCTCCATCTGGCAGTATTTCCGCTTCACCTTCTGTCACTGCTTCATTTTCCGTCTCTGCACCCTCGCTTATATTTTCAGATAAAGGCACGACCTCATTAACTTCCTGTGCTCTCTGGCCAGCTGCAGTAAATGTAACTGCTGCCAATACTATCGTCACCAAAATCACTCCGGTCGTCACAGCAAGTAACTTTTCAGGCTTTTTTGCAATTCTTCCCACTCTCTGCCTGATTCCTTTCTCACCGCCGCTCATTGTAGATGCAATTCCCATTTTGCTCCTTTCAGAAGAATAGCCTGTAATCAGCCCAACCAGTGTTTTACCATAGGCAAATCTTTCTTCTTCTCCCAAAAGACGGATTGCCGCTTCATCACAGGCCAGTTCGCTATCCTGTTTGGATAGATAAGCTGCCACCCATACAAGAGGATGGAACCAATACACTGTAATGAGGCAGCATCTTATTATCACCCATAAATAGTCCAAATGCCGATAATGGCAATATTCATGTGCCAGAATATGGGTAAGCTGTTTTTCCTCTTCCGCCATTTCCTGCGTAAGATAAATATTCCGCCCTGACAAACAGGGAGAAGGCAGTCCTTCTACTGTATAAACCTTTAAAATCTTCGAATAAGGATTTCCTGTTTTTAACTTCTTTCTGTTTTCCCGTAAGTACTTCTTCCATTTTATTTGATAAAAAATCATATAACTGCCAACTATAACCACACCGGTTAACCAGATTAACAGCAAATATCCTGTCATTTTATGCCGCACCGTCTGGCCTGTTCTTACCGGATTATCTGTAATACCTGGCATCTGTTCATAAACCTGCTCATTCATTCCGGCCGCATACCCATTTGCCTGCTGAATATCCTGATTACCCGCCTCCAGGTCTTTAGCCTGATTATCCTGCTGCAACATTTGGCTTTGATTTTCTTCGTTTACTTCCTGCAGGTATTCAATGATACCTTTCTCTGGAAGCAGGTTCATTACACTAATCGGACTATTCCAAAGAGAAAAAGGAAGCATAAGCCGCAGCGCTGCCGGCAGCCACAACATATATTGCAAAAGGGGACTGATTTTTTCCTTTACCAGATGCCTTATCAACAAAATTGACAAAATTAATACAGATGAGCTTACTAATAAATCTCTCATTTTTCTTTTGTTTCCTCCTCTGCTTTTTTCAAAATATCATATAATTCATCAATTTCACTTTTAGAAAGTACTTTCTTTTCCACCATTGTATTGAGCATCAGCCCCATCCGCCCATCAAACACCTTATGTAAAAATTCCTCTGTTTCCTGTAAGGCAGCTTCTTCCTTTTTAATGTCCGGATAATATAGCTTCGCCCTCCCTCCTTCTTCATAGTGAATTGCTTTCTTTTCCTCCATCCGTTTCAAAAAAGTCATTACCGTATGTTTTGTCCATCCTGTGGTTTCTTTTAGCAAATTAGTAATCTGCATCATTGTTTTGGGAGATTCCTCCCATAACAGGTTCATTACCTTCCATTCCGCTTCTGATAATTTTATTTTATTTGTACTCATATATTGTTCTTTCCTCCAGCTTACTTAAATCACCATATTTACATATAAATAGATACGGTTGACAAATGCCTACCTGTAGTGTAATCCTTTGGTAGTCATTTGTCAACCGTATCTTTCAGATATTTTTAAATAAACCTTCGATTCAAATTACTCATATTTAAGCACAATAGCCGAAGTCCTGGGAAGATTTAATGTGATTTTTCCTGAAATAACCGGATACTCACGGGATTCTGTGGAAAATCCTTCTGCTGTGGTAAGAATCAGGCTTCTTACAATGCTTTCCTTTGGAATGCCCAAATGCCAGATAGTCAGCTCCCTTGCCACTTCACGGTCATTGTTATTTACCAGTACAACAATTGCAGATTTCCTGTTAAATCTTCCATAACTAATAATATTATAATCCTGATCCACAAATTTAAGCGAACCGGTTAAAAGTTCCTGATTTTCCTTATGAATGCGGATCATTTCTTTATGAAACTGTATCAGCTCCAAATCCTCATGTCCCCAGGGATAGGTTCTTCTGTTATCAGGATCGGTAAATCCGCAGACTCCCGCCTCATCACCATAATAAATGGTAGGAGCCCCCGGCCACGTCATCTGCATGACTACCGCTTCACGCATAACTGCCTTATTAATGCCTTCATCTGCTGCATGTGCGCCTAATGTATTGGTTCTCCCCACTTTTCGGCTGGTTCTGGATAAAAACCTGGAGTGATCGTGATTAGACAGTTCATTCATGGCAATCTGAAGAGACGGAGTAGTAAAACTTGCCATATGATGCATCATTGCCCCCACAAAGCTGTCTGCATTTCCATACATATCCTCCCGATACTCATCACTGTGCTTCTGCATACCGGTAAGGAACCAGGTTATCGGCTCCATAAATGCATCATAGTTCATTACCGTATCCCATTCTTTTCCATTCAGCCAGCTTCGGGAACTGCCATAATGCTCCGCCAGAACAATTGCTTCAGGATTGGCATTTTTCACTACCTTTCGAAATACCTTCCAAAAATAATGATTAAATCCGGGTGTGTGGCCTAAATCTGCTGCCACATCCAAACGCCATCCATCCACATTATATGGAGGCGATACCCACTTGGCCGCTACATGCATTACATAGTCAAAAAGATCTTTTGATTTTTCATAATTTAATTTGGGGAGAGTATCGTGTCCCCACCAGCCATCATAGGTTGTGTTATAAGGCCATGCTTCCTCATTACGAAACTCAAAATAATCAGAATATGGACTTTCCTTACAAATATGCGCACCCTTTTCATAACCTTCTGCATTTTCGTAAATTCTTTCTCTGTCCATCCACTTATTAAAAGAACCGCAATGATTAAACACACCGTCCAATATAACTTTCATGCCTCTTCTGTGTGCTTCTTCTACCACCTTTGCAAACAGTTCATTGCTGGCATCCAAATTCTTTTTATTAGTCACCCTGTCAATATACCTTGATGCAAATCTGTTTTCCTTCTGATCATGAGAAAGAAGCTCTCCCTCATCACTTACAATTTTTCCAAAATGTGGATCAATATTGTCATAATCCTGAATATCATACTTATGGTTAGAAGGGGAAACAAATAAAGGATTAAAATAAATTACATCAATTCCCAATTCCTGAAGGTAATCCATTTTATCCAGAACTCCCTGTAAGTCTCCGCCATAAAACTCCCTGACTCCCATAACTGCAGGATACTTATCCCAGTCCTCCACCTTCACCGTCTTATCTCCAATATACTCATATTCGGAAGTAAGCACATCATTGGAAGGATCGCCATTATAAAAGCGGTCCACATAAATCTGATACATGACGGCGCCTTTTGCCCACTTGGGCGTCTTAAACCCGGGGATTACCCGAAATACATATTCAGGCGACGTCTCACTCACCACACCGCGGGTATCATAAAGGCAGGTAATTTTACCAACTCTGACTTCAAAATAATAAGAAAACTCTTCTGCTCCTAACTCCACCTCGCATGCAAAATAATCAAAGTATTCGTCATGGCTCTCCTTTTTCATAAAATGCCGGTTTTTATGACTAATCATAATTACTCTGTCAATATTATTAGCCGCTGAGCGAAATCTGATTGTAACTTTTGAATAAGGATTTGGTTCAGCAGGAGACAAATAATCTTCCGTAGTGTCGCTAAACAAAGCTTTTCGATTAAAAACAGGCCGCATGTTTGCTATATACTGACTGTTCTGTTCTGCTTTTATTAATCGATCAAAATCCATATGTAATTAACTCCGTTTCCATAAAATGCAATCCATGTATATCTTATACTATCCCCAATACTTTATCAAGGTATTCGTCAAAGACTGAATGTTGTTACAAAAATTGCCGGGCAGTAAAAAAGACAGTAACACGTTACTGTCCTTTTTAGAGAAGGTATTTCTTTCTTATGGGGTATAGCAAAAAACTATATAATGTATTGGGGGGGTTACAAGTAGTATAATAGCATACACCCCATTTTGCGTAAATACTCACGATTCATAAATATTACAATTTTTATCCTGTATTTTTGTGCAATATATACAATTACTCACTAAAGAACGCTTCGGGTGAAGTATCCTTCTGGTCAAACAGCGCTTCAAATTCCTCTCTTCCAATCTTTTCCTTCTTGAGAAGTTCCTCCGCACACTTATGAAGAACCTCCATATGCTCTAGAATAATTGCCCTGGCCTTTCCATAGCAATCGTCAATGATTGACTTCACTTCTCTGTCTATCTCACCGGAAACCAGTTCGCTGTGACTCTTGGTATGAGCAAGATCCCTGCCGATAAACACTTCATCATCATCACTGTTATAATTTATCACGCCAATATTTTCGGACATACCATACCTTGTAACCATGTCTCTGGCTGCCTTGGTCGCCTTCTTAATATCGCTGGAAGCCCCGGTAGTGATATCGCCAAAAATAATTTCCTCTGCAATCCTGCCGCCCAAAGATACCATAATATCCTGCAGCATCTTACCCCTGGTAATAAACATATCATCATTTTCAGGAAGAGGCATGGTATAACCTGCCGCTCCCAAACCTGTCGGAATAATAGAAACGGTATAAACAGGCCCTACATCCGGCAGTACATGGAACAAAATTGCATGCCCTGCTTCATGGTAGGCGGTAATTTTCTTTTCCTTCTCCGTAATAATGCGGCTTTTCTTTTCGGCACCGATTCCCACCTTAATAAAGGATTTCCTGATATCCTCCTGAACCACATAGCTTCTGTTTTCCTTAGCAGCCGCAATAGAAGCCTCATTCAAAAGGTTCTCCAAATCTGCTCCGGTAAATCCGGCTGTGGTCTGAGCTATCTGTTTTAAGTCCACATCCTCTGCAAGAGGCTTATTCTTTGCATGTACTTTAAGAATATCTTCCCTGCCTCCTACATCCGGTCTGTTTACGCTGATCTTTCTGTCAAAACGTCCGGGACGCATAATGGCAGGATCTAAGATATCCACACGGTTAGTTGCCGCCATCACGATAATGCCTTCGTTTACGCCAAAGCCATCCATCTCAACCAGCAGCTGATTCAAGGTCTGTTCCCTTTCATCATGACCGCCGCCCATACCGGTTCCTCTCCGTCTTGCCACCGCATCAATCTCATCTATAAATACAATACAGGGGGAATGTCTTTTTGCCTCTTCAAACAAATCACGCACTCTGGATGCACCCACACCTACAAACATCTCAACAAAATCTGATCCTGAAATGCTGAAAAAGGGCACCCCTGCTTCTCCTGCAATTGCTTTTGCCAACAGAGTTTTACCTGTACCGGGCGCTCCTTCCAAAAGAACTCCTTTGGGAATTCTGGCACCTACCCTGGTAAATTTAGCAGGCTCCTTTAAAAATTCCACGATTTCTTCCAGTTCTTCCTTTTCTTCCTTAAGGCCTGCCACATCCTTCAAAGTAATCTTTCCGTCTCCCATAGAAAGCTTTGCCCTGCTTTTTCCAAAGTTCATCATCTTATTGCTGCCACCTGAACTCTGGCTGTTCATCATAACGAAAAAGAATACCATAACAATAATGGCTAAAAGTACCGGGAACACACTGGTTAAAAACCAGCTTTCCTCCTGCACCTTTTTCACATCCGGATCCAGCCCGTAAGAAATAAGAAGCTGTTCTATTTCAGATACATCTGTCACATATAATGTCTTGCCCGGGCCTTCACTTAAAACAAAATCAACTTCTCCAGTAGGCGTTTCCCTGCTGGGAGAAATGCTTGCATATACTACCTTTCCTGCTTCCAGGTCCCTGATCAGCTCACCTCTGGTATATTCTACCCGTCCTCCATCCAAAAGACTCGGTATAATCAATAGTGCCAGCAAAAGCAGTACAAGTACAAAATATGCATTATAACCTCTGTTTCTCTTATTCAAAATTACTACCTCTCCTGCCGGAAGAATCCGGCTCTATCTTTCTTTACTCAAATTCTACCACACCGATATAGGGAAGATTTCTATATTTCTGGTCGTAATCCAGACCATACCCTACCACAAACTCATCAGGAATCTGAAAACCGGTATAATCCACATGTACATCTGCAACTCTGCGCTCCGGTTTATCCAGTAAAGTGCAAAGTTTCAGGCTTGCCGGTTCCCTGTTTTTAAGCATTTCAAGAAGATAGCTTAAAGTATGTCCGGAATCCACAATATCCTCTATCACAATCACATCCCTGTCCTTTAAAGGCTCATCAAGATCCTTTACAATTCTCACCACTCCGCTGGACTTTGTATCGCTTCCGTAACTGGATACTGACATAAAATCCAAAGAAACCGGCACAGTGATTCTCTTTGCCAGTTCACACATAAAAAAGCTGCCGCCCTTTAACACACATACCAGATGAACCTGACGTCCTTCATAGTCTTTACTGATTTGTTGTCCAATCTCCTTGATCTTGGCATCCACTTCTTCTTCAGACAGTAGAACCTTAATTTTTTCAGCCATTTTCACAGCTCCTTTCGTTACTTTAATCTTTATCCAAAATACATACCTGCAAAATTCTTCGGGTATTTTTCTGTACCTTATAATATTCACTGATCCGCAGCCCCGGTATCCAGATAATATGAGAGCCCTCTGCCAGCAGTATAATCTCATCTCTCTTATCTTTGGGAATCTTTTCATTTACAAAATAATCCTGCAGGGACTTATGCCCCATTTGATTATTTATTGTTAAAAAATCGCCCTTTTTTCTTGTACGCAAAACTACAGACGAAGTTATTTTATCATAATCAAACCATTTCGTATATGTTTTTTCTGGAATATTTTGAGAATTTGTTTGTGAAAATATTGTGAATTCTATCTTTCCAAGCTCCGGCACCTCCAAAACTGACGGAACTGTCACATAATATATCTCTTTTCTTTCCTTTTTGTATAAATCGCCATGCAAAACCATTTCTTCTCTTTTTATCATACCCACATCATATTTTTTATAAACTATAAGATGATATGGAAGGTGAAGCTCCCTGCTTCCGCTCCCTTCAAAAAGCATTTCCACACTCTTTATATGTGCTGCGGTAATATCTTTTCTGCCGCCTGCCGTCTGCTCTATGCAAAAAAGTAAAATACGTCCGCGCAGATACTTATCTTCTTTTAAAAACTGGGGAATTTTAATCAGTACCCCTTCCTGAGCAGACATCTGTACGCATCTTCGCACTGCTTCCTTTGTCTGCCTTACTACAAATTCTTCCGCTTCAAGAAGCTGCTCCGCCGCCCGGTTCATGTTTATCACTGCTCCCTGGCAGACCTCCTTTTCAGCATATGTTAAAATATGATGTCTAATGCGGTTTCTGGTATAAATATCCTGCTCATTGGTGCTGTCCGTACAAAAGGAAATTTTCCTCTCCATCAGCCAGTTTTCAATCTCACTTCGCTTAAGACAAAGGAGCGGACGGATAACTTTCCCTTTGACCGGTCTGATTCCGGCCGCTCCTGTGAGCCCGGTACCGCGAAATAAATGAAACAGCATCGTCTCTGCCCGGTCGTTACTGTTATGGGCAACCGCAATCTTTCCCCTTCCTTCCATAAGCTCATTTTCAAATGCTTCATATCTTATGCGCCTGCCTTCTTCCTCCTCAGACAGTCCACTCTGCTTTGCGCTTTCTTTTACATTTTTTTCCACCAGTTTAAAAGGAATATTTTTTTCCAGACACAGGTTTTTTACAAAATCGGCATCTGCTGCCGCTTCTTTACGAATACCGTGATTTACATGGACTACCTTTAATGTAAAAGGAATTTGCTTTCTGATTTCCAGCAGCACAAAAAGGAGGCAGACAGAATCTGCGCCTCCTGAAACACCGGCCACTATACTATCATCCGGCCTGATCATTTCATATTGATTGATATAATTCAGCACTTTTTTTATCATACCTTATAATATAGCGAAATTAAAAGGAAAAGTCAAAGCTAGTCCTCTTTTTTCCAAATCCCTATCACAAGGATCGTCATGTCATCTCTGATATGTCCTTTGCACTGGTGAATGCAGAAATTTAAAATTGCATTGGCCATTTCGCCCGGATTTTCCAGATTGGTACTGCCGATTAATTCCGAGAGCATGTCCTCTCCAATTCCCTGAGATAACGCATCCAGTACACCATCTGAAACCATAACAATATAATCCCCGTCCATAAGCGTTCTTCCAACAGCTTCCATATCCGGCCTTTGAAAAATACCCAGAGGGAGATTTCCCGAAGAAATCCGGTCCACCAGATGCTGTCTCTTAATGTAAGAACATGCGCTTCCCACCTTTACAAACCGGCACTCTCCGCAATATAAATCTATACTGCACAAATCCAGCGTAGACATATTGGAATTATCTTCCCCGGTAAGCAGAGCGCTGTTAATCATTTGAATTGCCATATCCATCTGGAACCCTGCTTCCAGAAATTTTTCCATTAATTCCACCACCATAGTACTGTCGCTGCAGGCTTTTTCTCCGGAGCCCATGCCATCGGAAAGCACTGCGGTAAGATTCCCCTGCTCCGTCTCAAAAAAGGCATAGTTATCTCCTGAAATTTTTTCTGTCTCTTTTACGGCTTTTGCAATTCCCGTAAGCACATGAAATCTGGCCTCTTCCACATAGTAAAAAGTCTGCCAGTCATCTCCTATAAAAAAGGCATTGTCCTGCGCACCGGTCAGGCGCATATTTAAAAGCACCGACAATAAATCCCCAAGGTCCTCCGCAGAAAGGGTATTTTTCTTAACTGTCCGTATGGTAAGGGAAATTTCCATCCTCTGCGCTTCATTTTCAATTAAATACAGACTTTTGATCTGTATATCCACCTCTTTAAGGGCATGAGCAATCTGCTTAAACCGGCGTTCCCCCAGTGGAACACATCTTCTGGTCTCATCAGCAAGCTGTGTCATAATTTTTGCCATTTCTTCCAGATGCTCTATCATTAAATCTTTATTTTCGTTCAGGCGCTTCTGCCATATGTAATCTTTTCTGTCTGTTTCCACCCTCCTTTTTATTTCTTCTCTATTGTTTTCCGTTTCCCTGAAGCTTTCTGCCAGTTCTCTGATGGAGTCTGCATAAGTCAGCAGCTTTCTCCTTCCATATTCCGGCAGTATGCTGTTAAATTCTTCCTTTTCAACTGATATCTGCTTTTTCATAATGACTGCTTCCTCCTGTAACGGATTATACAAAACAGCAATCACACAGTTTGTCAAAAGCAGGCGGTAAAAACAGAAAATTTTTTGACAAAAAATAACAGACACCCTATTTTGGGCAGGGTATCTGTTGTTAACCTCAAAAGCAGACACCTTACATGTCTGCTTAATCCTCATCTTTAAATAAAATTTCTCCCTCATACACCAGGCCAAGCTTATCTCTTGCCACTTCTTCAATGTACTTCTTGGTATGTGTATAGGTTTCAAATTCTTCTATTTCCTTTGCACGTTCTTCCTCCGCTGCAATCTGTTCCTCCAAAGCTGCCTCTTTCTGCCTGTAGGTTTCTCTCTTTTCCATTAATCCCACACTGTTCCAGGCTACTACGATCAGCATCATGACCACAACAATGGAAACCAGAAACATGCCAAAACGGTTTTGACGTTTTTTCCTGTACGCTGCCTTCCTTGCCATATTTACACCTGTGCCTTTCCCACATGAGCCTTTCCCGTTTAGAAGTTTGCTTCAATCAGGGATAAAGCTTACCGTTTGCATAATACTATTTTAAGTAATTTAATTCTGCCCGTCAACTTGTTTTTCAGACATCTGCAAACCTTCCTGCTCTTTTTTGATGAATGCCTGCATGCATGAAACACTTTCCTGCCCAAAAATTTAAGCGGCCGAAGCAAAAATGAAAGTACACGCCCCAATGCAGAAATAATGCGCCCGATAATGTTTGATACAATATTTACAATGGCTGCGCTGATACTTAATTTATATGCAAGCATCCCCAGGGATGCACCAAATACAGCAAACCAGCGCAAAATCCCATTATTCTCCTCATAAAGCATATAAAATACGCCTATGGCACAGGCTATCCAGAAAATCAGGTCTTCTATTGAAATTAGAAACAGACTGTGGCGGATTAATCGGCGCAATATCAAAAATCCGTCATACACAAAGGTAATAATGATTCCCATGAGAAATGAATGCAGTAAAAAGGTCACTTCATTTACAATATTCTGGCTCATATGCACCTACTTAAACAGTCTGCTAAGCAGGGATTCCCCTTTTGATCCCAGGCTGGACTGCTCCGAATAGGTAAAACTGTCGATTCTTCCATCAACATCCACCTCTCCCTTATCCAGCGTTAATCTGTTCACATGGAGTTCATTTCCCTTGATCATCAACATGCCCTGATCTGTTTCCAGGATAATCTCATTTTCGTCAAAAGACAAAACATCACTGACTCCTGTCAAATTACATGTCCTTCTATTGTTCAGTACCAGCTTATGCGCCCGCTTACTTACATTTAAGTCTTCCATACAAATCCTCCATCTCCTATAAAAGATTATATTAAGGAAATGGAATTTATAGACTACTATTTTTAACTTATATATAACGGAACAGCTCTTTGGCTTCTTCCTTTTTTACCGTCTCCTGTACGCTTAATACTTCTACCTTTACATCCTTATTTCCAAATGCAATAGTAATAATATCTCCCTGCTTTACATTGGCGGAAGCCTTTGCAGGTTTATCATTTATCATAACTCTTCCCGCATCACAGGCTTCATTTGCAACTGTCCTTCTCTTAATCAGGCGGGAAACCTTCAAATATTTATCAAGTCTCATAATTATCCTTTCTTTTTATACGCAAAAGGACCTGCAAAATGCAGGTCCCTAAGATGCTTAACTTATTCGTTAATCATATCCTTTAAAGCCTTACCAGCTTTAAACTTGGGAGCTTTGGAAGCTGCGATAGACATAACCGCACCAGTCTGGGGATTTCTGCCTTCTCTGGCTGCTCTCTTGGATACTTCGAAAGTACCAAAACCAACTAACTGAACCTTTCCGTCTTTCTTTAATTCTTCTGAAACAACATCAGTAAAAGCCTTTAAAGCCTTTTCTGCATCCTTCTTGGATAATCCAGCCTGATCTGCCATAGCAGCTACTAATTCTGTTTTGTTCATTTCGAACTCCTCCTCTTAATTATGAGTGTTTTTTCGCAGATGTCTCTTTTGAAACGTCTGTATATATATATATCGTCTTTGTCTATGTTTGTCAAGGTAAAATTGTGCTTTTTTATGGATTTTATGCGGTTTTCAGGAATTTTTGCCCTTTCGCATCCCGGTAATCCGGCTACTGGTTCGTACCTGAAGCAGAATTGCCGCTTACCGAATTGCCGCTAACGGAATTACCGCTTACCGTATTATTGTTTCCATTTCCATTGGTATTCCTATTTGTGTTTCCGTTTTGACCACTGGCAGAGTTGCCGCTCACTGTACTGTTTTCGGGATCCAGGTCAGGGAAAGCATATGTTACATCATTTTTATCATCCACTATAGTAATTCCGTAGCTTCTTGTAATATATCCCGGTTTCCTTAAAGTAATCGTATGGTCTCCGGCTGTCTTGTTATAAGTAACCGGTGCAATTCCCATATACAAATTATCCTGATAAACTTCCGCCCCTACAGGACTTTCAATGGTAATTTTAGGCTCTTCCTTTTCAGTGGAAAAGATATCGTTTCCTGAAATATCAGCCTCCTCCTCCAGCGTCATTCTAACTGTATTAACTCCCTCTTCTATCTGAAAATACTGGGAAAGAGAATCATATCCGGAAGCTGTTGCAGTAACTAAATGAAGTCCCAGCGGCAGTCTGGCCGGGCGGCTGATGTCTATCTTCACCTCATCCACATAGACTGCTGCTGTAGATGGCATAATGGAAAATTTCACAGATGCATCCTGTATCTTTGCCACCTCAATATCCCCAAGATCCAAAATCGTCTCCTTGTTCCTTTCTATCTGAACTTCCCTCAGTTCTTCAATTCCTTCTCCGGTAATCCTGACCGTATAACTTCCCTCCGGTACAGTAATCAGCATATCAGGTGCAATCTGTGATATTACAGTTTGTCCCACTTCAATAAAGCTGCCCAAAACTGCCTCATCATTTTTAATATCCAGATATCCATGCCCCTTTTCCACAATAATGCTCATAATACTGTGCCCTTTTCCGCGGATGGTAAGTATATCCTGATTAATAATCTGAGAGGTATCAATCACATGACCGTCTGCAAACACCAATACCTTATTGTCAATGCTGAATGTCTCATCACCAATAGAGGCATTTCCGTTTCCAATATTTAAATTGTATTTGTTTACCCCTTCATAGCTCCATGCATCCTCTGAAAGTGTAATGGAGCCGGCTCTCTCAAGCTCACTGTTATAAGTGATTTCTGCAATATCCCCCGGCTTTAGCTGAGCAATGCTCATTGCATTTTCATACTTATCCTGCACTACCGTGGCACCATTGTAGCCCATATCCCTGTTTTCGTTCCGGTTAATCAGATACATGCTGATTTTCTGATCCTCTTCATTCACAGATCGTATAATTACTGATGCCGTAGATGTATATATATTTACTTTTTCTTCTTCCACGCCATTTTCATAGGCGCTTTCAAAAGTCGATTCCTGTGCCATACTGGCAGCACTGCATCCGGTAAGCACCAGGCAGACTGTGCACAAAACCGGCTTTATTATCTTTTGTATTTTATCTTTCAGATTCATATTCTTTTCCCTATACCTTTAAACAATACTCCACCCTCATTGTCAAGTATATCACGTAAATGCAAAGAAGAAAATATAAAACTACACTCCATACCTGTATTTAAATTTTTCCAGAAAACATTGTTTTTCTTTCTCCTGGTCAATCACCTTAACCAGCTTCTCCAAATTTTTCCCTGGAATCCATGCTTTGCCGGAATTATAATAAAAATTAACTATTTTCCAAAATTTTTCAGGATAAGCAAGACGGTAATATAACTGACGGTATTCTTCTTTTTCCATCTGTCTTTCCAGGTGATAAGAATTTATTATGTCAAATCCGATTGTTTCATCCCAATTGCTCTTTTCTAACAGCTTCCTCATAAAAAGATACAAATCTCTGACAGGACTGTCAGGAACACACTTTTCAAAATTAATCAGTTTCATCTGTGCATCTGTCAGTATAATATTATGATGCTGATAATCTCCATGACAGACAAAATACAGCTCTTCTTCCTTTTGATAAAAACGCAGTTCCTCAGTAATCTGCAATGCCAGGTTAAAAAAGTAGTCATAGCTTTTCATAAGGCAGATCTCAAAATCGGTTTTCTGGCTTCTTCCCTTTATAAATTTTCTGACTTTACGCAGTTCCTTATTATGCTTTTCAAATTCCAAATGTGCAGGGTGACGCAGAATTCCCCCTAAGAAATCTTCTGTTACCTGTGAAGCCTTATGCAGCTTTGCCAGAGTATGCACAGCAAGCCTGCACTCCTCCATGTCTCTTACATTGCACTCCCTGCCATCAAAATAAGTCTTAAGAATATAAGAATTTCCCTCCTGATCCTGAGTTATCAGCTCCTGTTCTTTATTCTTAAGAATGCTTTCCACATGATCAAATCCATTTTCTTTCACCAGGGTAAGCAGTGCATCCTGAAAAAGGACTTTTTCCTTATGTCCGGCATATTCTTTTAATACAAGGATCCCCTTATCCGTTTCACAAAGAATAGCGCCCCGTCCCTTCCAGGTCCGAAGCACCTCTATATCATAATTGTCCAGCAGACTGACGCTTCTGTCATTCACAGTGATTACCCCCAATTTGTGTCATATCCTATCATATGAGTAATCACTATAAAGTATTACTTAATTTCCCTTGCCAGTTTTAACAGATTTTCTCTCTCGTTCTGACCAGGATCTTCTATCACTATATCCAGCAGCCGGTGCAGTACTTCTCCGATTTCAGGGCCGGATTTCATGCCCGCTTCCGTGATCAGATCCTTTCCTGTCACCGCAAGGGTTTTTAAGGATACACACTGTCCCCTGGCAGTCACCTCTTCATAGACTTTTTGAACTGCATTCAGTTTTTCTTTCTTTTCTTCCCGAAGATACATGCTTTGTGCCTCTAAATCTGCTTCCTTAACCTGCAGCAAAAGAGGAAAAATATCTTCTCCAATTCTCATAATTGCCCGTCTTACATACTTTTCTTTTGCTTCTACCTCATAGTCATGGTATCTGACCAGTTTTGCAACCATATGAATCGTGTAATTGTCAAATTTAAGTCTTTTTAATATTTTCAGCGTCATTTCCTCAGAAACTGCCTGATGCCCATGAAAATGGCAAATCCCCTGATCATCCACCGTAATTGTTTCAGGCTTTCCAATATCATGAAATAACATGGCAAGCCGCAGAATTCTATCCGGTCTTATTTTCTGCATGGATTTTATGATATGCTCTCCCACGCTATAGCAGTGATGTGGATTATTCTGCTCTGTTTCCATACACACATCAAATTCCGGAAGAATCACCTTTGTAATCCCTGTTTCATAAGCAGTCCTCAAATTTTCAGGATGAGGCGAGGTAACCAGCTTGACCAGTTCTGCCTGAATTCTTTCAGCACTGATACAGGTAAGCTTCGGTGCAAGTTCCTTAAGAGCTGTTTTTGTTTCCGGCTCAATCTCGTACCCTAGCTGTGCTGAAAACCTTACCGCCCGCATAATCCGCAGGGCATCCTCCGTAAATCTCTCCTTCGGACTGCCTACACAGCGTATCACCTGCTCTTTTAAGTCCTGCATTCCTCCAAATAAATCCACTAATCCACCGGCATTATTATAAGCCATCGCATTGATGGTAAAATCCCTCCGCTTTAAGTCCTCCTCCAGACTGGCAGTAAACATTACTTCTTTAGGATGCCTTCCATCTTCATATACCCCATCAATACGGTAAGTGGTTACTTCAAATCCTTCTCTGTCAACCATAACTGTAACTGTCCCATGTTTCAGCCCCGTGTCAATGGTATGTTTAAACATCTCCTTCACCTGATAAGGAGATGCGGAGGTGGTAATGTCCCAGTCATCCGGAATCCTCCCTAAAATGGAATCACGAATGCAGCCGCCTACTGCATATGCTTCGTAGCCGGCTTCCATGATTGTGTTTATAATATATGTTACCTTTTCAGGCAGTTGAATCATGATTTCATTCTGCATTCGTTATTCCCTGTATACCGTAATTTTTAATATGCTTTTCCCCAGTATACCATTTTTTTAGCAGGTTTTCCACAATAAACACAAGCTTCTGACAGACACTCCTGATGAAAAGGCATACACCTGCTGCTGACTCCCATGTTCTCTTTGATCTCTTCCTCGCAGGATCTTTCTCCACACCACATTGCTTTTACAAATCCTGTTTTTTCCGCAAATATTTTCTCGAAGTCTTCTCTGCATGACGCAGTAAAGGTATGTTCCGCCAGGTGTTTTCTTGCCCGCTCAAGCATATCGGCCTGAATTTGAGTAAGCAGCCTGCTTACGGTTTCCTCTAACTTTTCCAGTTCCACCTCAATTTTTTCCCTGGTATCGCGTCGGCAGACTACGCACTTGCCGGCTTCCATGTCTTTAGGCCCAATCTCCACACGCATGGGGATGCCGCGCATCTCCTGCTCGGAAAATTTCCATCCGGGACTCTTATCAGAATCATCAACCTTTACCCGGAAATTACCCAGTTTGTCACGAAGCTCGTATGCCTTTTCAAGGACACCTTCTTTCTTTTGCTGGATAGGAATAATCATCACCTGGGTAGGCGCAATTTCAGGAGGAAGTACCAGCCCTGAATCGTCCCCATGCACCATGATAATCGCCCCGATAATTCTGGTAGACATTCCCCAGGAGGTCTGATGAACATATTTTAACTGATTATCTTTATCTGTAAACTGAATGCCAAAAGCCTTTGCAAATCCATCTCCAAAATTATGGCTGGTTCCTGACTGCAGTGCTTTACCATCGTGCATCAGAGCTTCTATGGTATAGGTAGCTTCTGCACCTGCAAACTTTTCCTTTTCTGTCTTCCGCCCCTTTACCACGGGAATTGCCAGAACTTCCTCGCAGAAATCTGCATAAACATTCAGCATCTGTTCCGTTCTTTCTTCGGCCTCGTCAGCAGTAGCATGGGCAGTGTGGCCTTCCTGCCATAAAAATTCTCTGGACCGCAGAAAAGGTCTTGTTTCCTTTTCCCAGCGAACTACACTGCACCACTGGTTATATACCCTGGGAAGATCGCGGTAAGACTGAATATCTCCTTTATAGAAATCACAAAACAGTGTTTCCGACGTAGGTCTGACACACATTCTTTCCTGCAGAGGATTTAAGCCCCCATGCGTCACCCAAGCTACCTCGGGTGCAAATCCTTCCACATGATCTTTTTCTTTTTGTAAAAGGCTTTCCGGGATAAACATAGGCATATATACATTTTCAACGCCCACTGCCTTAAATCTTTCATCCAGACGTTTCTGAATATTTTCCCAGATTGCGTACCCTGCCGGCTTGATTACCATGCAGCCCTTTACATTGGAATAATCAATCAACTCCGCTTTCTTCACCACATCCGTATACCACTTCGCAAAATCTTCGCTCATGGATGTGATTGCTTCTACTAACTTTTTTTCAGCCATCTTTCATTCTCCTTTTTGTAATTTATGCAATCGTCTTTAAGACTTCTACTTCTTCCATTACTTCATCCAAAAGAAGGCTGACCTTTCTGGTTCCTTCAATCGTACCGTCGGTGAGCTCTCTGGTGTTTTCCGTATTAGCAAGGAGTTCTTCACTAAAGGCACTCAGGCTCTCAACATACTGAACAATTTCTTTATTACTGTCTTTTATCTGAATCATATGTGAAGATTGTTTTTCCACACTTCCATTTACATCTGCAATGTCCTCACTGATCCTTTCAAATGCGGTACGCGTCTGAGTTACAAGCTGTGCCTGCTTCTTATTTAATTCTACCAGACTGCCCACACTCTTTTCCGCCACGTCTGTCTGCCGGGTAAGTTCATCTAAAATCCCCTTAACCTGCCGGGTTGCATCTTCCGTCTGTGCCGCAAGTTTTTTAATTTCGTCAGCGACTACCGCAAAACCTCTGCCTGCCTCCCCTGCACGCGCTGCTTCAATACTGGCATTCAATGCCAAAAGCTCTGTCTGGTTGGTAATACTTTCTATCATTTCAAGAATTTCATTTACCTCTTTCGTCTGACGCATCAGACTTGTCATTGTAGTGCTTACTTCATTGCTGGCTTTTTCACTTTGTTCCGAAGACCTGAGCAGTTCTTCCACATCCCGGTTTCCTGTCTCTGTGATTTCTCTTGTGTCGGTAAACTTATCCTGAATTTCTTCAACAATTACTCCCATACTGTCCGTAAGGGTTCCAATGTTTTCTGTCATCTGAAGTTGATTTTGAATGGTACCTGCCAGATCATTGGTTCCGGTAACAATTTCTTCGATTGCAATTTTACTTCTCTCCCCCTGCCTGGACATGTTTTTTGCTTCCGTACTGATCAGAGAAATCTTTTCAATCAGTTTACCTGTAGTATCTAAAATCTGATTTAAAACAGCTTCTTCCTTTTTCTTATCCTGCTCAATCAAATTAACCTTGTAATTGTTAACTCTCTCCAATACTTTTGTGGAAAGAATGGATAAACCTGCTACCAGTGCAACCGCTGCCACTTCAATTTCAAAATTCACAATATCCAGACTCTCCGCACCGGTTTTAATAAAGGTAAAGGCTATGTACACAAAATTAATAAGAACTGCCACAACACCGCCTTTGATGGCAAACTTACCGTCCTGATAAAGTGCAATTGCCGCAATCATGGGAAGTATATAGCAAAAAGACAAAATACTTACCGAAGTAAGAAGGACAAATGTATATAAAATCTCATATCCGAAAAGTCCAAAGTATTTTACCATTTTACTGTTTTTATCTTTTAAATAAACAAGAATCGTAATCATAAGAGGGATCACTAAAAATACACAAAATACCGCTGTATATCCCAGCGTCCTGTTTCCCTTGATGAGTTCTATCATATATGCGGCGAAAAGAATTCCGGCAATAATTTCATAGCAGTTTAAAAAACGCTTATTCAAGTATTCCATTTCTTGAAAATTCCGACTGTTTTCCATATTTATAACCATACTCCTTTCAAAGTCTCTTTTCAACAAATACTTTTTTACATAATAATGCAAAGTAAATAAAAAAGTCAATCATCCCATCTCCGGGATTCTGCACTTCCCATTCCCATAAGTAAAAACAGGAAAGGCAGATTTAAAACCTGTTCAAAGCTGACCATATTATTACTTAAATAACAGATCACGCACACTGCTAAAGCATACAGAATATAGTTATCTGTTCCTTTTTTCATGCACTTCTTTACAAAAGATACCATAATTCCCATAAACAGGAATACACCTGAAATTCCTTCATTTATAAGGCAGGTAAGCAATTCATTATGGGCATTGGTCAGCCTGCTGTTCCCAAAGGCCTCTCTTAATTTTACAGCCATATCCGGCAGAGAATAGACATACACAGAAAAGCAGTCCGCTCCCACTCCTGTAAACTTATGTAAGAAAGGCATTTGCCTGAAGCTGTCAAAAGCAATTGAAAAAGCGGCTCCCCTGCCATTTCCCCAGCGCTCATTCAGCAAGAAAAAGCTTTTTTGTTCTAGTCCCGGAATCCCTGTAAATGTATTGAGCCCGGAAATAAGAAGCCACAGCGCCAGCCCTCCCAAAAGCAGCAGCACCATTGCTTTTCTTACTGTTTTCTTTACATGCGCATTCAAAAACAGCTTTTCTTTTTTCCATGAAAGCATACCGTAAATTAAAATACCAAAAACTCCTGCCGCCAATGTAATATTTGATCCTGTAGCATAAGCGCATAAGTTATTGGTGTCATAGTTATAGCGATCCGGCATAAACACCCGCATAAGCCTGACTGCCTGTGCGGAAAAGCCCCACAAAAAAATCAGTAAAAAATAATCCCTGAACCATGTTTCCTTCTCCAGGGAAATCCAAAACAGCATAAAAAACAGTGCTGCAAAGAAAAGAAAAATACTGTCTCCACCCTGGCTTAATCCTGCCATGAAAGAAATTATCGTATAAATCCCATAAAACAGTTTCAGATAAATTTTTTTATTTTGAAACAAAAACATGCAGATGCCAACTGGTGCCAGTACTGACAAATATCCACTGAACCAGTTAATGTTTCCAAGAGTGGAAATAAACTCCGGCTGACGTATTTCCAGTGGAATCAGATGAATGGAAAATCTGTCCAAAAGCCCTAAAGCAAATACAGCTCCCGATACAGCAAAAGCCGTATACCAGACAATCCTGTTTCCATCCCATAATCTGGAAATGAAAAAATAAAAAGCACATAATGTAAGCTTAAGCACAAGCCCCATGTACCATCCTTCTGTCCCCCACAGGGCTTCCTCTTGAAAATCTGAAAATACATAAGAAATAAAAATCTCTGCGGCATACATTATTACAAACAGATCCACCGCCGATAATTTATTCCAGTCAATTAAATGCAGCCTGCGTTTCTTTAACCATTGATAAAAACTCTGCAATGCCAGAAAAACACTGATTAATGTAAAAATACCTGCTGCGGCAAGGGAACTGTATATAAAAAAATGATATTTGGCCTTTCCAATATCCACATACCCCTGCTTCATATAAAAAGGATAAACACCAAAAATAAGTAATAAGTATGCTGTTGTGAATAATTTCCCTGCTTTCTTAATCAATCTGCCACCTTCTTTTACTGTTTTTGCAGTAACAGCAATAGTATAACAGGGAATCTGCTTTTCTGTAAATATTCTATTGTAAACTGTTATTCAAGTATTTGCAGCTTTCACAAATAATCACCAACGACAGTGGGCCTTTAATAATTCCCCATACGCCAAATAAATGAATTCCTGCAAAAACAGCAAATAAAATGCCTACCGGCCAAACTCCTACCCTCTCTCCTATCAGCTTCGGCTCTAAAAACTCCCTGACCAGCGCACATACCGCATAAAGGCAGAAGCAGAAAAAAGCCTGCCAGTAATTTCCGCTAATCAGTCGGAAAATTGCCAATGGGAGAAGCATGATTCCGGTTCCTATAAAAGGAAGCATATCCATAAAGCCTGTTAATATCCCGTATAAGATTCCTCCTTTCATTCCCATAATTGTAAGTGAAACTGCGCATATTCCGCTAATAATACAAAGAATGATAATCTGCGCCCGGATAAAGGTCCTTACGTAAAAAAGCACCTTTCCGCCTATTTCTCTTAATGCCTTAAAACTCTCCTCCTTTTTTATTTTTTCCAGATAGCTGTCATAATCTTTCATAATTAGAAGTATAGCGATTATCATTACCACCGTAAAGCTGATGAAACCTACAATATTTCTCATATATCCTACAGATTTTCCCATTATCTCCGGTATCACTTTCACCTCAAGGTTTTCAATAAAGATATTGATCTGTTCTACAATGAAATTTTCAATCTGACTGCCGTCTACTCCAAACTTTTCTTCCATCATATGACAGCAGTCATTAAGCACAACATAAAATTCCTCCTGATAATCCGGCATTTGCACCGCCAGCGCACTGCCTCCTGTAATTAGTCCTGAAAGCGCTATCCAGGCTAAAGCTATAATGATCAGACATGCAAAGAACAGGATAATACCTGCTAAAACTGATTTACGAATCTTTATTTTTTTATTTAATCCCCTTACCAGGGGATTCAAAACTCCCGCCAGAAGAAAAGCAAAAATAAAGGGCGATACAACAGGACTTAAATATTTCATTGCAAAATAAACTGTAAAAATAACTGCTCCTGTTAATAAATATTTTTTTCCTGTTTCCGATAAATGAATTTTGTCCATAAAAAAATCACCCATACCTTAAGCTTTTCCAAATTTTCTACTGGTAGTATGGGTAATTTCAAATAAATTATGTT